>NZ_WTKX01000019.1:0-100957 GCF_011378755.1 Pseudoalteromonas sp. Z1A2 | reverse complement strand
AGGTCGTCGGTTCACCTTTTATAAGTTCAGGCTCCCGCAACCACTGAAATAAATAAGAATGAAACGGCACGCTTAAAGCGTGTTTTTTTATGTCTAAAATTTAGTGTGTATATTGAGGCTCATAACCCGAAGGTCGTCGGTTCAGCTTTTATAAGTTCAGGCTTCCGCAACCACTGAAATAAATAAGAATGAAACGACACGCTTAAAGCGTGTTTTTTTATGTCTAAAATTTGATGAGAGTGGTGAGATCATCTTCACTGCATGAGGCATTCACTTCTCATAAGCGCAAGCTCCCGCCCCCCTAAGATACACTTTAAAATGTTATAAACTTCTTAAAATAAATCGTTATTACTTAAAACCTTGTTTGGTTTGTGTTAAAACGGCACAAATATTTTTAGGTTGTTACAAATATGACTGAACTTTACCACTGGTTTGATTTAATAGGCATTGCGGTGTTTGCTGTATCGGGCACTTTGCTAGCGTATGAGAAAAAAATGGATGGCTTTGGGGTCGTAGTTTTAGCGACAGTAACTGCTATTGGTGGTGGTACAGTGCGAGATCTAATTTTAGATGTTCCAGTGTTTTGGTTACACGATCAAAGTTACTTTTTTGCCATACTCGCTTCAGTATTTGTTACAACACGCCTTATAAATAAACAAAAGCCGATACCTCATTATATTTTACAAACAGCGGACGCGTTTGGGTTAGCTTTTTTTGCAGTAATGGGGGCGCAAAAAGCACAGCTTGTTGGTATGCCCGATATGACTGCGGTAATTATGGCTGTAATTACAGGCTGCTTTGGTGGATTAATTCGAGATGTGCTTGCACGCGAGATCCCTATGCTATTAAAGGGGGAGCTTTACGCTATTACCTGTATAGCGGGTGGTACTGTTTATACGCTTGGCATTAGTTTTTCGTTAGCAACCGAAATGGCGATGGTATTAGGAATGTTAATGACCTTATTACTTCGTTTAGCCGCTATAAAATGGCAAATCACATTACACGTTTTTAAATATCCTGACTAAACTGGTGTAATTACACCATTTACTAGGATAAGGAATGTCGTTAGCTCGTATATTTTCTCGTGCTCAAGTGGGCATAAATGCCCCTGAAGTTATTGTAGAGGTTCACCTAGGAAATGGTTTACCCGCTTTTCATATTGTAGGCCTGCCCGAAGCGTCTGTTAAAGAGTCGAAAGACAGGGTACGTAGCGCACTCGAAAACTCACAATTTGGTTTTCCCGATCAACGAATAACCGTAAATTTAGCCCCAGCCGACTTACCAAAAGATGGTGGGCGGTTTGATCTGGCTATTGCGGTGGGTATTTTAGTCGCCTCTGGGCAAATAGTGTGTCCTGATATTCATAAGTACGAGTTTTATGGTGAGCTTGCTCTTAATGGTGAAGTGCGTGGTGTAAACGCTATTTTACCTTCGGTACTTGCTGCTAAAGAAGAAGATCGCTGCTGCTTTTTACCTCTTGCAAACGACAGCCTAGCAAGCCTAGTTAATGGCGTTAAACGCAAAGCCGTAAGCTCTATTCAAGAAGTATGGGGCGACCTACTTAATCAACAACCCTTGCCATTAAATATAGAGTACCCCGACTGCACGCAAGCCCCTGATTTTTTGCTCGATTTAAGCGATGTTAAAGGTCAGCCCGGTGCAAAGCGAGTATTAGAAATAGCCGCAGCTGGCGGGCATAATTTACTATTTTTAGGCCCTCCAGGTACTGGTAAATCAATGCTGGCCCAGCGAATGGCTACAATTATGCCTACTATGTCGGACGATGAAGCTATTTCAACAGCTGCGCTTTACTCTATTATTGGACAATCCATAGATTTAACTAATTGGCGACAGCGGCCATTTCGCAATCCGCATCATACGTGCTCAGCTGTTGCTTTGGTGGGGGGCTCTTCAAATCCCAAGCCTGGTGAAATTTCGCTGGCACACAACGGTGTGCTCTTCTTAGATGAGTTACCGGAATTCGAGCGTAAGGTGCTTGATTCACTGCGTGAACCAATGGAGACCGGCACAGTAACTATTTCACGTGCAGCTAGGCAAATGGAGTTCCCAGCGCAGTTTCAGCTTATTACAGCATTAAACCCAAGCCCAACGGGGAGCCATACTGATAAGCGGGCAACTCCCGATCAAGTTATGCGTTATTTATCGCGAGTATCAGGGCCTTTTATTGACCGTATTGATTTGCAAATAGAACTACCTCGTTTAACGAGTGTTGAGCTACAAAGTACCAAACCAGAGGAAACCAGTGCTGAGGTTAGAGCAAGAGTTGAGGCTGCTTATTATGTGCAGCTAAAACGCCAAGGTAAGGTTAATGCGAGACTTAATAATAAAGAAATGAGTGTGCACTGTGAACTTGCGCCTGCAGAGTTGCAATTTTTAGCTAGAGCAAGCGAGAAGTTGTCTTTATCGCCACGCTCTTACCATAGAATAATTAAGGTGGCGCGGACTATTAGTGATTTAAAAGGCGCTGAAAACATTAGTTTAAATGAGCTTAAAGAAGCACTTAATTACCGCGCATTTGAGCGCCTTATTGCGCAATTAACTAAGTATTAAATAGAAAGCATATAGCCTTTACCGCGTACGGTAACGATGCGTTTTTGATCTTTTTCGTCATTTAATTTTTTACGTAAACGACCAATAAGCACATCAACAGTACGATCGTTTGGGCTCCAATCGGGCTGGCCTATTTCTTCTGATATTTTTTCACGGGATGTGGCTTTACCTGCATTACTAATTAAGCAAATAAGCACTTTATGTTCGGCTTCAGTTAAGCGTGACTCAACGCCCGCAGCAGTAATTAATGTGCGGTTATCAGGATGAAGCTTAAAGTCAGCATATTCTATAAACTCTTCGCTTTCGTCGTCTTCTAGGTTAACTGCAACACGCTTATAGAGCGCGCGCATGCGAAGTTCTAACTCAAGTAAATCGACGGGCTTACAAATATAGTCATCAGCACCTTGTGCAAGACCTGCAATACGATCGGCTTGGGAGTCACGACTCGATAATACAATAACGCCAATATCGGTCAGTGTGTTTAATTCTTTTGCGAGCTGAAGCCCGTCGCGCTTTGGTAAGACAATGTCAATTATGGCTAATGATATAGCACCGCGCAGGTTTACCCGCTGCCTTACAATGTTAAGTGCATCAGCGCCAGTGGGGTCTACCTCTATTGTAAATTCGGTATCTGCAAAGTGATTTTGGATGCGTTTAACGAGTAGTTCATCGTCTTCAACCAATAAAACATTAATAGCCATAGTACTTTATTTTGAATGCTTATAGCTCTGTATGGTAGCACCATTAGGTAAATGCTGAGAAGGGGGTTTATTAGTTTTAAGTAACTTAATATTTCAAAGGTGTATAAGACGTTATTAGAGGATGAGGTTAGCACCTTTAGACTAATTAAAAGGTGCTAAATAATTAATTCTACTATTAATAAATCTGTATTAAGTCGTTATTTTAAAGGTTCAGGCTCAGTCATTTTTATACATCGAGTCCCACCA
Source organism: Pseudoalteromonas sp. Z1A2 (assembly GCF_011378755.1). NCBI lineage: Bacteria > Pseudomonadati > Pseudomonadota > Gammaproteobacteria > Alteromonadales > Pseudoalteromonadaceae > Pseudoalteromonas > Pseudoalteromonas sp. Z1A2. The sequence goes on along the minus strand of NZ_WTKX01000019.1, from coordinate 97,439 downwards.
TTGAGGCTCGTTTTTTAGCTTTTTATCAAAGTATGCGAGCATGGTGTTCCACCAATCAAATCGTTTATCGCGTGCAAAAATTTGATGGTCGGCGCCTTTGTATTCGATTAACTCTACGTCCTTATTAAGCAGTTTAAGTGCAGTGTACATTGTTAAGCTTTCGCCAACAGGTACATTGGTATCGCTATCACCATGAAGAAGTAGCATAGGTGTTGTTACTTTGTCGGCATGAAATACAGGGCTATGTTGGCTGTAAAGCTCAGGGTTATTCCACGGGAAGCTATTTTTTGATGCTTCGCCAGAATATAAGTAGCCCCACCAACCTTCACCCCAATACGAGGTAATATTAGAAATACCCGCATGAGCTATTGAAGCACTAAATATATCGGTTTTAGTTGCCAATAACATGGTCATGAAGCCACCGTACGATGCCCCTAAGTTACCTACTTTTTTACTATCAACATAGTTGTATTTATTTAAAAAGGCTTGTGTGCCTTCGATAATATCGTCTGCGGTGTAGTCGCCCCAGGCATTAACATGCTGCGCTGAAAACTTTTGTCCAAACCCTGTTGCGCCAGTAGGTTGTACTACATAAACAATGTAGCCATTTTCTGCCCATAAGTTAAACGGATAACGACCTGTAAAACCACGCGTAACTGGTGAAGTGCCGCCGTAGTAATACACGAGCGCCGGGTGCTTTTTAGTTTTATCTAAATTGCTAGGAATATAAACGCGGCCAGTTATTTCAACCCCATGTTTATTTTTAAAATTAAACTCTTCTAATGTAGGGAGTCGTATATTTGCATAGCTACTTGGTTTTGAATCCCATATTAAATCTGTTTTATTTTTACTGACGTTAAGGCGCTTTAGCTGTTGTGGCGCTAAAGCGTTAGTGCCACTTAATAAAATTTCGGTATTACGGTCGTGTGAGTAACTAAATTGTTCAACAATATCCAATCCTGTATTTAACTTTTTAAAGCGCTGTTTACTTAAATCAAATAGGTAAAGTGGTTGAGTGTCTTGCTCTGTTACTTTAATGAGCGCATCGCCGTTTTCTAAAACGTGTAGTTGGCCAATAGCGGGGTCGAATTGTTTACTGAGTGTTTTTACGTTTTTACCGCTTTCAGTAAGTAGGTAAAGTTGCCCGTCGTAGTTATTAGCAAGCATTGCTTTTGGTAGTGCTCTGCCTGCGCCATTTTTAAAGTCTGGGCCTGCAACTACATAAATATCTTTATTTGCGTATTTGGCTAAATTAAACGTTTTGAATTTACCAAGCGATGAAAGCTTGTTTGATTTTAAATCGAGTTCAACAAGCTCTGTTTCAGGGTGAGTTGATGTCTGCATTGCCATTACTGGGCGGCTCATTAATACTTTGCCACGGTTACTATTTGAATCTTCAAGGCTGTAAGAAAGAGGACCTTGGCTAAGTGCTTTTGTTAAACCACTTTTAGTATCAAGCATATAAATTTGGCTGATGGAACGTGCATACGACCAGCGATCTTGCAGACCTTTATAGTGCTTAGTTAAGCTGTTAGTGCTCTCGGGTGATTTAGACCAGCTAAACAAAAGGCTGGTGTTGTTATAAAAGGTAAAGCTATTAGCTCCTTCTAAATCGTTTGCTAATGTTTTTATTGAGAAGTTTTTACGGTTAAGTTGTTTAAGCTCACCATTTAACAAATACACTAAATATTGGTTATCTGGACTCCAAATAATGTTACTTGGTTGGCCTGCTTCAAAGCGATAAAGCGTTTGATTGTCTGAATCTTTAAGTACAGTAACTGTATTTGCTTGATTTTGTGTTTTATCACTATAAGTGCGAGTGGTAGTAACGTACTGCTTGGCATTAGGTGCGAGTGATAATTGGCTAATTGTAGGAGCATCAAACAGTTGTTTTGCAGATAAACGTTTTGTTTGTGAAGTGCTGAGCGTAATTTTATCAACCTCGCTCTTTGGAGCAAAATCAAGCGTTACATCGTGCCAATTAGCTACTTGCTGGGCTACTATTAAAACAGTGTGAGTACTGTTATTTAAAGCTAACTTATAGCTATTTTTATCGCCTGTTTGTAGTTCGCCATTAATAAATAACTGCCCTTGCTCAATCCCTTTTAAGGTAAGCGTACCTTGCGTAAAGCGGGTTGTTTCAATATTAAATTTTAGTGCCTGTAACCCACCTAAAGTGAGCGCATTGATTTTATTAAACGGTTGCCAGTTTTGTTTTTTCCCAAATATAGAAAAACTATCGGTGTCTGCTTGTAGTTGCGGCAATAGGTTGTTAATAATCGCACTGCCATGAGGTGTCTGAAAAGGCTTTAACTGCATATCTTCGGCAAGTGGGCCGATAAACTGAATTTTTGATTTATCTAATGGTGCAGCTATTGCAGCAAAGCTTAAGCTGCTAAGTGTTAAAAGAGCTGCTGCGTACTTAAATAGCTTATTTTGATGACACCATGGTGCGCTAAATTTCATTATTATGCCTATTATTATTGGAAGTTTGGCCAAATATAGCATGTATTGTTACCATGCTCACATATCCAATATAGAGGAGAGAAAGTGACTTTACTGATAGTTTATATGGTAGTGGCGATTGTTATTTCGTTTTTATGTTCTGTGATGGAGGCTGTGTTATTAAGTATTTCGCCCAGCTATGTTGCATCACTTAGAAAAAAACACCCTGGGCTTGCTAAACAGCTCGAAAAGCTTAAAAACAATATAGATCAGCCTTTAGCTGCTATTTTAACTTTAAATACAGTTGCCCATACTGCAGGTGCAGCGGGAGTTGGCGCACAAGCGGCTGTCGTTTTTTCCGATGCGGCTGTAGGTATTGCATCAGCCATTATGACATTTCTCGTATTAATTCTTTCTGAAATTATTCCTAAAACCTTGGGGGCTAATTACTGGCGAGCTCTAACGCCAAGTGTTACTTACGCTTTGCGGTTTTTAGTTATATCACTAAAGCCTTTTGTATGGTTTGCACAAAAGCTAACAAATTTAATGGGTCCAAAGCACGATGAGGCTTACTATATTCGTCAAGAGATAGAGGCAATGGCTGATATAGGTACGGAGTCGGGTGCATTACATCAGGATGAGTCCGAAATAATTCGTAATTTATTGCATTTTAGACATGCAAAATTATGCGACTTAATGACGCCTCGAACTGTAATTTTTAAAATCCACAAAGACTTAACAGTAAATCAGTATTTAAACGATCACGGCTCGTCGTCATTTTCTCGTATATTGGTATTTGATAAAGACAGCGACGATATTGTTGGGTTTGTGCATAAAAACGATATTATGCTGGCATTTCACCGTTTAGGTACCGATTACAAAATTAGCAAATTGATTAAGCCTATTTATACCGTACCAACTTCTCAGAACGTATCGTCGTTACTGCAAACACTTTTAACAAAGCGCACTCATATATGCTTAGTTGTTGATGAGTACGGTGACGTGCAGGGTATTGTAACGTTAGAGGATATGATTGAAGCTTTAATGGGGTTAGAGATTGTAGATGAGCGTGACCAATCTACTAATATGCGCGCAGTAGCAAGGCAGCGTTGGCACAAACGTTTAGCAAGCAGTGCGCATATAGTCAGTGAAGAAGATAAACACACTCGGGGTGATAATTAGTTAACCAGCCCCGATTAAATATTAATACCGCTTTAAGCGGGGCTGCCATCAGTTTTTAGCCAATCTTTAGCCCAAGATATAAATTCGTCTTGTGGTTTAGGGCGGCTAAATAAAAAACCTTGTATGGCTAGTTTTCTTCTATAATGCCTTAAATAAACGAGCTCTTCTGGTCGTTCAACACCTTCTGCTACTAAGTCTAAATTATCTTTACTCGTAATATTAAATAACGAACTTACGACCACTTGAGAAAATAAATCTGTTTCTATATGGCTAATAAGTGAACGGTCTATTTTAATTTCAGTAAAAGGAAGATTTCGAAGCTGATTCATATTAGTAAAACCAACACCAAAATCGTCTAGCGATATACCAAAGCCATGCATTCTTAATCTGTTTACTGTTTCTAATTGCATGAGGCTTGAGAGTGCATGTTGTTCTGTTATTTCTATAATTATATTACTAGGTGTGAGTTGGTTTAGTTCTAAAATAAGTAGTAATTTATTAGGGCAGTTTAGGTCATCGAGCTGGGTTGGCGATAAGTTAAAGGCCATTTTAAAATCATGACCTAGTTGTGCTGTCATATTTTTGAATTCGCTGGTGGCCTTTTCAAAAAGAGAAAATGTAATTTGATTAATTAAGTTGTGTTGTTCGGCAGTATTTATAAAACGGCAAGGTAAAATAATATTGTCGTCTTTACTTGATAAAATACGCGCTAACACTTCAACGCTTTCAATTTTATTGTTATCCGCGTTTATTTTTGGTTGGTAAAAAGGCGTTATTTCATCGTTTTTTAATGCATCAATAAGCTCATCTTTTGAAATGGCTGGCTCTTTTAATAAAGTGTGGCTGTTTAATTGCGCCACTTTAGTAAGTAACCTACTAACCTGAGACAGTTGCACTGGCTTTGAAATATTACCAATGAGGTGCGCGTTATGTTGTTTCGCGAGATTGGCAGCTAAGCTAATAACTTTATGGTCCATTTCAGAAACAATTATTATACCGCCTTGATAATGTAACTCTCCTAAGTGGCGGATTAGTTCCATGCCGTCCATTTCGGGCATATTGAGATCAGTAAAAATAGCATCAAAGTAGTTGATATCCTCTTTAACTTTTTCAAGAGCTTCTTTTGCATTCAGGCACGTAGTTATAGTGTTAGACATACCCAATTCGTTAAGTATAGCTTCCATAACGATCAAAATTGCTTTTGAATCGTCAACAACTAAAATATTAGGCACTATCTTCTTCACTGTTATCCCTTTCAATGTATCGCTTGGAGTTACTATAAAAGTAGTAGTGTTTTTTTATTTTGTCAGTATCAAATACTTTTATTTTGAAAATAGTTACCTAGCACCTTCACTCGTGTTTTTAAGCTGATTAGGTATACTAGCGCCATTATTTTAAACGGTCTTAATTATGATAAGAATAGATCTTACTTTAGCCGAGCAACCATTTTCGCTTATGGTGTCTGGGCAAAAAATTGTGCAGGTATTTCACGCGCAACAAGCCATTACATTTGATAACCCTCGTGAAAACTATTTTCAATTTACTTACGACAACAAAGTAATAGGTATTGATACAGCGGCAGTGGAAGAGCAAAGTATTTCGCTCTTTGTAGATGATCAATTTGCAACACAACTTGCGTTACCAGCACCTACAAATGGGTCACCTAAAAAAGGCTTTTTAGGGCTAGCTGCATTAGGTTTTAAGCTTTTTAAAAGTGCTAAGGTAATTAAAGTAGTGCTTGCCGGGGCTTCTGTTGCAGGCTATGCGTGGTTATTTAGTATTGAATTTGCACTAATGCTAACTGGTTGCTTAGTCGTACACGAATACGGCCATGTGCGAGCAATGAAATACTTTGGCATAAAAACCAAAGGTATTTACTTAATCCCGTTTGTTGGTGGGCTAGCTGTAAGTGACGATAAAATAACAACCCGTTGGCAAGATGTCGTTATATCACTGATGGGGCCTGCATTTGGTTTAATTACCTCGGTGTTGGGTGTCGTTTTATATTACGCCACCGAGATGGAAATATTTGCAGGTGTGGCGGTTCTTAGTGCGTTATTAAATTTATTTAACTTGTTACCAATTTTGCCGCTTGATGGCGGGCATGTATTAAAAAGTATTAGCTTTTCAATGCGTTCATGGATTGGTTTAAGCGTATGCTTATTAGGCGTACTATTTGGCTTATGGCTGAGCTACACCTTTGGCTTAATGTTACTGGTATTCTTTTTGTTTGTTGGTGCGCTGGAAATTGTATTTGAATGGCGAGGCCGTCACTACTCACACTTAATGCCGCTAGATAAATATGGCCAAGGCTTTTCAGCGGTTATGTATGCAGTTGTAGTAGCTGGGCATGTAGCTGTAATGATGCACTTTGCCGATTCAGAAAATCCAATATTGAGCCTGCCGATGACTATTTTATCGAGCTAGTATTTTTATTTTTCCAACAAAATAAGTTAGTTTTTTGCATTAATGTTTTATTTTTTAACTTTCTATGTTGATTTATTGTTAATTGAATTCTAGTGTAATATAAATTAGAACAATCTTAGCGAGTCAACTGGATGTTATTTAGAAAGGAAGCTGTCGCTCAGCAAAGTGAGCGTTTAACTGGCGTGATTACGCTAGCACAACCATTATCAATAAAACTTACCGTATTTGTTTTGGTATGTATTGCGATTGTAGTGATAAGCTTCTTATTTACAGCAGAATATTCCCGCAAGGAAACAGTACGGGGGTTTTTAATACCCAATAAAGGGATAATCCAAAGCTTTGCTAGTCAAGGTGGTATGATTGAGCAGCTATTTGTACGAGAGGGTGATGCCGTTACTAAAGGTCAGCCGTTGGCGACCATTATTGTGCAGCAAAATAACAGCCAAGGCATAGCCTTTAGTACCCAGCTTGTTGAGCAGCTAAGTATGCAAATACAGTTGCTTAATGACGAGATAGCACAAAACCTTACCCTACAAAAGCAAGAATCACTTAACTTGCAAGCGCAAAAACATGCACTTACTAATGAGCAAGTTGCATTACAAAGTCAACTAGCTCTAGCTGATGAAAAATTAGGGCTACTTAACCGACAACAAAGCAACCTAAATCAACTTAATAAAAATGGCTTTTTATCAAACATCGAGCGAGAGCAACAGCAGCAAGCCCTGTTAGATGCTAAGCAAGAAAAACAAAACCTAGCGCGCTTGCTGATGCAGCAAGAAAATCAATTAAGCCAACTTAGTTTTAATATTGCCAACGTACCACAACAATATATGTTGCGTATAAATAGTCTTAAACGCCAACAAGCGGATATTAAAAACCAGCTCACACAAATTAAAAGTAACTATCAATATACCATAACAGCCAGTAACAGCGGTGTTGTTACTGGCATTCAAGTGGTTAAGGGCGAAACACTTACCCAAGCCAAACCACTGTTGCATATTATTCCCGAAGGATCAGAGCTAGTAGCAGAGTTGTTGCTACCAACACGTTCAGCGGGCTTTATACAGCTAGGTAACGATACGCGCCTGCGTTTTGATGCTTTCCCCTATCAACGCTTTGGTTTCATTAACAGCAAAATTAGCCGTATTGATAAGGCACTCATTACCCCAAATGAAATACGCTTGCCCATTGCTCTGCAAGAGCCTGTATACCGCTTGCGGGCAATACTTAGCCAACAACAAATGCAGGCCTATGGTAAAGCGTTCGAGCTAAAAAGCGGCATGTTGTTTGAAGCGGATATTATGTTGGAGCAGCGCACATTAATCGAGTGGTTACTCGAGCCACTGTACAGCCTAAAAGGGCGCGTAAGTTAAGTGTAGCGTTTTATAAAATAAAGAAAAATTTGAAAGTTTTGGTGGTTTGCTAAATGCGAACAACCGAAAAAGACGGCCAGCTTTAGTTAACTTTAGCGAGCAGCTAAAGCTAGCCTATTAACCGCTCACCTTTATTGAAGGGGAGCATATTAACAACCCGACGACTTAACTAAAAAGCGTCGGATACATGGAGTATAACATTATGCGTGAATTAAACGTAAATGAAATTCAAGAAGTGAATGGTGGAGTTGTATTTTTAGTTCCCCCATTATTAACATTCGCTGTTAAAGTCACAGGGATTAGCATTGGTACAATTGCTGCATCTATTGCTACCTTCTCAGCATATCAGTCATTGAAGTAGGGGGATTTATGAGAGAGTTAACTGCGAGTGAATTGACTCAAGTTGATGGTGGTGTTTCTAGTCGCACTGTTGCAGCTGGTGCTAGAATACTTGGTCGTGCGTTGTTGAGTGGAATTGCTATCGGAACAGGTGTTGGTATTGCGGTTGGTGTGGCAATGATCGCATATGATGTTTATCAAATGCAAAAGTAAACATTTCTTAAGGCTACTTTGTAGCCTTTAATTTATTTCAATGTAAGGTACTAAGATGAATGCAATTATTAGAAAACCTTATAGTTTTTCAATCTCATTAGTCTTTCTAATATTAGGTGCGTTTCTTGTTAATGATGGAGAGTTTATTTTTTCTGGCTTATTTTTTGTTCTGGGTTCCTTTAGCTTATTTTATTCAATTATTAGGCTTAATTTAATATTATTTCAAATATTTCAGATTTTTATATATATAGGTATTGCAAGTTTCTACATGGTAATCATATCAGCATTAAGTTTTTCCTTATTTATTATTGCTGGATTTTCAATATTGATGCTTCACCTCACATTCAAGTATGTTTGTAAGTTAGAGTATGAATAATCTAAATTTCTCTATAAGCAAAAGCACTCCTCTATTACTCCAATCCGAAATAGCTGAATGCGGCCTAGCCTCTATGGCTATGATGGTATGTTATCACGGCCATAAGCTGGATATGCCTGCCATGCGAAAACGCTTTTCGGCTAATCTAAAGGGTATGAACTTACAGCAGTTGATTGAGCTAGGTGATAATTTAGGGCTAGCTAGCCGTGCGCTACAATGCCCGCTTGATGAAGTTCATAAACTGCAAACGCCGTGTATATTGCACTGGGATATGAATCACTTTGTGGTATTGACCAAAGTCTCTGGTAAAGGATCTTCAGCTAAATTTGCAATTAACGACCCAGCTGTTGGTAAACGCAGTTTAAATAGTAATGAGTTTAGTAAACACTTTACCGGTATTTGTTTAGAGCTCACACCAACGAGTAAGTTTGAAGCTAAACAAGAAAAAGCGCAGATGAAGTTTACCCAACTTTGGAGCACCATGAAGGGCTTAAAGGCGGGATTACTAAAACTGATAGCATTATCACTTGTATTACAGTTGTTTGCCTTGATGACCCCTTATTATATGCAGTGGGTGGTGGATGAAGTACTCATTAGTTTTGATGAATCGTTATTAACGGTGCTTGCTATGGGTTTTGCGCTGATTGCTATTATTTCGGTGGTGACTAATGCGGTACGAAGTTGGCTAATTTTACGTCTTTCCAGCCTTTTGAATATGCAAATGGGTGTGAACTTACTCCGGCACTTATTGCGGCTACCGATGAATTATTTTGAGTCGCGCCATGTCGGCGATATTGTGTCGCGCTTTGGCTCATTAGCGCAAATACGTGAGCGTATTACCACGGGGTTTGTAGAAACACTGGTCGATGGCGTGATGGCTATTACCGTATTGATTATGATGCTAATTTATTCGCTAAAGCTCACTGCAATAGTTGTAGGTGCAATTGTGCTTTACACCTTAGTACGTTTAGCGCTGTATCGTCCACTACATCAAGCCACCGAAGAAATGATTCAATCATCTGCCAAAGAGCAATCGAACTTTTTAGAAAATATTCGGGGTATGCAAACTATAAAATTGTTTGGTAATGAATCGCAGCGCCAAGGTATTTGGCAAAACCGTTATGCAGAGGTAATAAACAGTGAAATTCGTTTAGGGCGTTTAAACATTAGCTTTGATTCATTTAATAAACTGTTATTTGGCCTTGAAAATGTATTGGTGATTTACTTTGCTGCATTGCTAGTTATGAGCAATAGTTTGTCTGTTGGTATGGTACTGGCGTTTATTGCTTATAAAAACCAGTTAACCAGCCGCTTTGCCAACTTAATTGAGCAAATTATTCAATTCAAAATGATGCGCTTACACTTAGACCGTATTGCAGATATAGCACTCACGAAACAAGAAGCTAATCGTGACGGTGAAATGGCCTATACCGGTGATGACGAAGGTAAAGTTAAAGGCCAGCTTACGCTCGAGAATATTTGCTTTAGTTACAGTGAAGAGCAAGCGCCTATTTTAAATAATGTTAATTTAACGCTGAATACCGGTGACTCGATTGCGATTACAGGGCCATCTGGCGCGGGTAAAACTACGCTAATGAAAATTATGCTGGGGTTATTACAGCCGACCTCGGGTAAAGTGCTGCTGGATGGTAAAGATATCACCCAGTTTGGCCTTAAAAACTACCGTAAACAAATAGCTGCAGTGATGCAGGATGACACATTGTTAGCTGGCTCAATCGCCGATAACATCAGCTTTTTTGACCCACAGCCCAATTACTTGAAAATAGAGACGTGTGCTCGTCATGCGGCTATTCATGATGATATTACCAAAATGACTATGGGTTATAACTCATTAGTAGGTGATATGGGATCAAACTTATCTGGCGGTCAAGTACAGCGTTTACTCCTTGCTCGCGCATTGTATCAATCGCCCTGCGTGTTGTTTATGGATGAAGCAACCAGCCATTTAGATAAGGATAACGAGGCGAAAATAAGTGAGCAAATTCAGCACTTACCAATCACACGGATTATGATTGCTCATCGCCGAGAAACTATTAATATGGCTGGCAAAGTCTATCATTTAAATGCAGGTGAATTAGTGGACTTAGGTCAGCAAGGTGAGAGTGCTTAAAGCAATGAAGGCGTGCGTATATTGCACGCCTTTGCACAATGCTTGCAGTTAATAAAAGCTCAATACCAGCGATATAAAAACCCCAGTTACAAATAGCTGCACAACACAAAACCCCATAATATCTTTTGCTTTTAAGCCTGCGATAGCAAGGACGGGTAATGCCCAAAAAGGTTGAATTAGGTTAGTCCACGCATCACCCCATGCAACAGCCATTGCAACGCGAGATATATCGGCACCTAGCTCTTGTGCTGCGGGTATAACAATAGGCGCTTGTACTGCCCATTGGCCGCCGCCAGAGGGTACAAACATATTAACGAGTCCTGCACTTATAAAACTAAAAAATGGCAAGCTATCAGCATCTGCAACGGCAATAAAGCCACGTGATATCTGTTGTGCTAATCCGCTATCAACCATTACCGCCATAATGCCAGCATAAAAAGGAAATTGAATAACAATGCCAGCCCCGCTTGGAATTGCTTGTTGCAGACTGTTAAGTAAATTATGGGGTGTTTGATGCAGCGTAATAGCTAAAAACAAAAATACGGCAATAACGCTATTAAGGTTTAAGTTTCCGCCAGTAATAAAGAAGTAATAGCCTAAATATGCCAAACCTAATAAGCCAATTGTCATACCGAGTAGTTTACTTTGTTCCAAATGTTGGGCAGGTCTGGTTATTGTTGTGGGCTTAGGTGTTGTCTCTTGTAAAAGAGCTGGGTCGATATATACGCTTTCTTGCTCGCTTGGCAGCATATAGCGATTAACGAGCGGCATAATAATGAATAAACCAACTAATATGGCTATATTAAAGCCCGCAAATAAAGTGTGCTCTGTACTCATAATACCAATGCTGGCCTCTGAAAAGTGACCATCGGTTGCGATAGTTAAAGGAATCGAACCCGCTAATCCGCCATGCCATACAACAAAACCTGAGTAAGCGCTGGCTACTAATAATCGATAATCAACACGAGTATGTTTAGCAATTGCTTTGGCAAAAAGGGCACCAATAACTAAGCCAAATCCCCAATTTATCCAGCTCGCTAAAAGCGAAATAAGCGTGACTAATATAATTGCTTTAGGTGCGGTGCTTGCAAATGTTGCTAGCTTTTCTAATAACTTACTTATAGGTGGCGTACTTGCCAACATATAGCCTGTAATTAACACTAGTAGCATTTGCATCGCAAAACTTAATAAGTTCCAAAACCCACCTCCCCACGCTTGTAATACTTCAATGTTAGTTGCGGTTGTAAATAAGCTCGCACTGACAAGGGTAATTATTGTAAGTAAAATTACAAATATAAAGGGGTCGGGAAGATAACGCTCTACAATTTTAGTAAAAGGGCGGGCTATTTTATTAAGCATAAGCACAACTGTTTTGGTTATTATTTTAACGCTAATTAATCATGAAAAATCACCATTGGCAAACAGCATTTAGTCTAATATTTGCGGTTAAAAGCTTAAACATTGCTTAAAAGCATCGCTTACAGTAACGTACTGTTTATAGATAATTTACTAACGAAGACTTTGTATTATGCCGGTGATATTTAAAAGGCTAGCGTTACTTGTTCGCGCTCATATAGATCAGTTGAGTTGGCAAGCAGTGGCATTAGCTATTTTGACTCATATGCTATTAACATGGAGCTTACTATTTATAGCGAATGAGAAAGCGTTAACCTCGCTTACTACCTTTTTTTACTATTACACAGTAACAACATCAACAGTGGGATATGGTGACTTTAGTCCAACTACTGATCTTGGTCGTTGGGTGGTTGCATTAATACAAATTCCATTTGGTTTAGCTTTATTTGGTGTTTTGCTAGGAAAAGCAGGACAAACTGTTACTTACTTAATTAGGCGCGCTATGACTGGTGATAAAAACTTTGCCCACAGTAACCACCATATTATTATTTTTGGTTGGCACGACACTCGTACAAAAAAGATGATTGATTACATTTTGGCAGATACGAAACGTACTGACCGTCGTATTTTACTCGCGGTAACAGAGCAAATGGATCATCCTTTTTTAGCTAACGAAAGCGTTGATTTTGCACGTTTAACGAGTTTTACTAATTTAGCTGAACTAGAGCGGGTAGCTATTCGTAGTGCTGATAAAGTGATTATTGATGGTCAAGATGACGATCAGACATTTACAACAGCCCTGCGCATAAGTCGCTTAGTAAAAGATGATTGTCATATAAGTGCTCACTTTTTGGATGAAACCAAAGTTGAGATGATGTTAGAGCATTGCCAAAATGTAGAGTGTAGTAGTGCAAAATCAGCTGAGATACTCGTACGCTCAATGCAAGATCCAGGTTCGAGCCGTGTGCAAGAGGAGCTGCTATCTACTTTGCATGGTGATACACAATTTAGTTTGAAAATACCAAGCGGCTGCAAAGATATGGAGTTTGGTACTTTGTTTCATCATTTTAAGCTTGAGCATGATGCAATACTGTTGGGTGTTGCTCATAATTTAAGTGCGCAAAATATGGATTTAAATCCACCATTAGATTACAAAGTAAGTGAAGGCGATATTTTGCACTATATATCGGTAGATCGAGTATTAAGTAGTGAAGTAGACTGGTCGAGCCTAGAAAAATAATGAATGAAGTTGTATTTTTAATTGTTGTTTTAAGTGCTTATATATTACCTGTCGTTATTGTACTCAACAGTAAGCGTACACAGGGTCATGAAAAGAATGGCTGGCTAATGGGAATAATTATATTTTCTTGGTTAGGGTTAATGATGTACTTTGCCATTGTGCCCAAGTATGGGCACAAAAAGAAAAAGGCCAAATAGAGTAGTTGGCCTTTACAGCCGCTTTTACTGGCGTAACTACTCTTCTAGTTGCTTAATTTTATGCTCAATTAAAGGATCGTCAGGTACAAGTTGTTGAGCAACTTCTAATAACTGAATGGCATCATTAGGATGCTCATCTTGATGCTTGAGGGCAACATCTATTAATGGCTGAATATCAATTTTTGCCTGATGTTCCTGTACGTGAACTTCTTTTTCATCAATCAAAATATTATGAGCTTTGCTTAATAGTGTTTGACGGTGAGCTGAGTTTACATTCGCTTTATTAAGGCTTTTGTAATAATCCTCTTTAAAACGTAAGGTTTTAGTTTGCAGACGAAACTGCGCAATATCAATTTGCTGATGCTGGATAAAATCGACGGCTACTTGCTTATAAAATCCAAACTTATTCAAATATGTGGCATGTGTGCCATGTCCCATACCAAATACTCGTAAGTGAGTTAACTGCTTATAGCGCTTAGCGTGCATTCGGTCTATACGATTAGTAGGATCGTAAATAACATAGCCTTGGGCATCTCCTAAATCTAGATCGTGATAATCTTGCTGCCAATCAAACTGCTGAGCTATATCGGTACTAGAGCGGTCATCCCACGGTACTAATTCTTTATTTTTAGTACTTACTGGATGGAAGAACAACACCTGATTTAGCTTTAATAGTTTAGCAAAAGCGCCAACAGCAAATCCGCCACGACTTAAACCATAGCCAAGTCGACAATTAAACGGCGTAAGTAATGTTGATAATTGCTCGAGAAAAAAGATTAAATTACGATTACGAAACCAATTACTTTTACCTAAATGCTGAAAAGCGATTACGTTTACGTTTTGTTTTTGAGCTAAGTGATAACCCCATGGTGCAAAATCAGGGTGAAGATCTTGCTCTTGCACGTTAGTGCCAGCAGGGGAGAAGGTAAAAAGCAGGGGTTTATTAACGTCAACAAAATCATACTTAACAAATACATCGCCGAGTAAATCATTACCCGTCATGGGTAATCGAGTTTGTTGCTCATTGCGCGGGAGAGTTAACCATTCATCTAACCAATACAGTAATTTCATTAATCCTCCAGCTATAAGTCAATATAGATCATATCAAACTCAATGAAATTAGGTCAAACCGATAGGGTATTACTGCGCCATTTTGATTATTTCATCCCAGTCATTTTTAGTAACAGGCATTATTGATAGTCGTCCGCCCTTTTTAAGTGCGATTTCAGTAATATTGTCATTGGCTTTAATATCTTTAAGGCTAATTAATTTTTTTAAATGGCTTTGATAAGTAACCTCAACAACAACCCAACGTGGTTTGTCGCTGGTGGCTTTTGCATCGTAATAGTCGCTGCTTAAATCAAATTGAGTGGGGTCTGGGTAGGCTTCTTTGGTAACCTCGGCAATGCCGGCTACGCCCACGTGTTTGCAGCTTGAATGATAAATCATGACTGAATCACCGACTTTGACGTCGTCACGCATAAAATTTCGTGCTTGGTAATTACGCACACCTTCCCAAAGAGTCGTTTGTTTTGGTGCGTTTTTTAAGTCATCTAATGAAAACGCATCGGGTTCAGTTTTAAATAGCCAGTAAGCCATAACAGTATTCCTAACAAATATTTACTTCCCACTATTGTATAGTATCATTTGGACACTAGGGTAATGAGGAAGAAATAATGAGCCAAGTATTAGATGATTTATTGTCGTTGTTAACACTTGAAGAAATTGAGCAAGGTTTATATCGAGGACAAAGCCAAGATTTAGGCTTTGGTGCTGTATTTGGTGGTCAAGTAATGGGGCAGGCGCTTTCTGCTGCCAAAGAAACTCTACCTGAAGGGCGAATAGTTCATTCATTACATTCTTACTTTTTACGCCCAGGCGATCCGGCTAAACCCATTGTTTATGACGTTGAAACTATTCGTGATGGAAAGAGCTTTAGTACGCGCCGAGTCAAAGCAATTCAGTACGGTAAACCTATTTTTTATATGACCGCGTCATTCCAAGGTGAAGAGAGTGGGTTATCGCATCAAGCGACAATGCCTGATGTTCCCGCACCTGAAGAATTACGTTCATCGCTTGAGTTTTACCAAGATAACGCTTCGCATATCCCAGAGGTTATCCGTAATAAGTTTACCCGTGAAATGCCAATTGAAATGCGACCGGTTACTTTTCATAACCCGTTTAAACCAGAAGTTATGGAGCCGGTAAAGCATATTTGGTTTAAAGCTAATGGTGAAATGCCGGACGATCAGCGTATCCATAATTACTTATTAGCGTATGCGTCTGATTTTGAGTTTTTACCAACTGCATTGCAACCTCATGGTGTATCGTTTATGCAGCCAAATATGCAAGTAGCTACTATTGATCATGCAATGTGGTTTCATCGTCCATTTAGAATGGATGATTGGATTTTGTATTCAATTGATAGTCCAAGTGCGAGTAATGGGTGTGGTTTGGTACGGGGGCAGTTTTTTGATCGCCAAGGCAACTTGGTTGCCTCAACAATGCAAGAAGGGGTTATGCGTCAACGCTAACCCCTTCTGTAAATGCATTGCTAGTTACACTGATCTTGAACTATATCGCTGATTGACTGCCAGACGCGTGCTGGCAGTAATGTTTTAAGGTGTGCGTAGGTTTCACATAGTTGTGTGCTACCTACTAAGCCCTTATCACCCTCTGTTATTAATGACTCACCACGTAAGTTTTCGATAAAACTAACAAGTACTTTTTTGTCAAAAAACTCAGGTGTTTTTATGCCATGCAGTGTACCTAAACGCTGTGCAAGCACTTGGCTCTCTCTTTCAAGCTCGGCTTTTTCAATGCCATCACTTGTTTGAATAAAACCAATCACAATAGCGTAACGTTGTAGAGTAAAACTAAGTGCTCGTCCAAGCATCTCTAGCTTAGCTAAGCAGTCATTACCGTTTGTTATATGAATGTTATTGCCATCAAACTCAATTAAATTTTGATCGGCAAAATTAGCTAAAATACGCGTTATATAGTTTTCATCAAGAGGCTGTAAATACCATTCTTTAGCAAATAATGGATAAAACGTTTTTACAAGTTGCTGGCATTGCTCAATAGTTGTGCTGTGTTGTTTAAATAGATGTAGTGCAATTAAGCTTGGTACTGCAAACAAGTGCAAAATATTGTTGCGGTAGTAATTAAACAATACTTTTTCTTTATCGCTAATAGTAATAATTTCGCCAAACTCATCACTGATAACTTCAAACTTATTCAGCTTTAATGCATGCTTTAGTAATTGCTCTGGTGTTTCGTCTGGCGCGGTTACTTTATCGCTATAGCTGGCATCGCGCTGTAAACGCAGATAAAAATCAAGTTGTGCTAATAGCTTTGGTTTACTCAATGCTTGTTTATCGTTAACCAGCAATATCATCGCTAGTAAGTTAACCGCATTAAGCGCCGCTGCATTATTAATTTTAACCATTACTTGGTCGGCAAGTTTAGTTACTTGTGGCGCTAACCATTGCGGCTTTTGCACATCGGTAGGGTGTATTGAATCACGCCAATCAGGTTGGTTATCGTTTAAGTATTGGTTAATCGAGATTGGATCACCAAAGTTTAAATTACCACGACCGTAGTTTTTGAGGTTTTTGATTGCCTTAAAAATACCAAATATAGATTCGCCTTTTTTATCTTTTCCATCCAGCTCTTTAAGGTAGGTGTTAATTTCCATGACGTGCTCGTAGCCAATGTACACAGGAACGATAGATATTGGTCTGTCTATTCCGCGTAGCATTGCTTGTAATGTCATAGATAGCATACCCGTTTTAGGCGGAAGTAAGCGCCCAGTTCGGCTTCGACCGCCTTCCGTGTAAAACTTAACAGAGTAACCTTTAATAAACAGTTGGCTTAAATACTCTTTGAATATGGCAGAATAAAGTTTATTGCCTGCAAACGAGCGACGAATAAAGAATGCCCCAGAGCGTCTAAATATGCCACCGGCAGGGAAAAAGTTAAGATTTATACCTGCAGCTATATGTGGTGGAACTAAGCCTAAATGATAAATAGAGTAAGTAAGCAGTAAGTAATCCATATGACTGCGATGACAAGGCATATAGATTATTTCATGACCTTTATCTGTTAGTTCATGAATTTGTTCGGCGTGTTTAATATCAATACCATTATAAAGCTTATTCCATAACCAAGTTAAAAACCTTTCGGCCACACGTATTATTGCTTCAGAGTAATTAGCGGCTATTTCATCAAGTAGCTTAAGTGCATTTTGACGAGCTTCTGTTTGGCTAATGTTTTTAGCGTTAGCTTCATCTTGAATTGCTTTTTTTATAGTAGGTGACGCTAATAATGAATTAAACAATTGCTCACGAGATGGCATTTTAGGGCCTGTAGCAGCTAGCTTTTGGCGCTTAAAGTGAACACGCGCTACGCGTAATAATTTATGTGGTAACTCGCTTACATCGGCTTTTTCATTGACTAAAAGTGATAAGTCGAGTGGTTGGCTAAAGCGAATAAAGTTATCGCGCCCTGAAAATAACACCACAAAAAACTTTCTAAACCAGCTTGGAGTAAGAGAGTGTGTAATTAAAGTACGTAGTCCTGGCTTTTCTTTACCTGGATCGCGCCCCCATAAAATAGTAACAGGCACCACTTGTACGTTTTGCTGACCGCTTTTTATTAAGTACTCAATAATTTGCTTGCCTTGGGCTAAAGCATTGGTTGGCTTAGCTTCATCACCAAAAAGTGGTGGTGGATTTTTAATACCAATAAAACGGTCTAAATCTTGGTTACCTAATACTTGCTCTTCAGTTGGGCTAGGTAGACCATTTTTTTTACACGCATGTGCGAGAGCCGCTAAATCAAATCGTGAATTTAAACGCACTATATAAAATGTAGGGTACTCAGGGTTTAGATCATACTGTTTAATCGGATTTTCTGGCAGCACTTTGCTTTTTACAAATAAGCGGCTAAATCCAGCAGACATAACATTTAAACAATAATTAAAAATACGCATCGACTCACCATATTGAGAGTATTAAGGGCAAAATTAGCGCAGTAGGATACCATAATATCTAAAAATCCCTTAGTTTGCGTAATTAAGGTGTTAACTTGTTTATTGACTAACAGTAGAGGTATTAGTTCAAGTATAGCTAGTAAGCATGTATGGGTGCTTATTTAATCAAATTTATAGGCATTGTATTGTTTCTAAATAGTTGTTGCATTTATCACCAATACCTCTATAATACGCAGGCTTTCAAAATTCCTCTGGGAACTTGAAAGGATAAATTAAGCTTGGATTTCAAGCTAATAAACAGGAGTTCCGATTTGGAACTCAACGTAGATATAATCAAACAGCCGACATCTTAAGTTTTAAGATTGTTTCGGTCGTTTTTTTATGCTCTTTTATATGCTCTTTATATTGAGGTTAAGAATGTCAAATCAACGCATTCGTATTCGCCTAAAAGCTTTTGACCACCGTTTGATTGACCAATCAACGGCAGAAATCGTGGAAACTGCGAAACGCACTGGCGCACAAGTACGTGGTCCAATCCCACTACCTACACGCTTTGAACGTTTTACTGTACTAACTTCACCGCACGTTAATAAAGATGCGCGTGATCAGTACGAGATCCGCACCCATAAACGTCTGATAGACATCGTAGAACCAACTGACAAGACTGTAGACGCGCTTATGCGTTTAGATCTTGCTGCTGGTGTTGATGTTCAAATCAGCCTGGGTTAATCGAAAGATTAGAGAGGTTTTAGGAAAATGGCATTAGGTCTAGTCGGTCGTAAAGTGGGTATGACACGAATCTTCACTGAAGATGGTGTATCTATCCCTGTGACAGTTATTGAAGCGACACCTAACCGCATTGCTCAGATCAAATCTGACGCAACAGACGGTTATAACGCGCTTCAAGTAACCGCAGGCACTAAAAAAGCAAGTCGTGTAAACAAAGCTAAAGCGGGTCATTTCGCTAAAGCTGGTGTTGAAGCGGGTCGCGGTCTGTGGGAATTCCGCCTTAACGGTGGTGAAGGCGATTTTGAAGTAGGCGCTGAGCTTACTGTTGAATTATTCAACGAAATCAACAAGGTTGACGTAACCGGTACTTCTAAAGGTAAAGGTTTCCAAGGTGGTGTTAAGCGCTGGAATTTCAGCATGCAAGACGCTACACATGGTAACTCTCTATCTCACCGTGCTCCTGGTTCAATCGGTCAAAACCAATCACCTGGTAAGGTGTTTAAAGGTAAGAAAATGGCCGGTCATATGGGTGCTGAGCGTGTAACGACTCAAAACTTAGAACTAGTTCGCGTTGACGCTGAGCGTAATTTGCTTTTAGTTAAGGGTGCAGTACCTGGAGCTATTGGCGGTGACGTTATCGTTAAACCAGCTGTTAAAGCATAAGTCCTGGAGATTTAGTGATGGAATTAGCAATTAAAGACGCTTCTGGCGGTCTTGAAGTTTCTGAAGCTACTTTTGGACGTGAGTTTAACGAAGCATTAGTACATCAAGTAGTTGTTGCATACGCAGCAGGTGCTCGTCAAGGTACTCGTGCTCAGAAGACACGTTCTGAAGTAAGCGGTGGTGGTAAAAAACCATGGGCTCAAAAAGGTACTGGCCGTGCACGTGCCGGTACAATCCGTAGCCCAATTTGGCGTTCAGGTGGCGTTAGCTTTGCAGCTAAACCACAAGACCACAGCCAAAAAGTAAACCGTAAAATGTACCGTGGTGCGATTAAAAGCATCTTATCTGAATTAGTTCGTCAAGAGCGTTTAATCGTTGTTGAAAGTTTTGCTCTAGCAGCACCAAAAACTAAAGAACTAGTTGCTAAGCTTAAAGAACTTGAGCTTAAAGATGTTCTTATCGTGACTGAAGAAGTAGATGAAAATCTTTTCTTATCGGCACGTAACCTTTATAAGGTTGACACACGTGATGTAGCTGGTATCGATCCTGTAAGCTTAATTGCTTTCGATAAGGTACTTATTACAGCCGCTGCTGTTAAGCAACTTGAGGAGGCGCTAGCATGATTCGCGAAGAACGTCTTTTAAAAGTGATCCTTGCTCCACATATCTCTGAAAAAAGCACAATTGCTGCTGAAGAAAACAATACTATTGTTTTTAAAGTAGTAAATGACGCAACTAAAGCTGAAATTAAAGTAGCAGTTGAGAAGCTTTTTGAAGTAGAAGTAACTGGTGTTCGCACACTTAACGTTAAGGGTAAAACAAAACGTACTGGCGCACGTTTCGGTCGTCGTAGCGACTGGAAGAAAGCTTACGTTACTCTTAAAGAAGGCAGCGAGCTAGACTTTGTCGGCGGCGCCGAGTAATAAGGGGATAGAATTATGGCACTTCAAAAGTGTAAGCCTACTTCTGCGGGCCGTCGTCACCTAGTTAAAGTGGTTAACTCTGATCTACATAAGGGTAAGCCATACGCACCACTTTTAGAGAAAAACTCTAAATCAGGTGGTCGTAATAACAATGGTCGTATTACGGTTCGTCATATCGGTGGTGGTCATAAACAACACTACCGTTTAATCGATTTTAAACGTACTAAAGATGGCATTCCAGCTACTGTTGAACGTTTAGAATACGATCCAAATCGTAGCGCAAACATCGCTCTTGTATTATATGCAGACGGTGAGCGTCGTTACATTATCGCACCTAAAGGCTTAAAAGCTGGCGATGCAATCCAGTCTGGTGTTGATGCACCAATCAAGCCTGGTAATGCATTACCAATGCGTAATATGCCTGTAGGTTCGACTGTTCACAACGTAGAATTAAAACCAGGTAAAGGTGCTCAAATCGCACGTTCTGCTGGTGCATACGTTCAAATCCTTGCTCGTGATGGTCAGTATGTAACATTACGTCTTCGTTCAGGCGAAGTTCGTAAAGTTGAATCTGATTGTCGTGCGACTCTAGGTGAAGTAGGCAATGCTGAGCATATGCTTCGTTCACTTGGTAAAGCAGGTGCAAATCGCTGGCGTGGTATTCGTCCGACAGTTCGTGGTGTTGCCATGAACCCGGTAGATCACCCACACGGTGGTGGTGAAGGTCGTACATCTGGTGGTCGTCATCCTGTGTCTCCATGGGGTAAACCGACTAAAGGTGCGAAGACGCGTAAGAACAAGCGTACGGATAAATTTATAGTACGTCGTCGTACTAAGTAATATTGAGGAATAGCCATGCCACGCTCTCTCAAGAAGGGTCCTTTTATAGACCTACACTTGCTGAAGAAGGTAGAGAAAGCTTTGGAAAGCGGTGAGAAAAAGCCAATTAAAACTTGGAGCCGTCGTTCAATGATCATACCTAACATGATCGGATTGACCATTGCTGTCCATAATGGTCGCCAGCACGTACCAGTTTTCGTTTCTGACGAAATGATCGGTCACAAACTAGGTGAATTTGCACCAACTCGCACTTACCGTGGCCATGCTGCGGATAAGAAAGCGAAGAAACGATAAGAGGGGAAGATAAATGCAAGCATTAGCTAAACATAAATTCGCCTCTGGTTCGGCGCAAAAAGCACGTCTAGTTGCAGATCAGATCCGTGGGTTACCTGTAGATCGCGCACTAGAAATCCTGGCGTACAGCCCTAAGAAAGCCGCTGTATTAGTTAAGAAAGTACTTGAGTCTGCTATTGCTAACGCAGAGCATAACGAAGGTGCTGACATTGATGAGCTTCGTATAACAACGATCTTTGTGGACGATGGTCCTACAATGAAACGTATTATGCCTCGTGCTAAAGGACGCGCAGACCGCATCCTTAAGCGTACAAGCCATATCACTGTTATGGTTTCAGATAGCTAGGAGTATAAGTAATGGGACAAAAAGTTCATCCTACTGGTATTCGCCTAGGTATATCTAAACCTTGGGTTTCTACCTGGTACGCGAGTTCAAAAGATTTCTCTGCACAGCTTTTTGGCGATCACAAAGTTCGTACATTCCTTACAAAGGAATTGAAAACGGCTTCTGTGTCTAAAATCGTTATTGAGCGTCCAGCAAAATCAATCCGAGTAACAATCCACACGGCTCGTCCGGGTGTTGTTATCGGTAAAAAAGGCGAAGACGTAGAAAAATTACGTCAAGCGGTAACTAAAATCGCTGGTGTACCTGCTCAGATTAATATCTCTGAAGTACGTAAACCAGAACTAGATGCACAACTAGTAGCAGACGGCATTGCCTCTCAACTAGAACGTCGTGTTATGTTCCGTCGCGCTATGAAGCGTTCGGTACAAAATGCAATGCGCATCGGTTCTAAAGGGATTAAAGTTGAAGTTAGCGGTCGTCTTGGCGGCGCTGAAATCGCACGTTCAGAATGGTATCGTGAAGGTCGTGTACCTCTACATACTCTTCGTGCTGATATCGATTACGCAACTTCTGAAGCCTTAACCACTTATGGTATCATTGGTGTTAAAGTTTGGATCTTCAAAGGCGAAGTTATTGGTGGTTTACCACTAGTACAAGAGCAAGAGAAGCCAGCTAAACGCGCACCAAAGAAAGCCAAGAAAAGTGCTAAGTAGAGGTAGCGAGTAATGTTACAGCCAAAACGTACAAAATTCCGTAAAATGCACAAAGGCCGCAACCGCGGTTTAGCGCAAAACGGTAACAAAGTAAGCTTCGGTACTTTCGGATTGAAAGCAACTGGCCGTGGCCGTATGACTGCTCGTCAAATCGAAGCAGCTCGTCGTGCTATGACGCGTCACGTGAAACGTCAAGGTAAAATCTGGATTCGTGTCTTCCCTGACAAACCGATTACAGAAAAACCTCTTGAAGTTCGTATGGGTAAAGGTAAAGGTTCTGTTGAATATTGGGTTGCTGAAATTCAGCCTGGTAAAGTACTTTACGAAATGGAAGGTGTTTCAGAAGAGCTTGCTCGTGAAGCATTCGACCTTGCTGCTCGTAAATTGCCATTCAAAACAACTTTCGTAACTCGGACGGTAATGTGATGAAAGCTAGCGAACTAAAAGATAAAAGCGTAGAAGAGCTTAATGCTGAACTTCTAGGACTACTTCGTGAGCAATTTAATATGCGCATGCAAGCTAGCACTGGTCAGTTAGCTCAGACACACACGCTAAGAACAGTACGCCGCGATATCGCGCGTGTAAAAACAGTTATTAACCAGAAGGCAGGTCAATAATGAGCGATAAAATTCGTACTCTTCAAGGCCGTGTAATCAGCGACAAGATGGAAAAATCTTTCACTATCGCTATCGCACGTTACGTGAAGCACCCAATCTATGGGAAATTCATTAAACGTACGACTAAGTTACACGTACATGACGAAAATAACACAGCAAAAACGGGTGACGTAGTTACTATCCGTGAATGCGCACCAATTTCTAAGAATAAATCTTGGACTTTAGTGGACGTTATTTCTAGTCCAAAACAAGCTTAATTTTTTAATTAAGTTAGTTTTGTAAAAAGCCCCGGCATTAGCTGGGGCTTTTTGTATTTAAAGCACCTGTAAACAGTAAACTAGGGTGAGCGGGTCACCTGGATTAGTCTTTTATCTAAAAATATAAAGTTATCTTGGGGAGTAGTTGAGAGTTTCATTTACCAGTTACTTTTTTGCTAGCAGAACCATCTGCTGAATCAGAAGAAGTTAGATAATAAACTTACATATCTCAGTTAATTTAATGCCAATATGGGGTCATCTAATTCGTGGTGTTACTTTTCTTTTACTATCTTTTAGTCTGAGAACTCACTTACATTATTTTATTACAATGATACAGCTTCAAAGTATCGAAAATAGACATCCATACACAACTTTCATTATCAGCTTATCTGGTTTTTTTATGTCTAAAACCTCAATTTATCGCCTTAAATTAATATTCTGGTATGATTAGCAAATATGCGCTTTTGAATGAATTTTTGAGGTAGTAATGACGCGTAGTTTTGAATTTCATTTGACTGATGAAGTAGCCACGGTCGCAATGGGTAATTGCGTTGCTGATATTATAGAGCAAGGTGCGGTTATTTATTTACATGGTGATTTAGGCGCTGGTAAAACAACGTTTACTCGAGGTGTAGTGCAAGGCTTTGGACATACAGGCAAAGTTAAAAGCCCAACGTATACACTTGTTGAACCTTATGAACTCGAGCGCGCAAATGTTTATCATTTTGATTTATACCGCTTAGGTGAACCTGAAGAACTAGAATACATGGGAATACGCGATTATTTTTCACCAGATGCAATTTGCGTTGTTGAGTGGCCAGAAAAAGGTGGTGAATTTATTCCTGTGCCTGATTTAGATATTACTCTAAGCTATATGGGTAACAAACGTAAAATTGTTATTAATAGCGCCAGTGAGCGTGGTGTAGCAATTGTCGAAAAACTAAATAACAAATAATAATATAGTTAAGGCAGTAATTATCAAATGAGCCGAGGTGTAGTTAAACTCTTTATTTACCTTATGGTTATTACCATAAGCTTGCCGCTGTGGGCCAAAAATACAATTAATAGTGTACGCGTATGGCCGTCCCCTGATAGTACGCGTGTGGTATTTGATTTAAATGATAAGCCTGACTTTAGCTATTTCATGCTTAAAAACCCAAGCCGCTTAGTAATTGATTTAGAAAACACTAGCGAGTTAAAAATACTACCAGGTGTACCACCAAAACATCAAATAGTGAGCAAGCTACGCTACTCAAAACCTAAAAATAAGCACAGTGTTCGGTTAGTGTTTGAATTAAACGCACCAGTAAAGCCAGTTGTATTTGCTTTAGCGCCTACAGGCCCTTATAAAAACAGGCTCGTTGTTGATTTATACAATAAAAGCCAAGCTGCCACAGTTGTTTCTCCTGCTCAAACCGCAGCTAAAAACCGCCAGTTAAGCCAAGAACGCGATATTGTGATTGCAATTGATGCGGGTCATGGCGGCGAAGATCCAGGTTCAATTGGTCCCTCTGGCACGTACGAAAAAACAGTAACACTGCAAATTGCAAAACGTTTAGAGCGCATGATTGATGGCGAACGTGGGATGATTTCGCGCATGGTACGAAGCGGTGACTACTTTGTAAAACTTAATACGCGCACCAATCGTGCTCGTGAAAAAAAGGCCGACTTTTTTGTCTCTATTCATGCTGATGCATTTACGAGCCCGGGACCAAATGGTGCCTCTGTTTGGGTGTTGTCGTTAAGGCGTGCTAATTCAGAGATAGGTAAATGGATAGAAGATAAAGAAAAGCACTCTGAGCTTTTAGGTGGCGCTGCGGATGTAATGAAAGATGCCGCTAACGAAAAATACTTAGCGCAAGCATTACTTGATATGTCGATGGATCACTCTATGAAAACCGGCTTAAACGTAGCTGACGAAGTGGTTAAAGAGCTACGTAAAGTTGCTAAGTTGCATAAGAAAGATCCCCAACATGCGAGTCTTGCTGTACTTAAATCACCAGATATCCCATCAATTTTAGTAGAAACAGGGTTTATATCTAACCCACGAGAAGAAAAGCTGCTTAAAAGTGCTAACCATCAAGAGCGTTTGGCTAAAGCTATATTTACTTCAATTAAAAATTACTATTTAAAAAATCCACCTGATGACTCTTTATTTGCTAAATTAAAGTCGCAATATCCAACAAAGCACAAGGTACGCCCGGGTGAATCTTTAAGTATGTTGGCGAGTCGCTATGGCATTACAGTCACTGAATTAAAACAAGTTAATAAGCTTAGCTCTAATACTTTGTTTATTGGGCAAGAGCTCGATATACCACAAAGTTAGTCATTATTATTAGCGCAATGCTTGCTAGGAAATCTCATGAATATTGAAATATTACCCGCGCGTTTAGCTAACCAAATTGCCGCAGGCGAAGTGGTTGAGCGCCCAGCGTCGGTAGTAAAAGAGCTAGTCGAAAACAGTTTAGATGCTGGCGCTACACGTATTCAGATAGATATAGAGCGTGGCGGTCATAAGCTTATTCGTATACGTGATAACGGTTCAGGGATAAGTAAAGATGAGCTAACGCTCGCGCTTTCTCGTCACGCTACGAGTAAATTAAAATCTCTAGATGACCTTGAAAATATTTGTTCACTTGGTTTTAGGGGAGAAGCGCTTGCGTCAATTAGCTCTGTATCGCGTTTAACGCTGAGCTCAAAACCAAAAGATCAAGAAGCTGCTTGGCAAGCATTTGCAGAAGGTCGCGATATGGCCGTGCAAGTAAAGCCAGTAGCGCACCCTGATGGCACAACCATTGAAGTAAAAGATTTATTTTTTAACACCCCAGCTCGTCGTAAATTCTTGCGTACCGAAAAAACGGAATTTAGCCATATTGATGAGTTGATAAAGCGTATTGCGCTTAGTCGCTTTGATGTCTCTATTACACTAACTCACAACGAAAAAGTAGTAAGGCAGTATCGTGCGAAGACAGAACCCTCTCAGGCTATTACACGTGTAGCGCAAGTTGCAGGTAAGGCTTTTGCTGAGCAAGGTTTGCATATTCAATCAGGAGAGGGTGGCTTACAGCTGCATGGTTGGGTGCTACCTGTAGGTTCAGCTAATACGACTCAGTATACTTATGTTAATAATCGTATGATGCGCGATAAACTTATTCTGCATGCTATACGCCAGGCATTTGAAGAAGTAAGCGGAACACAAGAATTACCCGGTTTTGTCATTTATATTGATATAGACCCTCGGCAGGTTGATGTAAATGTTCATCCAGCTAAGCATGAAGTCCGTTTTCATCAAGGGCGCTTAATTCATGACTTTATATTACAGGCTATTAAGCAAGTGGTAGTGCCGCTGCAAGGTGAGTTTACGAATGAACCGCTTAGCTCTGAGGTGGAATCTGCGCCTGTGTTTATGGGGTCAGCGCATAGTAGTTCTAATGATATAAAAGCGGATGGAGTATTTGATTACCCTAAATCGCAATTACAGCCCTCTTACTCTGGAAGTGCAGGTAGTTCAGCATCAGGTACTAGAAGTGTTGGCGGTGGCGGGGCATACCGTGATACACCAAGTACGAGCCATCATGATGTAAACGCGTTTTATCAAGGTGTGAGTGAGCAACACGCTGCGCATTTTGATAATGTAGCAAACATACCCGTAGCACAACACCAGTTAGAGTCTGCGCATAATGTTTTAAAGACAGTTTCAATCATCAGTGTTAATGAAGGTGCGTGTGTATTTAGTGTTGAGCAGCAATTGTATTGCTCACATTTCAAATATGCATTGGTAGATGATTGGCATAATCAAATTAAAGAGTTCGGAAGTTTAGAAGGGAAAGCCCTTTTGTTACCAGTGCGAGTAAACTTAGAAAAAGAAGATTGCTTACTTATAGAATCCCAGCAATCGTGGTTTACCTTACTTGGTTTTGAACTTGTAATAGAAAAACAATTTGTAATGGTTAAAAAATTGCCAGCGTGTTTATATTTACTTGATGTAAGTGCAGCGGTAGGTGAGCTACTTGATGCGTGTAAAGCAAAACTTGAAAATATAGAGAATTGGTTAGAATGGCAAATGAAATGCGTGCCGACCCGATTTTATTTAAGCAATATATTTTTAGCGCAACAAATGCGCTTACAAAATAATCCACAAACTATTGAACGCTTGCGTAAAAAAGCAGTTAAAATAGAGCTAAATCACTATTTAACGCAATTAGATTAAGGTATCAGTGTTGAGTAATTTACCAGTTATATTTTTAATGGGTCCAACTGCAGCAGGTAAAACAGCATTGGCAATCTCGCTGTGCGAGCATTTAAATACAGAAATAATCAGCGTAGATTCAGCGCTAGTGTATAAAGGTATGGACATTGGTACAGCAAAACCTGATGCGGAAGAATTAGCCAAAGCTCCGCATCATTTAATTGATCTACTTGACCCGAGTGAAACGTATTCAGTTGCAGATTTTAGGCGCGATGCAGTGCAAAAAATTGACGAATTTCACAGACAAGGTAAAGTGCCTGTATTGGTTGGAGGTACAATGCTGTACTTCAAATCTTTAATTGATGGTTTATCGCCTTTACCTGAAGCAGATACAGAGATAAGAACAGAGTTAGAAGCGCAAGCGAAAGAATTTGGCTGGCCTCATTTATATAAAGAATTAGTTAAAGTTGACCCAAAAGCAGCCGAAAAAATAAGTGAAAATGATTCACAAAGAATTAATCGAGCTTTAGAGGTTTACAGGTTAACTGGTAAGACCATGACTGAGTTGCAAATGCAAAAACAGCCGGCTTTACCTTATACTTTTCATCAATTTGCGATTGCACCGCAAGAACGCAGTGAATTACACCGCCGAATTGAAGAAAGGTTTAAAATAATGATTGATCAGGGGTTTGAAAATGAAGTTTCGACCCTATATCTACGTAAGGATTTACACCCCAATATGCCTTCTATTCGTTGTGTTGGTTATAGACAAATGTGGGATTACCTTGCGGGTGAAACAAACCATGATGAAATGGTTTTTCGTGGCATCGCAGCAACACGTCAGCTGGCAAAACGGCAGTTAACGTGGCTTCGTAGTTGGCCTGATGTTACTTGGTTAACAACAGGCGACGAAGAAAACTTGCATCGTGTAGTAAGTTCGCTAAGCTAGTAGTAGTTGAATATTGTTTTTTATCAAATAAGTTCAGCCACTTAATTATAATAACACCTAGAACGAAGGAACAATAACATGGCAAAAGGCCAATCGTTACAAGACCCATTTTTGAATGCACTACGACGTGAGCGCATTCCAGTATCAATCTTTTTGGTAAATGGCATAAAATTACAAGGCAAAATTCAGTCATTTGACCAATTTGTTATTTTACTAGAGAACACCGTAAATCAAATGGTTTATAAGCATGCAATTTCTACAGTTGTCCCTGCTCGCGCAGTTAACTTCCAAGCAGTTCAAGGGAGTGAAGACACTGAAGAGGCAGAAGCTGGAAACTTTTAATTAGGAGCATAATGTTTGTTTGACCGCTATGAATCCGGCGAACAGGCAATTTTAGTTCATATCGACTTGCCTAAAGAAGGAGATCGTGAAGATCTTCACGAATTAGAAATGTTGGTATCTTCTGCTGGTGTTAGTAGTTTGGCGGTTGTGCAAGGCAGCCGTCAAGCACCACATCCGAAACTATTCGTCGGTACCGGTAAAGCAGAGGAAATAGCTGAGATTGTCAAAATCCACAAAGCAGATGTCGTAATTTTTAATCATCAACTTAGGCCATCACAAGAGCGTAATTTAGAGCGCGTTTGTCAATGTCGTGTGCTTGATAGAACGACGCTAATTCTTGATATTTTTGCCCAGCGCGCACGTACCCACGAGGGTAAGCTGCAAGTTGAATTGGCTCAACTTCGCCATATGTCGACTCGATTAATTCGAGGCTGGACTCACCTTGAACGTCAAAAAGGCGGGATTGGTTTACGTGGTCCTGGTGAAACTCAACTTGAAACTGACAGAAGATTACTTCGTGCCCGTATTCAAAATATTCGTGCACGTTTAGCTAAAGTTGCAGTGCAACGTGAACAAGGTAGGCGAGCTCGTACTCGCAACGAAATACCTACAGTTTCATTAGTTGGTTATACCAATGCGGGTAAATCTACATTATTTAATCGAATTACAAATTCAGATGTATACGCGGCCGATCAGTTGTTTGCCACGCTTGATCCGACTCTACGTAAGCTTGAGTTAGGTGATGTTGGCCCTGTTATCTTAGCTGATACAGTGGGCTTTATTCGTCACCTACCACATGACTTAGTTGCTGCTTTTAAAGCAACGCTTACTGAAACTCGCGAAGCTGATTTGCAGTTACATGTAATTGATGCCGCAGACTCACGTCTGCAAGAAAATATTGAACAAGTACAATCGGTGCTTAAAGAAATTGAGGCCGATGAAGTACCACAGCTATTAATTTATAATAAAATTGATGCGCTGGATAACGTAAGCCCACGTATTGATCGAGATGACGAAGGTCAACCTATAAGAGTATGGCTTAGCGCTCAGACTGGTGAAGGGTGTGAATTACTTAGCGAGGCTATCAGTGAGTTACTAGCTAAGAAGATGTTTAACGAAACATTATTTCTTACGCCATTGTATGGTCGCTTAAGAGCTGCATTGTTCAGTTTAAATGCAGTGCATGAAGAGCAATTTGATGAGCAAGGTAATTGGCTGTTAGATGTTAGAATGCCAATGGTTGAGTGGAATCGTTTAATTAAAGAATTTGGTCCTGAAATTGCTGGTTTTATCAACCGTAATTAAAAATTGACGTTTTAATGTCGGTTTTTGTATGAGAAACGCGGTAGATTTGTTAGATTTAACACAATTTCCTAATTTATTTAGATAACAATGGAGTATAGCTATGGCCTGGAATGAACCGGGTAATAATGGCAATGACAAAGATCCGTGGAATAATAAAGGCGGACGTGATCAAGGCCCACCTGATTTAGACGAGGTGTTCCGCAAGTTTAGTAACAAGTTCAGCGGCTTATTTGGCGGGAAAAAATCCGGCAATGGTAGCGGCGGTGGACTTGGCGGAGCCGGTATTTCATTCATACTTATTATCGCCGTTATTGTATGGGCGTTAAGTGGTATTTATACGGTTAAAGAAGCCGAGCGTGGTGTGGTTCTACAATTTGGTAAATATGACCGAATTGCTGATCCTGGTTTGCGTTGGAAAATGACTTTCATCGAAACGGTAATCCCAGTAGATATTGAAGCTGTTCGTTCATTATCGGCTTCTGGTTTTATGCTTACTGAAGACGAAAACGTAGTGAGCGTTGAGTTTCAGGTGCAATACCGTGTTATTGACCCATACCTTTATGAATTTAGCGTAACTAACGCTGATAGTAGCTTAGAAGAAGCGCTAGACAGTGCCCTGCGTTATGTTGTGGGCCATGCAAAAATGGACCAAGTATTAACTAATGGCCGTGAGGTTGTTCGTCAAAATACATGGGATGAGCTTAATAAGATTATCGAACCATATAACTTAGGTTTAATTGTTACTGACGTGAACTTTAAAGACTCTCGTCCACCAACTGAAGTTAAAGATGCATTTGATGATGCAATTGCTGCACAAGAAGATGAAGAACGTTTCATCCGTGAAGCAGAAGCATATGCTCGTGAAATTGAACCGCGTGCTCGTGGTCAAGTAACGCGTATGACTCAAGAAGCGGAAGGTTATCAAGAGCGCATTACATTGGAAGCACAAGGTGAGGTAGCTCGCTTTGAAAAGCTTTTACCTGAATATCAAGCAGCTAAAGAAGTTACTCGTGAGCGCTTATACATTGATGCAATGGAAGAAGTGTTAGGGAGTAGTTCTAAAATATTGGTTGATGTTAAAGGCGGCAATAACATGATGTATTTACCTCTTGATAAAATTATGGACAAGCAAGGAACCGCAACACGAGTTGCACTTCCAAGTTCAAGTGATATTCAAGACTTACGTAATAAAGTTAATACGTCGCGCAATAGCTCCGTTAATAGTGGCAATGACCGCTTTAACAATGACCGCTTCAATGATGGGAGATAATCATAATGAAAAACTTTAGTTTAGTAATACTATTAGCTGCCATTGTTATGTCTTTCTCATCGGTATTTGTTGTACCTGAAGGGCAAAAAGCAATTGTAATGTTATTCAGTAAAGTACAAAAAGATAGCGACGACAAAGCGATTGTATATGGCCCAGGCCTACAATTTAAAGTACCATTTTTTAGCCAAGTACGTCGTATTGATGCACGTATTCAAACGCTAGATGGTGCGCCAGATCGCTTTGTTACTAGCGAGAAAAAAGACTTAATTGTTGATTCGTTTGTAAAATGGCGAGTTAATGACTTTAGTGCTTTTTACTTACGTGCTCGTGGCGATAAGCAATATGCTGAAACGCTACTTAAGCAAAAAGTAAACAATGGTCTTCGTACAAACTTTGGTACACGTACAATTCGCGAAATTGTATCAGGTGAGCGTAGCGAGTTGATGGAAGAAGCGTTAGTACAAGCTTCTGAAAGTGCACGTGAGCTAGGTATTGAAGTACTAGACGTACGTGTTAAGCAAATCAACTTACCACAAGAAGTGAGTAGCTCTATTTACCAACGTATGCGCGCTGAGCGTACTGCGGTTGCAAAAGAGCACCGTTCTGAAGGTCAGGAAAAAGCAGAGACTATTCGTGCGGGAGTTGACCGTCGAGTAACTGTAATGCTTGCTGATGCTGAGCGTAATGCACGTTCTGTACGTGGTCAAGGCGATGCTGATGCTGCAGGCATTTATGCTAATGCGTATAACAAAGACCCTGAGTTCTTTAGTTTTGTACGTTCACTTGAAGCTTACAAAAAGACTTTTAAAGATAAGCAAGATGTTATGGTGCTTTCACCAGATAGCGACTTCTTCCAATATATGAAAGGCGCTAAAGCTCAATAGACTTTACGTTAATTATTTAAAAGTTAAAAAGCCTCGCATTTGCGGGGCTTTTTGTTAAATACAAACTAGTGCGTTAAATCACTGTTATTTATGTGGTTATTGGTCAATATTTGGATGTAACAATTGCCCGCAGAAAAAATAAGCTGAACAGGGGTGATCTTTACTTTAGTTTTCTGGTAAAATCTCGTCCTAATTTTCTCTAAGTGAATTTACGATGGGTAAAAACGTTGTTGTATTAGGCACCCAATGGGGTGACGAAGGAAAGGGTAAGGTAGTTGATCTCCTTACAGACAAAGCATCTTTAGTAGTTCGTTATCAAGGTGGCCACAATGCGGGTCATACTTTAGTTATCGAAGGTGAAAAGACGGTTCTACACCTTATTCCATCGGGTGTATTACGTGACAATGTTAAATGTGTGATTGGTAATGGTGTAGTTTTATCACCAGAAGCGCTAATGAGAGAAATTGGCATGCTTGAAGAGCGCGGCGTACCAGTACGCGAGCGTCTTTTAATAAGTGAAGCATGTCCGCTAATCTTGCCTTTCCATGTTGCATTAGATGTAGCCCGCGAAACAGCTCGTGGCGATAAGCCTATTGGTACAACTGGCCGTGGAATCGGTCCTGCGTACGAAGATAAAGTAGCACGTCGTGGTTTACGCGTAGGCGATTTATTTAATCCTGAAGTATTTGCAGCTAAATTAAAAGAAGTGCTTGAGTACCACAACTTCACTTTAGTTAACTACTACAAAGTAGATGCTGTAGATTTCCAAAAAACGTTTGATGATGCAATGGCTGTTGCTGATATCTTAAAAGCAATGGTTGTAGATGTAACTGAGCTTTTAGATCAAACGCGTTTAGCAGGCGAAAACATTTTATTTGAAGGTGCACAAGGTACGTTACTTGATATAGATCACGGTACTTACCCTTATGTAACATCTTCAAACACTACCGCTGGTGGCGTTGCTACTGGTGCAGGTTTTGGTCCATTAAACCTTGATTACGTTTTAGGTATTATTAAAGCGTACACGACACGTGTTGGTTCAGGTCCTTTCCCTACAGAGCTTTACGACGGTCTTGATAAACAAGATCCAGTTGGTAAGCACCTAGGTGATAAAGGCCATGAGTTTGGCGCTACAACAGGTCGACTTCGTCGTACTGGTTGGTTAGATGCAGTGGCTATGCGCCGTGCAGTTCAAATCAACAGTATTTCAGGTTTTTGTTTAACTAAGCTTGATGTTTTAGATGGCTTAGAAACACTTAAAATCTGTACTGGTTACAAGCTTGAAGATGGCACAGTTACTAACGTAACACCATTAGCGGCTGAAGGTTACGATAAAGTAACACCAGTATACGAAGAAATGCCAGGTTGGTCAGAAAACACTGTTGGTGTAACTAGTCTTGACGGTTTACCAAAAGCTGCGATTGACTACATCAAACGTATTGAAGAAATTACGGGTGTTCCAATTGATATTATTTCTACAGGTCCTGACCGTGTAGAAACTATGGTGCTTCGCAATCCGTTTGCGTAATTACCATTAGATTAAAAAAAGCTGCTCCGTGCAGCTTTTTTTGTGTCTAAAATTCACCTTGGAACGATCTTTGTATATTATTTAATAAGTTTATTTATATAAGTGGTGAACATGCGTTTATTTAATCGTAATTGCGTACTAAGGCTTTCGTTAATACCGCTGTCTTTATTTATAGCAACCAACAGCTTAGCTACAGAAAGCCCTGCTGCTGTGCCGCTGTATACAGAATCAGAGCTAATTGCGTTAATAAATAAAAATACGCATTTAGCGCGCGTAAAGGCAGATGATTGCCAGTTGGTGCAAGATATAGAAGCACGAGCCAATAAAATGGCATTGCCGTCTTATCAATTTTTATACGGCGATATGCTGGCTTATAACGTGTGCGTTGATCGCAATGTAGAGTTAGGGGTGTATTACATGCGAAAAGCAGCTGAGCAAGGCTTAGCTGCAGCGCTAGAGCAATTGGGACGATACTACGACACTGGTCGCTTAGTTCAGCAAGATAAAGCAATGGCAATTACGTATTTGCGTGAAGCCTCGTCGCAAGGCAATTTAAAAGCACAACTACGTTTAGTTAAATTATTTAATGATGGCTATGGCAGCCCGCGTGATTTTGAAGATGCCTATCGTTGGCTATTTAATTCTATGGTGGCAGATAAAGCGACTCATAAAAAAATTGAGCGAGCGCTGACTAAGTTAGCGCAAAAAATGCCAGATAGTGTGGTTGCTCGAGCTCGCCTTCCTATTTAATGGCTTTTAAAAACAAAACCCTAACTTTTTAAGTTAGGGTTTTTTAGTTTTTACAGACCGTAAAAGTATTTAGCTGTCTTCTTTAGCCTTTGTTTGCGGGTCTTTTAAAACTGACATTTTAGGCGGCTGCAATGCAACAACGCGTTCGCCTTCTTGCGGCGGTTTTTCCATGTTGATTGTAAACGGTCTTAGCTTAATTGGTGTATCGTCATCACTGTCTTTATCACCTTTGAGAATAAATAAAGGGATAGCCTCAGGGTTCATTTCTAAGTATTGTTCCCAGCTAAACTCATCCGAGATACGTGTTGAACTAACCTTACCGCCTTTAGCTATAATACTGCTTAAACGTGCATACGAGCCTTCGTCTCCAAACAGTATTTGTCTAGATAAAAACGTTGCGCTGTCTTTATTTGCTTTTGCATGCGACGTTGATGAGCGTAGCGAAAATACATTTTTCTCATTAAGTAAATGCGAAAAGTATTGAACACCTAACGCATTATGATGACGATTTGGCGATAATGCTAATACACTACGAATCGTTGTTAGAGGTAAGTAGCGTTCAGCATGCTCTGATTGCGGGTTACCATAATAACAAGCTAAACCATCCATACGTGCCATTCTGCAGTTTTCCCATGCAGGATCTGACAGGTGAACCGGAATGTTTTGCTCTTGTAAGCCTCGGCCGATTGCACGCGATACATGGTTTGCACCAATAATTAATATTGTATTTGGCGATGGCTGGCGTACACCTAATAGCTTGGCGACAGGAATGGCGGTTAAGCTCTGTAGTACAACGGTAATTATAATTACTGTAAATATAAGAGGTACCATTTTTTCAGCATCCGCAACACCAGACTCCATCATGCTAAGCGCAAATACCGACCCAACGGCTGCGGCGACTATACCGCGTGGAGCTATCCAGGCAAGTACCAAACGAGACTTCATTGGTAAGTCAGTACCAAAGGTCGAAATAGCAATACACAGTGGCCGAGCAACAAAAAGCACGATAGCTAAAAATATAAATACATCGCTGTCGAGCATCATTAAATCAGAGAGCTGTAAGCGTGCTGCAAGTAAAATAAACAGCGTTGATATTAATATCATCGACAAGTCTTCTTTGAACTCAAGTACAGAATCTATTTCTAAATCGTCTTGGTTAGCAAGCCAAATACCAAATACAGTCACTGCTAATAGGCCTGATTCATGGCTTAAATAGTTTGATACAGAAAAACTAATGAGTACTAATGCCAATATACCAAACTTATGTAATTCAAATGGTAGCCACTCGCGGCGCATTAATAGTGTTGTTAACCAACCAGCAGCAACACCAATACTTAATCCAACACCTAGGGTTTTAACTAAAGCAATAATAGTGTGGCTAAATACTTCGCCTTGGCCTACCAGCATTACGGCTTCAAATACTAATACAGCGAATAATGCGCCGATCGGGTCTATTACAATACCTTCCCATCGAAGTATGCGGTCAATGTCTTGTGTTGGGCGCATTGAGTTTAATAGCGGTGCTATAACAGTAGGGCCTGTTACAACTAGCACTGCACCTAATACCGCAGCTACACGCCAATTAAGTTCAAGTAACCAATAGGCGCTGAGGCTAATAATAATACAGGTAGTAAGCATGCCGATGGAGCAAAGGTTTCTTACAACTTTTCCGATTCCTTTTAGCTCTCTGAAATGCAGAGTTAAGGATCCTTCAAATAAAATGATGGCAACACTTAGTGATACAACTGGAAACAGTAAATCACCTAACAATGCATCAGGGTCTAAAACACCACTAAATGGCCCAAGTAAAAGACCAGTAAGCAATAAGAAAAGAATAGCGGGCACTCTAAAAGCCCACGCGACCCATTGGGCAAGCACAGAGCAAAGTGCGATACCGGCTATGTAAATTGCTGACATAGATTAAGAATTCCTTATTTATGACGGTTTGTTTAGAAAGTATAACTTTTGTTAATTATTAATACAGGGGTATACACGGGAAATTCAAATATTACTAATCAATTTTAGCTGCTTATAGAAGATTAGTAGGCTTAAATTATTTTGCGCGTGTTAAGCCGCCTTATTTTAGGCTGTATTAATTGTTTAATTGGTTGAATTTTAATAACAATCTAACACCACAAACGAGGAGGAATTAGCTTCGCTCGAATTTTAACCTTGATTTTTAAGGGGTATTTAGTGTAATATGCTTCGTGTTCTAATAATTAGTTATCTAATGAAGTTTATTGGAAGTAAAAGTGGTTTGTTAATCTTAACGTCATTTTTAATCTTTATAATCATGCATTAGTGGTGTTACTAGTATTCGAACACTACATAATTTCATTTGCCGAACTCTTGGTATGGTTTTGCTAAACAAGTTTATTTAATTATTTAAGTAAATAAAGGTTTGAGTTGAACTATTACTTTCAATGTTTAACCCCCATCGTGGCGGTTAAATCTCGGTCCTTTGGTCTTCACCCTATCTGTTGGTGTATCAGACTTTAGAGGCTCTATGTATGTTGTTAATAAAAAAGCCACACACAGCTTTTTACAGCGATGCATAAACAACACTTTTAAATTTTTTGATTAGTGCTGCTCGATATTATTGGGTTGTTGCTACTTTATACTTAACCTTAAATCTAAGCTTATTGTTTTAGATATGGTTTTCGCGTGTGTGTAAAAAAGTGTTGCCTAAATGAAAGACAAATTCGAAGCTATGTTTTAAACCTAGCTACTTAGTTTTAGCTCGTCTAATTAAGGTGAGCGCAGATAAAATGGAAAGTTGAGCATTTATGCAAAAGTTAAATTGGCGACGTATCGTACTTAAAGTAGGTAGTGCATTAATTGCACCAGATCAAGATGGCTGCCGTTCGCGTTACATATTAACCATCGCACAGTTCATTGTTCGTTGTCGTGCCCGTGGAATCGAGGTGATTTTAGTATCATCGGGTTCTGTAGCTGCTGGCGCGCATTTATTCCCATCAGACAAACCACGCTCTGTGGTAATGAAAAAAGCAATGGCGGCAGCAGGTCAAACAGAAATGATTGCCATGTGGGACCGCTTTTTTGACTTTCCATCTGCGCAGCTATTATTAACGCATGGCGATTTACGTGACCGCGAGCGTTACCAGAGCATCCGTGAAACCGTGTTCACTTTACTTGAACATGGTGTACTTCCTATCATTAATGAAAATGATGCTGTAACTACCGACGACTTAAGAGTGGGTGATAACGATAACTTATCAGCAATGGTTGCAGCAGCTGCCGACGCCGATGCTTTATTAATATTCTCAGATGTTGACGGGCTATATGATAAAAACCCTAACTTGCATGATGATGCGGTGCTACTGCCTGAAATAAAATCAATTGATGAATCTATTTATGCTATGGCAGGATGTGCTACAAGTGCGGTTGGTACTGGTGGTATGAAAACTAAAATAGAAGCGGCAGAAAAAGCAACGTCACATGGTATAGCGACTTATATTATAAATGGCTTTAAAGAAGAAACATTTACAAAACTGCTAGCTGGAGAAAACCCAGGTAGTGTATTTTTACCGTACGAAAAACCGATGCAGGACTCTATTCATTGGATGACACATACAGCAAATGAGCAAGGTGAAGTTGTTGTTGATGGATCATTTGATGAATCTCTTGAAGGTGAAAGTGGATGTATTCGTGGTGACGAAATCATGGAAGTTCACGGTGAATTTGCCGTGGGTGATACCATTTTAGTACGTAGTGAAGACGGTACGCGTTTAGCTAAAGCGACCGCAAATTATAGTAGCTGTTTGTTAAACTTTATTGCAGACAACGAACAGAGTGAATTCAGCGAAAAAATGCAGGATTCAATTGGACCAGTTATATCTGAAAAACATATCGCATTATTGGAGAAGTCATGAGTTTAATTACGGACATTTCACGTCAGGCAGCTAAAGCTGCACATACACTTGCTTTACTCGATACCAAGACTAAAAACAAAGTACTAGTTGAAATGGCAGCGGCACTAAGAGAGCAAAAAGCATTTATAATAAAAGAAAATGAAAGTGATTTAAGCGCAGCACGCGACAATAACTTAGCTGCCTCAATGATCGACCGCTTAACGTTAAACGATGAGCGTATTGAAGCAATGGCTGAAGGAATTGAAGTAATCGTAAGCCTTGATGATCCTGTTGGTCAGCTGCGTGATATTACTGAGCGCCCAAATGGTAT
The DNA here is from genome assembly GCF_011378755.1 of Pseudoalteromonas sp. Z1A2. Lineage (NCBI taxonomy): Bacteria > Pseudomonadati > Pseudomonadota > Gammaproteobacteria > Alteromonadales > Pseudoalteromonadaceae > Pseudoalteromonas > Pseudoalteromonas sp. Z1A2. The sequence continues at coordinate 58,366 of NZ_WTKX01000019.1, read as the reverse complement.
TAAAATTCGCAAAATGCGAGTACCTCTTGGCGTTGTGTGTATGATTTACGAAGCACGTCCGAATGTGACAGCAGACGCTGGTGCACTATGTTTTAAATCAGGTAATGGCGTAATTTTACGTGGCGGCAAAGAAGCACTTAGAAGTTCACAAGCTATCGCAAGTGTAATGCATAGCGTACTTGAGAAGCACAACTTACCGGTATCACTTATTTCAGTGATTCCAGATCCAGACCGTGCGCTGTTAATGGAACTGATGCAGCAACGCGAAAGCATTGATTTAATCATTCCACGCGGCGGCGAGGGTTTAATTAACTTTGTTACTGAAAACAGTACGATCCCAGTAATTCAGCATTACAAAGGCGTTTGTCATCTATATGTAGATAAAGATGCCGACCTAGAAATTGCGCTTAACTTACTGCTTAACGGTAAAACGCAGCGTACCGGTGTTTGTAATGCACTAGAAGGTTTAGTTGTGCATCAAGATGTGGCAGATGAGTTTTTAAATTTGTGTGCAGTTGTATTACGCCAAGAAGGTGTAAAAATAAATGCTGACAGCTTTGCAGTTAAATACTTTGATAACGCAACAGTCCTAGCTGATAACGAATTTGGTGAAGAATATCTAGACCTAGAAATCGCTATTCGCGTTGTACCAAACTTTACGGCAGCGGTTGAACACATTGCACAGTTTGGATCAAACCATACAGAAGTAATTTGTACTAAAAATGAAGCTGCTGCAGAGTTATTCCAACGTAGTGTTGATGCTTCTGTAGTAATGGTTAACGCATCGTCTCGTTTTTCTGATGGCTCACAATTGGGCCTAGGTGCAGAGATTGGAATAGCTACTTCCAAGCTACATGCATACGGTCCTATGGGCCTCGAGTCACTAACGACAGAAAAGTATTTAGTTAATGGAGTTGGCCAAGTTCGCGAGTAACCGCAAAAATTAAGTCCATAAAAAGCCGAGCATATTTATGCTCGGCTTTTTAGTTTATAAATCACGCTACAGTTACTTTAACTTTTTAAACCAATCACTTGCAGGTTCTGGTCTATGCAAATAATAGCCTTGCAGAATAACCTCAGGATACTCCTGTAGTAAATCAAAGTGGGACTGGTTCTCTACGCCTTCAGCAACTATCTCGAGTTCAAATAAACGACCTAAGCTTACAATCATATCAATAATTAGTTTATCGTTGTTATCGGTAGGAGCCTCTAAAACAAAAGAACGATCAATTTTAAGTTCTTGTATTGGTAATTTTTTTAGGTAGGTTAAGCTCGAATATCCAGTACCAAAGTCATCAATTGATACTCTAATACCTAGCTTCTTGAGAAAGTGAACAGCTTCAATAGCCGCTTCCATATGATTAAGTAACGTACCTTCAATTATCTCAATAGTGAGTTGTTGAGGATTAATGTTATGTTGCTTTATCTGTTGGCTAATAAAGTTTAAAAAACGCGCTTCATGAAAGTGCCTGCCACTTATATTAATTGATAAGTTTAACTCAGGGTGGGTTTTACTAAGTTGCGTTAGTATTTCAAGTGCATTTGAAGTTACCCAGCAATCTAAATCATAAATTATGTCTGACTCTTCGGCTATAGATATAAACTCACCAGGGCTAATAAAGCCTTTTTGAGGGTGCTCCCATCTTAATAAAACCTCAGCGCCCTTAAGAGTTTGGTTTCGATCAAATTGGGATTGTAAATATAGCGATAGCTCATTATTTAAAATAGCTTTACGTAAATCTTGTTCTATTTCAAAACGGCGTTTTGCTTGCTCGCCAAATGAAGTATCAAAAAAGGTAACTCTATTGCCGCCTTTCTCTTTTGCTTTGTAACAGGCCGCTTCACAGTTACGAATAGTCTCAATAGCACTTTCCCATTGATCTTCTCGTGGAAAAATATAGGTGCCTATACTTACTGTTAAGCTAACGTCTTGTTCGGCAACGACAAGTGGATGGTTTACACTTGCAAGTAGCTCTTGGGCTTTATTTTCAGCCATAGCTTGAGCTCTAGCTCTGCCCACACCTTTTTCAACTGTACATAGTACTGCAAATTCATCACTACCTAAGCGAGCAATAACATCTTTTTTACTCACGTGAGTATGGATTCGTTTAGTTAATTCTTTTAAAATATTATCGCCAGCGAGTAATCCTAATCCATCATTTATTGAGTGGAAGCTGTCTATGTCAATAATATAAATATAGGCATAACTATTTTCGGTACTGCAAACCTGAAGTTGCTGCTCTAACTGCTTTAAAAAACCATTTCGGTTGGGTAAACCTGTAAGTTCATCGTGCCATGTTAGGTAGTCAATTCTTTCTTGGGTTACTTTAACGCTCGAAATATCACTAAATACACCAATATAGTGCACGTTAGTATCTTGATCGCCTTTAACCAAACTGAGAGTTAGTAGCTCTGGATAAAGCTCGCCATTTTTTCGTCTAGTTACAAGTTCTCCACTCCAATAGCCTGCTTGATTCGCATGTTCCCATACTTGGTCAAAGCTAATGCTAGGATGGTTATTTTGTTTAATATCGTGCAACTGCATTTGTAGTGAGTCTGATTCACAGTAACCGGTTATACGGCAAAATGAAGGGTTTACGGCTATAATTTTGCCATTACTATCGGCAATAACAACACCATCAGCGGTTCCCGTTAGGGCTTGGTAAAATAACTTTTGTTTTGATGAGAGTTCTTTTAATTCTTCTTCTCGCTGGCTAAGCTCTTTCGCAAGAGACTCTATTTCAAGTAGCTTGTCGTGCAGGTCAAAGTTTTTTTCGATAAGCCTATCTAGCATGCCTTGAGCGGTAATATGAGTGCGTATACGTGCTCTAACTAGGGCTAGTTTATAAGGCTTGTGGATATAATCAATTGCGCCCATTGCAAAGCCTTTTTCTTCAGACTCTTCTTCTGTAAGCGCTGTTACAAATATGACAGGGATCCCTTTGGTATTTTGTTTCGCTTTGAGTATATTACATACTTCGTAGCCGTCCATGCCTGGCATCATTATGTCTAATAAAATCAAGTCAGGCCGAGTTGACTCAATAAAGATCAAAGCCTGCTCACCACTAGTAGAAATACGTACATCGTAGTCAGTTAAAAGTCCTTCTACTAATACGTGTAAATTACTAGGTTCGTCATCAACAATAAGAATTAAAGGTTTATGCTTTTGTTCTGTGGTTAATCCATTACTGTTTGCGAGGTAATTTGAATGCACTATCTGTCCTTCTCTGCGTTCTTTACAATATTAAATCTAGTTCAGGTTAGTGGTTATGCCTAATTTTTATTATCGTTTCTATACATATCAATAAGCTCAATTACTAACGCGTAGTTAAAATGATCAATTGCTTCTTTGAGCTTAAATAGGGAGTGGCCTCTCTCATATTGATTCATTTCTAGCTGTCTAACCAAACTGCTAGGTACGGGGCGAGCGGTTAATGCTAATGAGTATATATTATCGATAACCGAGTCTTCGTTTTCTAGTTCATGTTGCTGTATATGTTCTTTTTTAAAGCTGTCAGCTATCAAAAATTGTTTTACAGCAAAAAGTGTAAGTATTAATTGCTCATTAAAATGAGATAAATTAATAATTTTCTTATCTATTAAGCTTTTCTCAACACTTTGCGCGCTTTGTTGCAGCAGCTCCAAGCCTAATGTGCCGGCCAGTCCTTTGAGTGTATGTACTAGTCGAATTAAGCTTTCTAACTCTCTATTTTTGATTAACATATCAGCTTTAGTCGAAAAGTCATTGTAATCGTTGACAAACTGAGTAAATAATTTAGTTAACAATTCGTCATTGTTTTCTAGGTTTTCTTTTGCTAATGGCAGGTTTATAGTGCTCAGAGGTTCATTACTTTGCAGATGCTTTTCTATGCTTTCGTAAAGTGAATCAAAAATAATCGGTTTTACTAAAAAGTCATCCATACCGGCTCTAAATGCTGCTTTTTTATCATTAGGGTCTGCGGCTGCCGTAATAGCAATTATAGGAGTTTTGTAGCCTCGCTCTCTTAATATACTTGTTGCTTCTAGTCCGTCCATAACTGGCATTTGAACATCCATAAAAATAATATCGATGTCATTTGTCTCTATTTTATCTAATGCGTCACGTCCATTGTCAGCAATGTTCACGGTCATATCTAGTCTTGCTAAAAGGGCTGAGGCTATTTCTTGGTTAATTTTATTATCGTCAACAACTAATGCATTAAAACCCGAGAATTTAGGGTGAGGCTTTAATTGCTTTTCTTTAAAATTATTTGGTGAGAGTGCTCTTAAAATTTCTACTTCACTATTTTTATTACCAATATTTATAATGTCTATATTTTCATTTTTTGCAATTGGCTCAGGAGACTCTTCATCGGTAATTAATAAAATAAGTGTTAATTTTTCATTAGCGTTTTTATTTTGAGCGTACAGTTGTTGTAAAATAAAGTTATCGTTGAGCTCTTTTTTTTCTATCGACATTATTACAATACTAAATGGGCTACTAGGCTGAGACATTTTTGCAATGGCTCTTAATGGTTCTTGTGTTGTTTCTGTCGTTATATTTATATCACTTAGTAAGTCCATTAATTTTTTAATTTGCTCATTATCAGGGCTAATTAATAAGGCGTGTTTTTTAAGCTTTTGTTGCTCAGATAAAGTAAAGGGTAGAGTAAAGAAAAACTCGCTACCTTGATTAATCGTGCTCCTTACTTGTATATCTCCGCCCAGCAATTTAGCTAATTGTTTGCTTATAGTGAGTCCTAAACCGGTCCCACCATACTTTCTTGTTGTGCTTGAATCACCTTGCGAGAAAGACTGGAATATAATTTTTGATTGCTCTTCAGTCATCCCAATACCCGTGTCTTTTATACTAAAGCGAAGGTTTATTGTTTTTTCGTGTTGAGATGTCGCTTCTATAATTAATGATATTTCACCATGCTCAGTAAACTTAATTGCGTTACCTACACAGTTATTTATTATTTGGCTTAAGTGCATTGGGTCGCCAATAAGTTCAAGCCCTGCATCAACGTGTAAAGTAAAGTTTAATAACAAACCTTTTTGCTTGGCATTTGTTGAGAATAAATTTTGAACGTTAGAAACTATAGTATGTAAGGTAAAAGGGATTTGCTCTAACTGAACTTTTTCCGATTCTAGCTTAGAAAAATCCAGAATATTGTTTAAAATCTGCAATAAATTTTGAGCACTTGAAAAAGCTTTATCTGCGTAGTGTTTTTGCCTTGAGGGAAGCTCGCTGCTTTGTAAAAGTTGCAACATACCTAATATGCCATTCATTGGGGTGCGAAGTTCATGACTCATATTGGCTACAAAATCTATTTTTGTTTTATTGGCTTTATCGGTTTGCTCCATGGCACTCGTCAGGTCGGCATTCATTGCTTCCATTTGGGAATTTAATACGCGGGTTTCATTGAGTAGCTCTTTGGTTTGCTTATTTTTTAAATATAAAGCGTTAGCTGCTTTTATTACCGATGCTATTTCAGTTTGATTTTGGCTGTTATTTGAAATAGTTACTGGCTTTTCGCTATTCATATCTTTAAGTAATAAAGTGAGCTGAGTAATTGGTTTTATAACCGATCTAAAAATAAAATAGCTTAAAAATAAAATGATTAACATAATTAAAACGGCAAATATATTTGCCTGTTCTGTATTTTTTGTTAAGTGGCTACTTAGTAGCTCTTCTGTTTTGATTAGTTTATTTTTTTCTATGTTTTTAATTTCATTAGTTAAATACAGCAATTCGTTTTCTATGCCTGTAAGCACTACATTTACAGAAAAAGTGTAGCTACGGGTGAGTAATACAAGTTGGTTATAAGCTTGTTTTAAGCTTGTTGTTTTATTGGAGAGGGATTCATTTATTACAGAGGTGCTCGTTAGTTTTTTATGTAAGTGATTTAAGTTTTGTTTTACATTTTGTGCTTCATCAAAATTAGGTTTATAGAGGTAGCTTATAATTGCATGTTTTAAATTACTTATTGTGAGTAAAACATCGTTAAAAATAACTTTATTATCATTGTTTGAAGACCCTTCTAAATCACTAATTGTTACTTGTAAGTCATCAATAGGTTGTTTGAACTGAGTAATGTAAAGGTGTTCGCGTTTTTGTCTGTTTACGACAACTTGGCCAAATGTATCTTGGTAATTATTTAAATACTCGCCAAGGCGTATTAGTGAGTTTTGATACTCAGGGGTCTGGTTTTGAGTGTTTGTTTTTAGCTGCTCGAGATTTAGATTTGCCTTATTTAAGTAAAAATTAAATTTGGTAATCGTATTTTCATTTGCATTGTCAATAAATGAAACTGCATGCCCTTGCAGGGAAATAATATCGTTTTCTAAGTTAGTTACAGCTTCACTTTGAATAAGCGCGTTATGTTGCGATTTTTGCAAGTTAAGTAAAGACGTTTGCGAATAGTTAAACAAATAGCTCTGTAAAAGAAGTAATCCAATCAGCGAACACAGAGCTAATATTATTTTTGATTTAATTGAGTTTATTATCATTATCGGCTAATCAACTCATACCATTTTTGCAGGCTGTAGTCATAGGTTGGCATAACTGTATTCCACACTGCTACATTACTAAAGCGTTTATGGTAACTACCGCCATTACGTTGCCCACCTGCTTTTACAGCTACGTCGCCATTGGTATTTAATAAATCTATGTTTGTTGCTTTTCCACCGTACCAGTAATCCCATTCAGACTGAGATAGGAGTAGTTTAGAGCGTTGTGGGTTACTAATGTAATAACCTTGGCGAGCAATAAATGCACCAGGCCAGCCTGAAAGCCACCAATTCATATAATCGTACGCAGCATCTTTTGCGCTACTTTGTATTTGTGACGATAAACACATAACACCATGCCAGCCTCGGTAGCCTTCTTTTGGTGCGGCAAATCGTACATTAATATTTTGGCTGTTTAATGCAGACACGGCAGGCGAAAACATACTTTCTATATGGGCTCGTTTACTTTTCATAAATTCAATCGACTCAGGAACCGAGTTCCAATAGCCACTAAAGTGACCTTGGCGTTTAAAATCGAGTAATATACTAAACAATCTATCAAGTTCTGAGCGGGTCATTGCACCTATATTGTTAAATTTTATAAGTCCTTTACTTTGCGCTGCTAGGGCTAGGTCAAATAATCCAATGGTAGGCGCATTTACAATAGCTACTTTACCTCTGTTCTCGTCATCAAGCAGCCAACTCCAGCTTTCTGTTTCGTATGCTATACCGGGCTTAATAAAGTCGGTGTTGTAACCAAAAGAGTCAACATTATGCACATAAGGTAAAAAGCTAATATGATCGCTTTCTTGTGCGCTTAACGTGCCATCGGGTTGAACATTTAATAATTTATAGGGGGCATCACCTGCACCAATACTTGCAGTTTCGGTTAGTTTTCCCGTTTTAGTAAGTGGATTTATTTCGTTAAAGTAGGTGAGTCGTTTTTTTTCTATTGGCAGAATGGAACCTGCATCCCAAAGCACATTAATGCTGTTTGACCACTGTTCGTATAAATCAAAGGAGCTAGGGTCCATTGATGCCTTTTGCAAAACAGCAGCGCTGCCTGCGGGAGTAAATTCTATATTAATACCCAAGTCACTCATCGCTTGCTTGCGGATAGCCTCTTGGAGTGTTACATGCGTACCAAGCACTCTTAATGTGACTTTTTTTCGGGCAAAAACATAAGGCGCATGTGTTATTGCACCTGCTGTTAAACCTATTGCAGCTAGCTTTTTTAGCGTTGAACGCTTAGGTATGTCCATGTTAAGCCTAAAGTACTAATGTGTGACATTATGTATAGCTAAGAACTTGTAAAGACACAAGTTGAATGGATAAATTTAAAATTATATAGAATGAAAAATTAGAATATTAGGGTGTCAAAAAATAATAAAAACAATGGAAAAATAGAAGAGTAGAGCGAATTTGAAAAGGAGTAGGAAAGTGGTGGAGCTAAGCAGGATCGAACTGCTGACCTCCTGCGTGCAAGGCAGGCGCTCTCCCAGCTGAGCTATAGCCCCACATTCCTAAGTTACATATAATGTAACTGCTTGACTGCTGAGTTCCAAGCGGGACGAACTTTAAGTTTTTTTATAAATTTGGTCAAGTATTTTTTCGTAAATTTTCACTGTTTACGTCAATTTTTGTTAGACTCGGCTTAATTCAAAACTAAAACGATAAAAAACAATGAAAAAATGTGTTCTAGCGCTTATGGTTTTACTCGCTGGCTGTGCCTCAAATGATGAGCCGCCTTTTGAAATAAATAATAAACAGTTTCACGAAAAGCAAGATGATCAAGGCAATAAGCTTTTTGCTTATGTTGTTTCGGTAAAAGCTAAGCATCGTGAAAACTTTAACCTTGACCGTGGTTCTAATAAGAGCCCAAGTCGTGGTGAGGTTAAGCAGTATATAGAGAAAGAGCATTTTGAAGAATCGAGCATTCTGAAGTTACAGCTAGAAGACCAAGCAGTTGAATTATTAAATCAAGAGCTAAAAGATCGTAAGTATTGCGACAATAAGCATGAAGTTAATGATGTTTTATGGCGAGATTTGAGTGTACAACTAAGAGGGCGTTGTTTGTAATATGTTGGCGGATAAAACTAAGTTAGCAGAGCTTTTGGCGCACCTAGATATTAACTATGATGTAATAGAGCATCCGCCGCTGCATACTAGCTTAGCGGCAGATGAGTTTATGATTGAGCGCCCAGGTACTCGTCTTAAAAACCTATTTTTACGCGATAACGAAGGCAAGCGACACTTTTTAGTTATTACAGCGCACAATAAGCAACTCGACTTAAAGGCACTATCAAAGCAACAAGGGCTTTCACGCTTAGGGTTTGCATCGAGTGAGCGGCTAGCTAAATATTTAAAAGTGGCTCCTGGGTGTGTATCTATGTTGGCTCTTTTAAATGATAAGCAAAACGAAGTGAGCTTATGGGTTGAGCAAGATATTTGGCACGGTGATTTGTTTCATTGTCATCCGTTTGAAAACACCCAAACATGGTTGCTTAGTAAAGCTGATTTAGAAACATTTTTTAATTACACAAAGCATCAACCGCGCGTTGTATTTTTACCCTCAAAATAAGCCCACATAATTAACGATAAACCACATAAGCAAACCGCAAGCAGCGTAAACATAAACGCTGTTTGCCCATGATGTTGGTATACCACACCGGGTAATAACGACCCCAATGCGCCACCACTGTAATAAAACGATACATATCCGCCATTGGTTACACTTGGTGGGGCTTTACTTATTTTATTAACGAGCGGTGCGGCAGTTGAATGAATCACAAACATAGCACCACAAAACAAAGTAAATGCGATTAAAAATAAGCTAAGCTGATGGCTCATTAATAAAATAATACTCACACTATAAAAACTAAATACCGCAGTTAATAAATGCCAAGGCGAAGGGACTTTTTTAAGTAACCAAGGTGCAGCAATAGAGGCGAGGGCACCAATTAAATAACCACTGTAAACTAAACCTATGTCACGAGTATTGGTAATTAAAAACGTGTTTTGTAATATAAACGGTAAGTAATTAAGCAGTGCAGCGAAGCAAAAAAACATACAAAAAACGGCGCCGTAAACTTTAAGTACAGCGCCTTCTTTAAGTTGTTTAATGTAATCGAGTGGGGAGAGCTGCGACTGTTTAGCTGGGTTTGTAAAGCGGGAATGCTTAACTGTCAAAGCTAAGCAAAGAAGCATAAAAGCAATTACGTAATAAAAGCTCTGCCAATTCCATAAGTCGCTAAACAAAGCGGCAAGCACACGTCCAAAGTAACCACCAACTATACTGCTACCAATATATAGGGTCATATTTTTTTGAAGTGTATCAGCGCTATAACTCATGCCTATATAGCTAGTCATTGCTGTTAAAGCTGCGGGGAGCGTTAAACCCTGTAAAAATCTGACTAATAATAAAAGCTCAAAGCTAGGTACATAAATAAAAAGTAAGCAGCTAAGGCCTAAAAGCACCATTGCAATACGTAATATAAGTAGTGGATTTATTTTTGCTAAAAATAAACCATAAACGAGCGGGGCAATGGCTAAGGGCAGCATAGTTGCAGTCATTAAGCTGCCAGCTACCGCAGGTGCTACATTAAATTCGCTCGCAAAAAGGCTAAGTAGGGGTTGCGGTGCATAAAGCACAAAAAATATAAATACCGAGCAAACGAGTAGATGAGGTAAACGCATTATATGGCTTGTGCATTTGCTGATTGGTTGTCTGGTATTGTATTAAAAATTGGTTTTAATTCATAATTAAAACCATAGTCATTGCGCTATATCATGGTTTGTTTTAACTAGTTTGCTAGATTAATGTCGATAGCGCTGTTATTTGAACTCGTTGGTGATTAAAATAGCGATAATATTAGTTTTTAGTGGAACAAAGTCATGGGTTCATTACAAGACCAATTGCTTCAAGCAGGATTAACAACATCGCATAATGCTAAAGTTGCTAAATCAGAAAAGCGTAAGCAACAAAAAAAGCAAAAGAAAGGGGCTACTAGCAACCCAAGTGATCTGCAAAAGCATATTCAACAAACCAAGCTAGAGCAGCAAAAAAAAGCTGAAGAGCTTAACCAAACACGCCAAGTGAGCTTAAAGCAGCGCGAACAAGAAGCGCGTGTTAAACAAATTTTAGAGCACCACAACCAAGACGCTATTCGTGGTGAGCGCACATTTAATTTTACTTATCAAAATAAAGTAAAAAATATCGACGTGAACGAGAAAACGCAAAAAGCGTTATCGGGCGGTCGTTTAGCTATTTGTGTACTAGAAGGGAAATTTTACGTACTAGACGACGAACCAGCACGCAAAGTGGCTGAAGTTGACGAAAAGTATATTGTTTTTCATGTAGAGCCAGAAAGCAAACCAAAAGATGAAGATGACCCATACGCAGACTTTGAAGTACCAGATGATATAGTGTGGTAATAAGTTATTAAGGGTAAGCTCATTTTTATTTGCTAAAGTATATAAAAGTGAGATAGAAACGAGTTAGCGGTTTTTGGTTAAGTTGATCGTCTAGCGTCGTTTCGTACGTATGCTTTTTATTTGATTGTTTACTACAATCAATAGAACAGTTTTTCTAACCGTCAAAAAAGAAGAGTAAATACAATGAGCAAGATGAAAACACTACTATTAGGCGCGGGTATTACTTTAGCCGCAAGCTTCTCGTTTAATGCAGCAGCTGCCGATGGCGCTGCACTTTATACCGCTAAAAATTGTCAAACTTGTCATGGCGCTGAAGGTAAAGCACCAATTATGGGTATGTACCCTAAACTAAACGGTCAAAACAAAGACTACTTAGTAGCGCAAATGAAAGATATTAAGTCAGGTGCACGTAATAACGGTATGACCATGGCTATGAAAGCAATGGTTGCAACGGTAACTGATGAAGAGTTTGAAGCAATTGCAGATTACCTAGCTAACGTAAAATAATTTACGCAGCTATACCATTTTAATACAATTGGTATTTTAGTTTTACAAACAGCCACACAATAGTGTGGCTGTTTTGTTTGGTGTTTGCTATAAAATAGAGACTGCTTTAGACTTCTAAACATCTGTTCGTACAGGTTAATAATGTACGTTTTTAAAAGGCTCATTATGTTTGATTTACCCCAACTCGATTTAAAAAATAAAGTATCAGCACAAGAGTGGCAACTTCGTGTTGATTTAGCCGCATGTTATAGACTGGTAGAGCACTTTCGTTGGGGGGATTTAATCTATACGCATTTATCAGCACGTTTGCCTGGCACCGACCACTACTTAGTGAATGCGTTTGGTTTAACCTTTGATGAAGTAACAGCCTCTAATTTAGTAAAGGTCGACTTAGACGGTAACATTATTGACGATACGCCATTTAGTATTAATCCAGCTGGTTTTACTATTCACAGTGCGATTCACGAGGTACGCGAAGACGCTCATTGTGTTATTCACCTTCATACTAAAGAAACAATCGCAGTCGCTACACAAAAAAATGGTTTATTACCGCTTAGCCAATATTCAATGTTTTCAATGCCATCGCTTTCTTATCATGGTTACGAAGGGCTTGCAGTAAACGAGGACGAGCGAAAAGTGCTGCAAGATGATTTGGGCAGCACTAACCATATGTTATTGGTAAATCATGGTGGCTTAACAGTAGGCCCAACGGTAGGCGATGCGTTTATGCGCTTTTATGATTTACAGCGAGCGTGTGAAATTCAACTAGCGCTACAATCAAGCTCGCAAGAGGTGATTGAAGTACCGCAACCTATAATCGACAATATTTATAATCAAGCAAACGTAGTACACAGTGGCAGCACCGGCGGGCAACTTGCGTGGCCTGCAATGTTACGTAAAGCGTATCGACTTGACCCTAGTTTTGCAAAATAACCCATAGCGGTTAATAAGGAATTTTAATGAAAGTAAATCGCGTTGAAGTATTTGATATTCACTGTCCTGATAGACCTTCTTGGACACCTGTGTTTGTACGTATTCATACTGACGAAGGTATTAGTGGTGTTGGCGAAGCGGGCCTTGCATACGATTTAGGTCACAGTGCTGCAGCGGCTATGATTAAAGAAATGGCCGACGCCTTTTTAATCGGCCACGACCCTTTTCAAACAGAAAAACTATGGTCACGTATGTTACGTGAAAGCTTTTGGGGCTTAGGTGGCGGACCTGTTGTATATGCTGCAATGAGCGCAATTGATACCGCACTTTGGGATATAAAAGGTAAAGCGCTTGGTTTACCTGTATACCAGTTATTAGGCGGTAAAGTTAACGACAAACTACGCACTTACGCTTCGCAATTACAGTTTGACTGGGATAGCGAATTTAAAGCCCTAGTACAACCGCAAGAATATGCAGAAGCGGCTTTAAAGGCGATGGCCGAAGGTTACGATGCAGTAAAAGTAGATCCAATTCAGTACGATAAAGACGGTAATACTTATTATGACCGTACAAAAATAATTTCACGTACTGAAATGAAGCTATACCGTGCGCGTATGCAAGCTATTCGCGAAGCAGTAGGCGACGAAGTGGATATTATTTTTGAATGCCACAGTTTACCAGGTGTTACAACAGCCATTCAGCTAGGTGAAATTGCAGAAGAATTTGACTGTATGTACTTTGAAGAGCCAGTTAACTATTTAAACCATTCATTACATGCAAAAGTAGCAGATAAAGTTAATGTGCCAATTGCTGGTGGTGAACGTTTGTATAATCGCTGGGGTGTGCGCCCGTACTTAGAAGATCAAAGTATTGATGTTCTACAACCTGATATTGGTTTATGTGGTGGTTTTACCGAAACCAAAAAAGTGTGTGATTACGCTGATATTTTTGATGTGCGTATTCAAGCTCACGTATGTGGCGGGCCTGTTGCAACAGCAGCATCACTGCACTTAGAAACGGCTATCCCTAACTTTTTGATTCATGAGCACCACACTTATGCGATTAAAAAGTGGAACCGCGAGTTATGTTTACAAGACCCACAACCTAAAAATGGTTTCTTTGAAGTGTCAGAAGAGCCAGGGTTGGGTATTGAATTAAATGATGAGATTGTTATGCGTTCTCAACGCGTAGAAATAAAATAATAGTCTTTTAACCTAACTTTAGGTCATGCATTAAAAAGCCGGTAAGTGATTAGTCACTTACCGGCTTTTACTTGTTTGGTAAAGTTTTAGCTTGTTATAACTCGTTAATTCTACATTCTACGTCTTTAAGCTCAATAGTGGCTTTACTATCAAGGTGGCGTATATAGCATTGCTTGCCTTTAATCATCAATTCAAACTGATCGGGTGTATTGCGACTTTGCGTGTCGATAATATTATTACCATCCACATTGCTAAGGGTTACTGTGCTGCTGGTAGTAAATACATTCTCAGCTAATTGAGTTTCTTGTATATGTACAAGTGTTTTAATTGCTTTGCTAACGGCTGTTTTATTTGGCTTTGCCAGTAGAGCATGTTGCAGCTTAGGTGTAGGGTCTGGATTTTGAGATATGCAGCCATTGAGAAAAAACGCAGAAAATACAACGATTAGTAAAAAGTACATTTTCATAAATTGGCCGTATTATTATAAAAAGAGAGTTTAATATAACTAGTTTTACTTAAACTTGGTAGTAGTGCTTAGCGTTTGCATAGCTAAGGTTATGCCATGTCTTATCGTTTGAGCATAACGCCTTATGGCAGTGCCATAGGGTGTTGTAGCTTGTATTTATTTGGCACACAGGGAAGTTGCTAGCAAACATAATACGCTGCTGGCCAAAGTGATTAAAAAGAAAATTAAAACACGCGGCTTGTTGCTCACTGGTGAGCCTAAGTAATTCAAAACCAGAGAATTTAATTGCTATGTTGTCGTGCTGAGCAAGTAACTCAACACCTTGTCGCCAATCATTTAAATTACTTGGCAGTCCTGCATGATTAATTATAATTTGAAGCTGCGGTAGCTGCTTAGCGTAGTAAGCTATTTGCTTGGTTATTTCGCTATTTTCAATATCAAATTGAGCTTCAAAATGCAGTTTATTTGTAGCCAATAAATTAAGGTTATTAATACAATGAGGGCTTTTTAGTCTCACTGCATCATCTTCTTCGGTTATATCTCTTATACCACAAAGGCTTGAATGAGCCAGTGCATTTAGCGCGTGATTAAATTGCTCTGCGGGCGCATCAATTTGGTTGTAACTAATAGCCTTAAATGAAAGGTTTTTTAAATGCGAGCTTAGCCAGTTTAACTCGTTTATAGGTGATTGATTATCAAACCCAGCCTCAATGTGCACAATACCCGCAAGTTCAAAATCAGTACTTTTAACAAGTTGCTTTGCACTTATTGGTTGTTTAATTTTTTCTAGGTTAGGCCATGCTGGTGGGTTTTCGCCTTGTAGCCAAGTATATTGCCCCTCGGCAAGATTAAAAAAATGCACATGAGGGTCAATAATTTGCATGCTCATTGGGCTGTATAGCCGCCATCAATACTTTGTAAGCTACCAGTAATAAAGCTGGCATCGTCGCTTGCTAAAAAGCTCACAAGAGCAGCAACTTCGTCGGCTTGACCTAATCGGTTAAGCGGTTGCAGACTTGCTTCCTCGGCAACTATTTCAGCTTTGTTTGCGCCACTTTTTGCGCAGTACGCATCTATCGCGTTATGAAATAGCGGGGTTTCTATTGTGCCAGGGCATACCGCATTTACTCTAATATTAAAGCTCGCGTAATCAAGCGCCGTTGTTTTGGCCATTGAGGCAAGGGCATGTTTTGTTAGGTTATACGCAAAAGAGTTTTGCTTACCTATAATTGCTTGATCGGATGCGACTAATATAATAGCGCCGCTATTTTGCGCTTTCATGCTTGGCAATACGCTTTGTACTGCGGCATACGCGCCTTTAACATTAAGCGCAAAAAGTGCATCGAGAGTTTGCTCATCGGTGCTTTCTATATTTGCGCTTAAGTGTTTTCCAGCATTAGAAACAAGTACATCAATACGTTTGCTTTGTTCACAGATAGCGTTGATGCAGCTTTGTACCGCCGATACATCACTTACATCACACTGATGAAATATACCAGTTTCGCTTGGCTCTATATCAAGGTTATGTACTTTATAGCCATTACTTAGCAAACGCTTTACAACGGCTAGACCAATTCCTTTTGTACCACCTGTAACTACTGCAACTTTAGACATACTTACTTCCTTTATTGCTAACTAGTGAGAGTGACCGCAGCCGCCTTCAGCGTGCACATGTCCGTGAGAAACTTCTTCACTCGTCGCTTCACGTACAGATACAACTTCAACGTCGAACGTTAGTGTTTTGCCCGCAAATGGGTGGTTTAAATCACAATCTGCGTTAAAACGACCAACCTTAACAATAGTAACCTGATGACGACCTTGGTTAGAGCTAACCATTGCTGTCATACCTGGTTTCCATACTTTAACGTCGCCTTGTAGATGCTTAAGCGGAATACGTTGAATTAAATCATCAACACGCTCGCCGTACGATTCACTTGGCTCTAGAGTTACACTAAATTTTTCGCCGGCTTCTTTACCTTCAAGTGCTTTTTCTAAACCAGGAAGCATGCCTTCGCTGCCATGAATGTAAGTAAGTGGCGCTTCGTTTGTGCTACTTTCAATTTGCTCGCCCGCTTCGCTAAGGGTGTAATGAAATTCAACTGCTGAATTTTTGCTAATTTGCATGCTTGTCTCTTCAAATAATAACTATGATAGGGCGCAATTTTACGCGAAATATACTTGTTTATAAACTTAACGTGGCTGATTTAGTGTTTTTTGTAAATTTAGCAGAAAATCTTTTTTTATTGGTGCTGCTTTTTGCTTTTCAGCCTGTGGTATAAACAGTACTAATTGAGTGCCAGGCTTTAAAATGCTCGATGCAGAGAGTTTGTTCCATTTTGCCAAGTCGCTATGAGGTACATCGTAAAGCTGACTTATACTCCAAAGGCTATCGCCTGACTTAACTTCGTAATCTATTTCAATGGTGGGGATCGCAATCTCTTGGTGTTCTAAATAAGGGCTGATTTTGTAATCAACAGTTAATGTGCTTGGCAGAGTTTTAGGTTGTCCAACTAATAACTTTTCTCCAACACCTATTAAATTATTATTTTTATTATTAAGTTGTTTTAAAGCTTTTACAGACATACTAAAACGCCTGGCGATACTGTAAAGCGTATCATTTTGTTTAACGATGTACTCTCCAGCAAAGTTTGATTTGAAGAACTGACTTTTTAATAATGCTTCTTGCCCTATAGGCAGCAGTAAAGTATGCGGCCCGTTAGGTGAGCTTTGATTTTTTAAATATCCCTGATTAATAGCATGTAACTGCTTTGAACCTATACCAGAGAGCTTGGCAATGACTGAAAAGTCGAACTGCTGGCCTATGTTCATCTGTGTTGTAAATGGTTTATATGCTAGCTTTGGGCGTTTAATGCCCTTTTGTGGATGTTTAACTAAATAACTTAAAGCGAGTAATTTGGGTACATAGTCAGCAGTTTCTTTTGGCAGACTGAGCGACCAGTAATCGGTGCTTTTACCGCGTTTTTTGTTTTTTTCGATTGCACGTTTAACACGGCCTTCACCACTATTATAAGCGGCCAAAGCGTGTAGCCAATTACCATCAAAGCGTTTATGTAAGTAACTTAAGTAATCAAGTGCAGCATCGGTTGAAGCAAGTACGTCTTGGCGCCCGTCATACCATTGGTCTGACTTAACACCAAAGTGATGCGCCGTTGCGCCAACTAATTGCCAAACACCAACAGCTTGCTGTGATGAGGCTATTGTTGGTCTAAAATCGCTTTCTACAAATGGTAGTAATGCGAGCTCCATAGGTAATTGCTTTTGCTCAATTTTTTTTACGATGTGATACAGGTAAGGCGCTGCGCGTTTGCTCACCGTTTGTAAGTAGTTAGGTTGCTTTGCATACCAGCTGATACGCTTTTTTAAAGCGCGATTTTGATAAATCGTAAAGTGTAGATTATTGGCTATATGCACCCACAGATCGGTGGTTTTTGGTGGGCGCTTTTTTACGATTGTTTTTTTGAATTGAAGTGGCGTAACTAGCTCATTAATTTGAGGCGTTTGAGCTACTTCCTCGTCAATATCATAAGTATAGTCAGGCTCAAAATGAGTAAATATTTGTGGAGCTTCTTGTGGTTCTTGCTCCGTTGATTGACAACCAAATAACAAAATACCCAAACAACATAAAACCAAACTGCGCATAGTGATCACTTTTGTAAATTCCTTTTATTATTTTAACACAATCCGTTGTGTTGAGTTATTCTGCGCTTTTTGTGCGATTTAGGCCAGCTTGTAAAAAGAAGTTGCTCGATTTTATATTAAGCGCTTCTTGTTTATAAGGCTCAATAACTGATTCAGGAAACGATAGCATTAACTGCTCAATACTTTGATCTTTATTGTTTTTAACGTGCTCTGTTATGGCTGTTAAAAATGATAGTGGCTGTTTCAGCTGCTCTTTTGTTAATGTGCCGCCGTGGCCAGGTATAATAATAGTGAGCTTTTCGTCGTTAATATATTGCTTAAGCAACGTTTGCCAACTTTTAAGTTCACCGTGTCCAGGGTAAGGAAGCCAGTCAACGATATCGCCACCAATCAGCACACTGCCATTATTAGTAGTAATAGTTAAATCACCGTTAGTATGGGCTTGCTGCGGCTCAAGCGTTACCTCAAAACCACCAAGGTCGATAATTTTACGACTATTAATGACTATTTCGGGTTTGCTAAGCTGATACTCCTGCCAGCGAAAAAGTCGCTTTTTTGCAAGCTTTAACTTATCACGCCATTTAGGTTGCTCTTCTTTGGGTACATTCGCTAATCGTTGGTAGCTCAGCTCAATGCTCTTTTCATAGGTGTCTAGTTTGTCGGTATATGCTGTTTGGTAAAGGCTAAAATTTTTATTTACTTGCTGATGAACAACGAGCTTGGCATCAGGATAATAATTTTGCATAACCGCCATACCGAGCAAGTGATCGTCATGGTAATGCGTGGCAACCAAATAGCATAAAGGTGTTTTAAGGCGTTTTTTTAAATCTTCAGCAAGTTGTTCAACTGCAGCAAAATTGGCACTCGTATCAACCAGTAGGGCACATTTTTCGCCTTCAATTAATACTTGGTTAGAGTCGTAAAAGCGAAGCTTGTCTTGTTGCTTTAAAAACTGAATATGAGGGTTTATTGTATTCCAAATAACGGCAGCGTAGGTGCTAGGTGCTATTGATAGTAAAGTGCATGACAATAGTAAGTGCTTACATGAAGAGGTTATGTTTGAAAGTTTTAACTTCATTTATTATCTCTACGCTGAGGTTTAATTACTTTAATAATAAACAAAAAGCGCAGTATGCGCTTTTTATTTTTGGTGTTTGGGGTCATTTGCCAAATGCTGACTGAGTTTATCAATCAATTGGTCTTGATGCTGTTGTTCAACTGTAGCCTGTGTTTTTGCTTCTAGCAATTCGTGGCTTAAGTTTAATGCTGCCATTAGTAGGGCTTTTTGATCGTTTCTAACGGTTGAGCGTTGTTTCATTTGCTCAACTAAGTCATTTAGATTTTTAGCTGCTGCTATTAATGCATCTTCCTGCCCTTCGGGGCAAGCAAATTGCTGCTCTTTACCTAGCAACTCAACAGTGACCCGCTGGTTTTGCAGCTCAGACATTAGCTAGCCTGTTGTGCGCTTTGTAATTTATCAAGAAGACCAGATAAAGTAGTGCTGGCATCTTTTTGCTTTTCTTCATTTTCTAAAGCTTCAAGCTGTAGTAATTCGTTTTCATCGCTTAGTTTAGTGTTCTGTTCTTTTAAAGTAGCAACATCTGTTTGTAATTGATTATTACGTTCGATTAAAGAATCGATCAGTTGTTCGAGTTGTTGAAGAGTAGTGTTGTTCATAAAGGCGCTCATATAACTGTAATTAATGTCATGCAAATGTAAAGCAAAGTGTGTTGATTTGCCAGCATTTACGGTGGTTTTAGCTGATTTTTCTTCTGCGTTAAGGGATAATTCAGCATATGAGCTTTTTCATTCAGAAATGGTTCACTTTAACACTCTCTTATCTTGGTGTGAGTTGCCAAAGCCTAGTGCTTATGGTTCACTTACGATATTAAATTGCGTATGGCGAAAATAAATAATGCTTAGTTACAGACACTCATTTCATGCGGGTAATCCTGCCGATGTACTTAAACATTTAGTACTGGCACAAGTACTAAATTACCAAACAATTAAAGATAAACCGCTTGATTATATAGATACGCATTCGGGAGCTGGCTTTTTTGAACTGGCGGCCGCTGATGCGCAAAAAACGCAAGAGTATCAAGATGGTATTGAAAAACTTTGGCAACATAAAAGTGAACATGCAGAGCTTAATGAGTACATTGAATTAATTAAGTCATTTAACGACACTGACGAACTTGCATTTTATCCGGGTTCACCAAAAATTGCAGAGCATTACTTGCGCCGCCAAGATAAGGGTTGGTTTTTTGAACTGCACCCGCGCGATTTATTATTACTCGAAGAAAATATGCAAGGTAAGCGCTCCATTCGTGTGCGCGGAGAAGATGGCTTTACCGGCTTAGTAGGATTATTACCACCAGCATCTCGCAGGGCGTGTGTATTAATTGACCCACCGTACGAAATTAAAGATGACTACGAAACGGTTGTAAAAACCTTAGTTAAAGCTCATCTGCGTTTTGCTACAGGTACTTATATGATTTGGTATCCGGTAGTAGACAGAGAACGCATTGATAATATGGAGCAGGGCTTAATTGATTCAGGAATGCGCAACATTCAGCTATTTGAATTAGGCACTGAAGCGGACACTGACGTACACGGCATGACAGCATCTGGCATGATTGTGATTAACCCTCCATGGAAGCTAAAGCAAACAATGGATGCAATAATGCCTGAACTTGTTGATTTGTTGAGTGAGCCAAGTGGTTTTTACAGAAGTGAACAACTCGTTGATGAGTAGCTTTAAATAGTGCTTACAATGAATGATAAAATGCCCAGTTTTGCTGGGCATTTTATTTAAAATCAATACGAATGTGTTAGGTAACACATATATTAGGGAGCTAAATATTAATTAAAATAAACTGCGTTAAAAGTAGCAAGCGTATTACCGCTGTTGTTTTTAAGTTTTAGTGACTCGCCTGTAATTTCCCACTTTGAAGTATTGTTAAGTACGTTAGACATAGCTGCCTCTTGGTCCATATTCTCCGAACACATCTTTTTTGTACTCGCTAACTGACTAAGTGTAATTGTGTGCTGCTCGGTGCTATAACTTCCGCTAAAATTATTACAGCCTAAAAAGCCATTAACACGGTAGTCTTTATCGAACTGAATAAACGGCTCTTTAGTTCTAACATTTACTGTTTGAGCATTGATTGTTATTGCTTTCCAGTACGTGTTTGTAAGCGTTACGTCTGGCTTTTCAACGGATACTTTTGAAAGCTCAATTTTATAAGGGCCAGTTAGCTGTGATTCTCTAAATGGGTCGTTATTTGTGGTACTTGTGTAAAGTACTTTGTCTTTATTTATGATTCTGGCGCTTAGGCTATAGCGGTGTTTATCGTTAACTTTACTGGCATCATAAGTTAGCTCTACAGTAAATGGTGGGGCTTGGGTAATATCAATCACTTCTTGGGTTATTATATCTGCTTTTACATCCATTTTAGATACATCCGAAAGCGTAACTATTAACTGTGAACCGGGGCGAAGCATACTGCGATCTTTGTAGCTAACTTGGGTAGTTAGAGTCGATATTGATTTTGCTTGCTCTGTATTTTCAGTCGGCTTTGTTTGTTGATCACAACCGGTTATAGCAAAAGCGCTCAGTGCTAATAAACTAAGTCCTGTAAGTGCTTTTTTACGTGAATGTACTGCTTGATGCTTTTCCATGTTTGTTATCCTTACTCAATATTATCCCCCTAGTGTATTACCTAGTGACTTAATCATTCCTTAACTTATTTTAAACATAAAAAAAGGCGCATTAGCGCCTTTAATAATTAAAAACAAACGATTATTTTTTAACAAACTTAGTTAAAATAACTATGCGCTGGCCGTCAACTCGCCCTTCAATATGTTCAGGGTTGCTGGTTAGGCCAATATTACGAACAGCTGTTCCGCGTTTAGCTGTAAGGCTACTACCTTTAACGTCTAAGTCTTTAATTAGGGTAACAGTATCGCCTGCTTGAAGTACTACACCGTTGCTATCTACATGCTTTAAATCGTCATCTTCAGCAAGTGCTTTTTTAGCCCACGTTAGCGTATCTTCTTCAAGGTAAATCATGTCTAGCGCATCTTGTGCCCAGCCATTATCAGGCGCTAAACGCGAAAGCATTCTGTAAGCTACAACTTGTACTGCAGGAGTTTGGCTCCACATGCTATCGTTTAAACAGTGCCAATGCGTAGGCGTTATTTCGCTGTTATTCTCGATTTGATCTTTACATGTTTGACACGTGTAAATACATTTATCTGAGTGGGTTTCAGTTACCGGTGGTACTTCATAAACAGATAAGTTCTCGGTGGCTGCACACAATTCACATTGATTATTACTACGTTCGATTAAGGCTTTTTCAATACTCATGGGGCTCTTTCTGATTCTGGTCGAGTTAACATTTGCTGCTATTGTACTCCAAAACACGAGCTCTGCGCCATTAGTCCCTTAATTTTGTGTGGGTATATTACTCATATACTTATCTTCAATAGTTTTTATATATCCTTGAGCGTGAAGGTTTTTAATTGCTAGGTTTATCTGGGGCAATAATTCTTTGTGTTTGCTCAATAAGCGAATTCTTAAAAAACCATGGGAATGCTGTGCGCCAAAGGCAATGTTTATCCCTAACTGCTTTGCCCAATAGAGCGCAGTTAACTTACCTACTAGTGCAGCTTCTACACGGTTTCTTGATAGGGCTGTCATAAGTTCTTTTTCGGATGGAAAGTCAACACGCTCAAAGGTGTTGTCATTAAAGTAATAGTAACCTAGTACCGTTCCTATATTTTTACCCTTCAAGCTATCAGCGCTTTGCCAATGCTGGGCATTTTTAGGCAAGGTAACAATCATTTCTGTGGCATAAATAAGCGGCTCTGAAAAAACATAACGAGGGTCATTTCTCTCACTCTTTGAGAGCCATTCTAATGAAATAACATCAAAATCGATTATTTCATCTTGTAAATATTTGGTAATACGCTTTGTAGGTAGGTCGATATGAGAAGCTGCAATATTGGCATCATCGAGTACTTTTTCAATAATTTCGGGTAATATGCCAGGCTTTTCTGGATCATTTGTATAATATGGATAATGACTCCCTGACGCGCTGACATTATATTTGAGGGGAGTAGGATTAATGCTGGCATAGCTAAAAAATACAAATAGCAGAGGGCTCAGTACTAATAACCGAATAAAGTTAGTCAAATCTCTACCTTTTATATTAATATTTTATATTAGTGTTGTGTAATTTTAACGTTTTTGCAATGACGACTATATTTATCTTATGCGTGTTGCATTAAAGTACACATATTATTGGCTGTTTTGCCATCTTTTATTTATAGGTTTAGAGCCAAGTGAAATTACATAACATACCTGATGAAGTACAAAAAATAACTCAGTTTGTTGCGCGGCAACCTATTTTTGATATAGACCAGAATGTTTTCTCGTACGAATTGCTTTATAGAGACTCAGCCAATAATGCGTTTCCTGTAGGCACTTCAGATGTCCATGCGACAAGCCGCCTATTTTTTAATGCTTTAATGTTGGTTGGTTTAGATAGACTTACCGCACATCATTTAGCTTTTATAAACTTGTCATCAGAAACTATTCTCGATAACTTCCCCAAACTTTTATTGCCAGAAAATAGTGTTATTGAAATAGTGGAGCGCACGGGTAATATTCCTGCGGTGGCTGAGCGTGTGCAAGAACTTAAAAAAGAAGGGTATGTTTTTGCGTTAGATGATTACGATGGCGATCCAAAATGGGAGCCACTGTTAGCACATGTTGATTACATAAAAATTGAGATAGATGATCCGGTTATTAAAACCAATATGCGCATTAAAAAAATAAAACGCGCAAATCCACATGCAAAAATAATTGTTGAACGAATAGAGACGCATGAACAATTTAATGTATTAAAATTGGCTGGCTGCGATTTATTTCAAGGGTTCTTTTTTTCTCGCCCAGAAATGATTACGTATAAAGGTGTAGAGCCTTCTAAGCTAACCGTTTTTGATCTATTGCGTTTTACAGCAAAAGAAACACTTTGCTTTAAAGAAGTTCATCAACGAGTGGCCAGAGATGTCGCCATAACAGCGAGGGTTTTAAAGCTAGCTAACGCGCGTTCAGGCAAAGCAAATTTAGTCATTACGTCTATTTCACAAGCGGTTATTTATTTAGGTGAGGACACAATAAGACAATTTGTTCGCGTATTAGCAATTAGTGAGTTGGGGGTCGAAAAACCAACCGAATTAACTAAGCTTGCTTTAACGCGGGCTCAATTTATGTCGCTAATATTGGAGCAAAATAATAAAGAGTTGACCGAGCAAGGGTATCTGGTGGGTTTGTTCTCGGTGCTTGATGCTATTTTAGATGCTGAATTAAAAGACATAGTTAAAGAGTTTACTTTAGATGCTGCAATATCTGATGCGTTACTATTAGAGAGCGGCATTTTAGGGAACTGTTTATCGCTTATAAAAGAGTTTGAATTAGATAATATAGATGAAGCTATGGTCCATTTGGCCAACATAAACTCAGAGCTGCACATTGGCGATATATTTAATTTTTTATTGGATGCTGTTTTATACAGTGATGACATTATTGAGGCAATAACAGAATAAATATGCGTAATTGGTTGTCGGTTATAAGTGTAGTGGTTGCTCTTTGTTTATTGTTTCCTGGTATTACAAAACCAGTATTAACAATAGAGGGCAACATAGATAAATCAAAATTAGCGCAAGCGGGCATTGAAATGCTTGCTGAAGAGGGCGATGGTCGGACTCGTAGCATGCTAATGATGTTCTCGAATATGCTAGGGCTTGATAAGTTAGAGGGCGAGATCAGCGCCTATAACAAAACACAAAGTATTTTAGGCACAGTTCAAGAGCTTGCTAGTAATAATAATTTATTTGTAGCTGCTTTAGTGGGGTTGTTTTCTATTGTTATTCCAAGCTTGAAGCTGCTATTACAATTGCTTTATTGTTGCCTACCTTTGAATGGGTTGAAGCAAAAGCTCGGTCTGGTTATTTGTGCATTAAGTAAGTGGAGCATGGTTGATGTATTTGTTATTGCATTAATAGTGACTTACCTAGCAGGTAACGCTCATGGTAAAAGTGGTGAGCTACTTGTTATGAATACACAATTTGGTGAGGGCTTTTGGTATTTTAGCGCATATTGTATATTTGCAATTATAGCGAGTAACTTAATTAAAACACCTGATAAACCGCAGTCTACATAATTAAAGTATTTGTGGTTGCCGTTAGGTTATCTTACAATCATTTTAAAATTTATTAAAAGGCATAATGTTGCAACGTTTTTACTCTAGTTTACTCATGATAACTTTACTGCTCACTTTTGTGGGTCAGGCAGTTGCGTCTGTAGCTATGGTATGCGAAATGCCACATTTGCCAATGAAAACAGCAACGCATGCCCAAATGCCAATGACACACAGTAGTGATGCAACAGCTGTTGCTAGCATGTCTGAAAATATGATGCAGATGGATTGTTGCGACGACGAAAGTACGCCACAAAATGATTGCAAATGCCCTATCAGTGGCTGCGCTGCTAATTCAATGCTTAATGTTGATACTTTATTTAGCGTTACTTTACTTGAATCTGAAAAAGTAAATATAAGTGTATTTACTACACAAATTAATATACCTCGTTCACTTTACCGCCCTCCTATGTCTGCTTAATAGCAGGATAGGTGTAATATCAATTTTATTGAAAACATGCTCATTCTAGGAACTAAATACCTCTCTAACTGCGTTAAAAATTACTTATATAAAGCAACTATACTGCGTAATTTTTTCCTTGTTATAGAGCAATTTTCCTACCGCAATAATAGATCATTAATTCAATGAAATTGATATAAAAGGTTTTTGTAAAACTCCTAAACACCTTTTTTGCTTCCTAATTTAAGAATTTCTTTTATTTTTAGATGGAGCAGGTGATGAACCACGCTGTAAGTATTAAAGCCGTATTATGTAGTGTTGTGTTATTTAGCACAGTTGTTAATGCGCAAAACAATTCAAATAACCTAAATATCGATACGCTAAAGCAAGCCCGCAATGAGCAAACGCTTAGCTTAACGCAAGCGCTTAATTATGCACTAACGCATGAGCCATGGCTAAAAGCGAGTGGCTACCAAGAAGATGCCACAATAGCGCAAAGTATTGCCGCAGGCACCTTACCCGATCCTGTTTTAACGGTTGGCTTACTTAACTTGCCTACTAACGGTTATGCATTTGATCAAGAAGGGATGACGCAGCTTAAAGTCGATTTGAGCCAAAAGTTTAGCCGAGGGAATAGTTTAGCACTTAAACAAAAGGCATTAGCTCAGTCTGCTCAACAATATTCTTGGCAGCGCGCCGATCGCTTAGCACAAGTAAAAGCAATTGTGATTGAGTCGTGGTTAAACGCGTATCGTGCTCAGCGAAGTATTGCTTTAATTGAGCAAGATAAAGGGCTATTTACTCAGCTTATTGAAGTTACCGAAGCAAGCTACGCAAGTACCTTAGGTAAAACACGCCAGCAAGATATTATTCGTGCGCAATTAGAACTCACTCGCCTTGAAGATAAGTTGGTTATGCTTGAGCAGCAATTTGAAAGTGCTAAAAACCGTTTAGCACAGTGGTTACCTATGAATATGCTTATGCAGCCTTTAAATGCCGAATTTACTAAAACCACAGGGCTGGTTGATTTTGCAAACCTTGAATTTGATAAATTAATACAGTTGCTTATGGCGCATCCCGCAATTATTGCGATAGAAAAAACCGTCACCGCAAAGCAAACCGAAGTTGCACTCGCCAAGCAAAGTTACAAACCTCAAATGGGCGTTAATGTGGGTTATGGTTACCGAGATGAAACGCCTATGGGGGAGTCGCGAGCTGATTTACTTTCAGTAGGATTTAGCATTGATTTGCCATTGTTTACTGATAACAGACAAGATCAACAGGTTAAATCGGCTATTGCTAGTGCAGAAGCTACTAAAACACAAAAGCTGGTGGCGCTTCAAAAACTCAAAGGCATGTACTTTAAGG
Organism: Pseudoalteromonas sp. Z1A2; assembly: GCF_011378755.1. Classification (NCBI taxonomy): domain Bacteria; kingdom Pseudomonadati; phylum Pseudomonadota; class Gammaproteobacteria; order Alteromonadales; family Pseudoalteromonadaceae; genus Pseudoalteromonas; species Pseudoalteromonas sp. Z1A2. The sequence continues at coordinate 31,639 of NZ_WTKX01000019.1, read as the reverse complement.
AGTTTAGCCAACTCGCTCGTTTGCAAAAACGCGATGCGCTTTATCAAAATACGTTATTACCGCAAATGTCAGAGCAATCTCAAGCAACACTTAATGCTTATACGCGCGACGATGGGGATTTTTCTGACGTGATGCGCGCGCGCATTGGTGAACTTAACGCCAAAATAGACGCGCTTAATATTCAAGTAGATCAGCATATTATTACCGCTCGCCTTAATTATTATGCAAGTAGCTTAGACCCCCAAGTAATGAGCGATAAAACTGGAGAATTACATAATGAATACTAATTTAAAGTTACTTGTTGCTGCCTTAGTCGGTGCGGGCGCATTTGCGTTAATTGGCGCCTTAGTGATGCAGTTTTTACCTAGCAGCTCGGCAATGAATGAACAGCAAAGTGCTGAAAAACAGCCCTTATATTGGGTAGCCCCTATGGATAGTAATTACAGGCGTGACGCGCCAGGACTGTCGCCAATGGGAATGGATTTAGTCCCTGTATATGAAAACGATAGCAACGCTCAGGATGGACCAGGTGCAGTAACTATTTCGCCTGCAGTCATCAATAACTTGGGTGTAAGAACTGCCAAAGTAGAGCTTAAAACACTTCACAGCGATATAAATACTGTGGGTTATGTGCAATATAACCAAGACCAACTTATTCACATTCATCCGCGTGTAGAGGGCTGGATTGAAAGTTTATATGTTAAAGCGCAAGGTGCACAAGTTAAAGCCGGTGAGCCTTTATATACTTTGTATTCCCCACAATTGGTGAATGCACAGGAAGAATTTTTACTGGCGGTTAATCGTGATAATACCGTGTTAATTCGCGCAGCAAAGGCACGTTTAGAGTCGTTAAATGTGTCTGATGGATTTATCGAGCGCTTACAAAAAAATAAAAAGATAATGCAAAATATTACTTTTTACGCAAAGCAAAGTGGTGTGGTAGATGAGCTAACAGTACGAGAAGGCTTTTACGTTAAACCAGGCACATCAATGATGAGTATTGCTCAGCTTGATGAAATTTGGGTAGAGGCAGAAGTGTTTGAACGCCAATCAGAACAAGTGAGCGTGGGCTTGCCCGTTACAATGACGCTTGATTACTTAAAAGGTCAAAAGTGGGAAGGTAAGGTTGATTACATTTACCCCGCGCTTGATGCTAAAAACCGAACGCTGCGTGTAAGACTCAGGTTTGAAAATGCAGATCATCGGTTAAAACCAAATATGTTTGCACAAGTGAGCATTCACGCTATGGCGAGTAAAGCGCAATTTACAGTCCCTAAAGAAGCGGTAATTCGCACGCAGCATCAAAACCGTGTGGTTATTGCATTAGGTGAGGGTCGTTTTAAATCGGTAGAAGTCGAAGTTGGGCAAATTAATAGTAATGAAGCGGTCATTTTGTCAGGTGTAATGACAGGTGACACGGTAGTGACCTCAGCGCAATTTTTAATAGATTCTGAGTCAAGTAAGAGCTCCGACTTTAAACGAATGGAAATGCCTAGTTCTAGCATTAGCTCAGGTATGAGTTCGGATTCTGGTTCAGACTCAAATATGAACATGGATATACAGCCACAAAGCGCCACGGTTAACGGCACTATTAATGCCATAGATACACAAAATCGCATTATTAATATTAGTCGAGAGGCCATTGAAAAATGGAATCGAGAACCCGCCACAATGGACTTTGTATTAGCGCCAGATATTGATATTACCAAGTTTGAAAATGCCCAGTATATTAATTTTACTTTTAGCATTATTAATGATGAATTTGTAATTACTAACGCGCAAAACGCAGAGCCGATTGATCATTCTACTATGCAACCTATGCAACCTATGCAACCTATGCAACCTATGCAACACAGTTCTCACTAGGAGCCATTATGATAACTGCCATTATTCGTTGGTCTGTTGGCAATCGCTTTTTTGTGTTGTTGCTTACATTAATTTTACTGGGTGGAGGATTGTTTGCACTAAAAAATACGCCCGTGGATGCCTTACCTGACTTATCTGATGTTCAGGTCATTATAAAAACTACTTACCCGGGGCAAGCGCCGCAAGTAGTGCAAGACCAAGTTACATTTCCGCTCACCACTGCAATGCTTTCTGTGCCGGGTGCACAAACTGTAAGGGGTTTTTCGTTTTTTGGTGACTCGTACGTTTACGTTATTTTTGACGAAAAAACTGATTTGTATTGGGCGCGTAGCCGAGTACAAGAATACCTAAGCCAAGCAGCAAACCGATTGCCCGATAGCGCTACGCCAGAGCTTGGCCCTGATGCAACAGGCGTAGGTTGGATTTACTTATACGCACTAATTGATAAAACAAATAAACACGATATTAGTCAGCTACGAAGCTTACAAGATTGGTTTTTAAAGTTTGAGCTACAAACTGTGCCCGGTGTATCTGAAGTGGCTGCTGTTGGTGGCATGGTTAAGCAATACCAAGTCAATGTAGAGCCTGATAAATTACGTGCTTATGGTATTCCGCTTAGCCTCATTCAAACGGCGATTCAACAAGGCAACCAAGAGATGGGTGCCTCGGTAGTTGAAATGGCTGAAGCTGAATACATGGTAACAAGCACCGGCTACATTAAAAGTGTTGCCGACCTAGAAGCTATTCCGCTTGGCGTAAACGCTAATGCTACTGCGCTGCAATTGCGTGATGTAGCCGATATTAGAGTCGGGCCGCAAATGCGCCGTGGTATTGCAGAGCTTAATGGCGAAGGCGAAGTGACCGGCGGCATCGTTATTATGCGCTATGGCGAAAATGCACAAAAAACTATTGAGCTGGTAAAAGCAAAATTAGAATCACTTAAAAAGGGATTACCAAAGGGCGTTGAAATAATCCCTGTGTACGATCGCTCCAACTTAATAAATAACGCGGTAGATAATCTAACAAGTAAGCTAATTGAAGAGCTGATTGTAGTTGCTTTAGTGTGTGTGGTGTTTTTGTTTCATGTGCGCTCATCATTGGTGGCGATTATTACGTTACCGCTTGGCATTTTAACGGCATTTATAATTATGTATTGGCAGGGGATTAACGCCAACATTATGTCTTTAGGAGGAATTGCAATAGCGATAGGTGCAATGACCGACGGCGCTATCGTCATGATTGAAAATATGCACAAACATATGGAAAAAACGCCCCTTACCAACGAAAACCGCTGGGAAGTTGTGGCTAAATCGGCGAGTGAAGTGGGTCCTGCATTATTTTTTAGTTTATTAATTATTACCGTCAGCTTTATGCCGGTATTTATTTTAGAAGCGCAAGAAGGACGTATGTTTGCGCCACTGGCTTACACTAAAACCTATGCTATGGCAGCGTCTGCTGGGCTTGCGATTACCTTGGTGCCGGTATTAATGGGTTACTTTATTAGAGGTAAAGTTATTTCGGAGCAAAAAAATCCAGTTAACCGATTACTCGTCGCAGCGTATCGCCCACTACTTAACTGGGTGCTTAAATTTCCAAAAATGACATTGGTACTCGCGGTGGTTGTTTCTGTTTTTGGCTTTTACCCGGTAAACAAAATAGGCAGTGAATTTATTCCGCCACTTGATGAGGGCGATTTAATGTATATGCCCACAACGTATCCTAGTTTATCGGTAGGTAAAGCGCGCGAAATACTACAGCAAACCGACAAGTTAATTGCCACAGTGCCCGAGGTTAAAACAGTATTTGGTAAAGTTGGGCGAGCAGAAACAGCAACAGATCCTGCGCCGCTTACAATGATAGAGACGTTTATTCAGTTAAAACCAAAAAACGAATGGCGCGAGGGTATGACTCTTGAAAAACTTAAAAAAGAACTCGACGGTTTGGTTAAGTTTCCGGGGTTGACGAACGCGTGGGTAATGCCAATTAAAACACGTATTGATATGCTCGCGACCGGTATTAAAACCCCTGTGGGTATTAAAGTTGCGGGACCAAAGTTGAGTGAAATTCAAAAAATTGGTCAACAAATAGAAGTGTTATTAAAAGATGTGCAAGGCACTGCATCGGTTTACTCAGAGCGAGTAGCCGGTGGACGTTATATAAAAGTAGATATAAATCGTGAAAAAGCCGCGCGCTATAGCTTAAATATTAGCGACATACAGCAAGTTGTATCTACTGCAATTGGTGGTACAAACGTAACTCAAACCGTAGAAGGGCAAGAGCGCTACCCAGTTAATTTGCGTTACCCGCAAGCATACAGAGACTCGCCAGAAGAGCTAATGTTGTTACCCATTGTAACGCCTACAGGGCAGCGTATAGCACTTGGTGATGTAGCCGATGTATTTATTGAAGATGGACCGCCTGGTATAAAAAGCGAAAATGCACGTTTAAACGGTTGGAGTTTTATTGATATAGATGGCGTTGATATTGGTACTTACGTTGAGCACGCTCAGCAAGTGCTCGATAAAGACCTAATACTACCTGCTGGCTACTCAATTACGTGGGCTGGGCAGTATGAATACATGCAGCGCGCTAAAGACAAACTGACTTATGTATTACCACTTACATTAGCGATTATTATTGTATTGCTTTACCTTAATTTTAGAAGCTTTGCTGAGGTCACTATTATTATGGCCACGTTGCCACTGGCAATGATTGGTGGCGTATGGCTAATGTATTTAGAGGGCTTTAACTTTTCAGTTGCAGTAGGTGTGGGCTTTATTGCCTTAGCTGGGGTAGCGGTAGAAATTGGGGTCATTATGTTGGTGTATTTAAACCAAGCCTATCAAGAAAAATGCATCGAAGCAGAGCAGGCAGATAAGCCACTTAGTTTAGTGCAATTACAGCAAGCTATTATTGAAGGTGCAGGGCTTCGAGTACGCCCGGTTATGATGACTGTCGCGACAATTATTATTGGCTTGCTACCTGTGCTGTATGGCACAGGCACCGGAAGCGAAGTAATGAGTCGAATAGCTGCGCCTATGGTTGGCGGTATGGGCAGTGCAATTGTACTCACCTTACTTGTTATTCCTGCGGTTTACCTACTGTGGCGCAAACAAGGACTTAAATAATATAAAGCAACAAGACGATAGAGCAGTGCGGTTACTACCCACGCATTGCTCTATAAAAATTACCTATAATTTGTAAGTTATTCTATTAAATTGCTAACTAATATCCATTTTAAAATTAACCTTCTGTTTTTAAATGGTTTTTTAATTGGCACGCTTTACGCAGTGTAGTACCTATACAGTCAACTAAGTAAGGAATGCACATGCAAGTTAAAACAATTAAAGAGGTATACGATTGGACCGTTTTGTTTCATACGCAAATGGCGGCTAATTTTCATAGCGTAAAGGATTTACTCGATGAACATAATGCAATGCTGGTGGACTACTACCTAAATTACGAAAAAAAACTCGCTGAAGATTTAGTCGGGTTTAAAGCGATAACCGAAATAAATACGCTCGATACGTACTGTTATGAATACTTTGCTAAAAATCCTGAGCTAATTACTTTCGAAGACATTAGTAAAGACCAGCAATTTGATGAGAAAGTTATTCAAGCTTATTTATCAGAGCAGCATCAAAAGGTAATTGAATTATATGAATACTTACTTGAGCGCGCTGAAACTCAAAGTGGCCAAGAAAAGCTGCAACAAATACTAGAGCTGGAAAAGCAAGGTATAAAGCAAATGATGCAAAGTACGAATCGTCATATGGATATGTAGCTTTATAAGATAACTATTCAAAATAGCCGATGCTTGCATCGGCTTATTTTATGTCTGCGTTAAATAACCCGCAGAGGGCTTTGATAAACTGGCTAAAATAATATGCGTGTCAACAGTGTGGCACGCACCTAGGGAGATCAAACTTCTTCTGTATCTACAATTAAATCACTTGTTATTGATTCCAATGCTTCAATGACTTCATCTTTATTCATACCATTGGGTAAAGTAACGGTAGCAACAGCGCTAAAAATAGGCACCCCCCAATTAGGCGCACTTTGCTGCCTTGAATTTAAATGAGTAATGTTAGCGCCTTTGTGGCGTATTACACTCGCCAACTCTTGAACAATACCTGGGCGATCGTTACCTGTTATAACCAGATTGATTTGTTCTAATGTTGATGGTTCAATTTCTGTGTTTCCGGTTTCAATTCGAACGTCTAACTTAGGTAACTTATTTAAAGCGCTTTGTAATGATTGAAAGTGTTCCTCAGCAACTTCAAGTTGAATAATACCTGCAAAATGACCTAATAAATGGCTTAAGTTACTGCTTAGCCAGTTGCCATGATTTTGTAACACGACGGATGAGATACTCTCTACTAAACCAGGGCGATCTTGCCCTAAAATAGTTATAACCAACTGCTTCATAAATAATTCTCTTTTTAAGCCCAAAGAAAGTAAATGCATAGGCATTAAGTGTATTGTCTAATCTAAATTGTGTGTTGTTGCACTTTTATAAACCGTTGATTTTAAAATAATAAAATTGAATGTGGTTGTGTTGACTATACGCGGTATTAATAGTCATTCTTATTTAGTAAGTACTCTTTTAGTATTGACCTCGATAAATGCTTTGTCCAATTATTTTATAATTTAGTTCACTTAAAAATCATCTATATGAGACTTATTTAGCGATTTTCTTCGCTAGTTTTATTTAAAACCGTTTTAACGTGCTTATTATTACTGCTGTAACATTACTGTCATCTTGATGAAATATAATTTATAGAACGTTAAGATTTAAGGGTGTTTTGATGACTTCAAATCCGAATAAACCGACTTTTAATACGGATCGAAGCCGTCTATTTAAAGATCGGTTTGCCAAATTTGGTATAACCGCAGGTGGGATAATGGTATTGGTAGCACTGCTATTAATATTCTTTTACCTTCTTTATGTAGTACAGCCAATTTTTGAATCAGCAAAAGTAGAAAAACGCGATAGCTTTCAGGTCGCTAATTCGCAGCAAATAGCAGGCCTAGGTGTAGAAGAGCAAACTGAAGTTGCTTATTTACTCAGTCAGCAAGGTCAGGTTGATTTTTACAGTGTGCAAGATGGCAGCTTTGGTAAAAAGCTTAAAACATTAAACGCCGAGCTACCAAGTGATGCAACAAGCTTTGCAACTAGCGCGCCTTTTCAAGGGTATTATGCGTTTGGTTTAAAAGATGGCACTGTAATGGTCGTAGCACCTAAATTTTTGGTCACCTTTCCTAATAATGAGCGTAAATTAACGCCTCGTTTAGACTTTCCTCTTGGGGAAATGGCTTTGGAAGTAGATGAACAAGGCTCAGCTATTAAACGCTTTGCATTTAGCCACTATGAAGACAGAACAGCTGTTGTCGCACTTACAGAAGACAAACGGGTGCTGTTTAGCAGTTTTGTTGCTGAAGAGAATATGTTTACTGGCGAAGTTGAGTGGGTTGTTGAGCGCACAGAGCTAGATGTTGAAGGGCGTGTAGATGAGCTATTAATGTCGCCAGATACAACCCGTACTTTTGTACGTTCTGCTAATCAAGTTTACGTATACGATACACGTGACCCAAGTGATGTAGAGCAAATTCAGCTACTTTCAGCTAACGAAGAAAATGCCAATATTGTATCTGCACAATTACTAGCAGGTGCAAACTCATTAATGCTTGCCAATGATAACGGCGAAGTTTCGCAGTGGTTTGAAGTTAACACTGACACTGGCCGCGAATATGAAAAAATACGTTCATTTGAAACGACTAAGCAAAGTAAATTAAATGTATTTACAGAGTTCTACCGTCGTACTTTTTTTACGACCAGCAGTAACGGTGAGCTTGGGGTGTACTACACAACAAGCGAAGCAAAATTATGGCAAGGTAAAGTAAGTGAAGGCGCAATACAAAACTTTGCAATTTCACCGCGTTCAAATGCTGCATTAATTTTGGCGGATAACAAACTAACAGTATTAGAAATACATAACGAGCATCCAGAAGTCACTTGGTCAGCGCTTTGGCAAGAAGTGTGGTACGAAGGTTACCCAGAGCCAGGTTATATATGGCAGTCAACATCAGCCAGTGATGACTTTGAATCTAAGTTTTCATTAGTGCCAATTTCGTTTGGTACATTAAAAGCAGCCCTTTATGCGATGTTATTTGCAGTGCCTATTGCGCTTTCGGCGGCAATTTACACGGCATACTTTATGTCGAGTAAATTACGTAAGGTAGTTAAGCCTACTGTTGAAATAATGGAAGCATTACCAACCGTTATTTTAGGTTTTTTAGCCGGTCTTTGGTTAGCTCCTTTGATAGAAGAGCACTTACCTGCAATTGTTGGGTTACTCATATTATTACCTTTAGGTATGTTAGCGACAGGTTTAGCTTGGACTAAATTACCAACCAAAATCCGTCATCGAATTCCTGAAGGATCTCATTCAATTATCCTTATTCCGGTCGTTTTACTTATTGGCTGGTTTTCGTTTGCGATGAGTGAATTTGTTGAGCTTTGGATGTTTGACGGCAATGTACGTCAGTACTTAACAAATGAGCTAGGTATGACATTCGATCAACGTAACTCGCTGGTTGTAGGTATTGCGATGGGGTTTGCAGTTATTCCAACTATATTCTCAATTGCAGAAGACGCCGTATTTAGTGTTCCAAAGCATTTATCAAATGGCTCATTAGCATTAGGTGCAACGCAGTGGCAAACACTAATACGTGTTGTATTACTAACAGCAAGCCCTGGTATTTTCTCTGCGGTAATGATGGGACTTGGCCGCGCCGTTGGCGAAACCATGATTGTACTTATGGCAACGGGTAATACACCTATTATGGATTGGAGCATCTTCCAAGGTATGCGTACGCTTGCAGCAAATATTGCAGTTGAAATGCCTGAGTCAGAAGTAGGTAGTTCGCATTACAGAATATTGTTCTTAGCGGCCTTTGTACTATTCATATTCACATTCATTTTTAACACAGTCGCTGAGTTTGTTCGCCAGCAACTGCGTGAAAAATATAGCTCAATGTAAGCGGAGAGACATGACATGGTAAAGCAGTGGTTTAAGTCTGGTTCTCCTTGGATTTGGATGACCGGTGGTGCAGTGAGCATCAGTTTAATTTCAGTTCTAGGCTTATTAGCAATGATAGCCTGGAAAGGATTAAGTTTTTTCTGGCCTTCAGAAGTTGTGCAGTTTGAACTTGAAGGGTCAATTTCAAAACAAACCGTTATTGGCGAAGTTTATGACCGTGAATTAGTACCAAAAACGCGTTTAGCCGCGACAGGTATTGACGTTAGCGGATTTGAAAAAGAAGAAATAGAGCGCTTACTTATTAAAACAGGTAATCGTGAGTATGTAGATTTAGACTTTCGTTGGATATTAGAAACCGACATTAAAAATAAAACAACGCCTGCAACGCTTGCTGTATTTGAGCGTAGTAAAAACGGTAATTTTTATGGTTATGTTGAAAGTGTAATTAAAGATGGTAAACCAGTCGAAGGCGATAAAATTGAAGCTCTACATGAACTTGTAGAGCGTGCCGTGGATTTAAACGACGAAGCACTTGATTTACAAAATGGTGACATTGGGCATATTAACTATGAGCTTGAGCGTCTTCGTTTAAAAGAAAAGGGCTACTTACTAGATAACGCACTCACTGATGAACGTGTTGCTGAGCTTGCTCAAGAGCGTGCTGAATTACGTGCGCAGTATGGTGTACTTGAAAAAGATTTATTTGCACTACGTAAACAAGCTAAACGTGACCACGTAACTGTAAAAGATATGCGCGGTGAAGTAGTTACGATTCCAATGTATCAAGTACTTGATGTTTGGTTTCCAAATGATATGGGCTTTTTTGCAAAGCTAGGGCACTACTTTGTGCAGCTAGGTAAGTTTGTATCTGATGACCCACGTGAAGCAAATACAGAGGGCGGTGTTTTCCCTGCTATATTTGGTACTGTGTTTATGGTTATGCTGATGGCTGTAATAGTGACGCCGTTTGGTGTTGTTGCTGCAATTTACTTACACGAGTATGCCGCTAAAAATGCAGTCACTAAGATGATTCGTATTGCGGTGATTAACTTGGCCGGTGTGCCTTCAATTGTGTACGGTGTGTTTGGCCTCGGCTTTTTTGTATACATGTTAGGTGGTAGCTTAGACCAATTATTTTACCCTGAAGCGGCACCAACGCCAGTATTTGGTACGCCAGGTGTAATGTGGTCGGCGTTAACGCTTGCTATATTAACTTTGCCAGTTGTTATTGTATCGACTGAGGAAGGCTTATCTCGTATTCCAAGTACCGTACGTGACGGTTCACTAGCGCTTGGCGCAACAAAGGTTGAAACGTTATGGCGCATAATTATTCCAATGGCAAGCCCTGCAATTATGACTGGTTTAATACTGGCAGTTGCGCGTGCTGCAGGTGAAGTTGCACCATTAATGTTAGTAGGCGTTGTAAAAATGGCCCCTACATTACCACTTGATGGTAACTTCCCGTATTTTCACTTAGATAGAAAGTTCATGCACTTAGGCTTTCATATATACGATGTTGGCTTCCAAAGCCCTAATGTTGAAGCGGCACGTCCGCTGGTATACGCCACTGCCTTTTTATTGGTGTCGGTGATTATTACCCTAAACATAACGGCCATTGGTATACGTAACCATTTACGTGAAAAATTCAGATCGCTTGAACACTAATTAGTAAAGATTTTATAGGTAACAAAAATGATTACAGTCGCTCCACAAGTAAACCAAGCTAATATTGGTCAAAAGTTAGACCTAGAAAATTTAACGGATGATCAAAAAGCGCTAGAGATTAAAGACCTCGATCTTTACTACGGTGATAAGCAGGCGCTTAATAAAGTTAATATGAACATTCCTAAAGGCCAAGTAACTGCGTTTATCGGGCCGTCTGGGTGTGGTAAATCAACATTACTGCGTTGTATTAATCGCATGAATGATTTGGTTGATATTTGCCGTATTGAAGGTGAAATATTACTCCATGGTCAAAATATTTACGATAAGAGCGTAGATGTAGCAGCACTTCGTCGTAATGTAGGCATGGTGTTTCAGCGCCCTAATCCATTTCCTAAATCAATTTATGAAAATGTAGTTTATGGCCTGCGCTTACAAGGCATTAAAGAGAAACGTAAATTAGATGAAGTAGTAGAGCAATCACTTCGTGGTGCTGCTTTGTGGGATGAAGTAAAAGATAGATTGCACGATAGCGCGTTTGGCTTATCGGGTGGTCAGCAACAACGTTTAGTTATAGCTCGCTCAATTGCAATTGAGCCTGAGGTACTTTTACTTGATGAACCAACATCAGCACTCGACCCTATTTCTACTTTGGTAATCGAAGAGCTAATAAACGATTTAAAAAACAAATTTACCGTTGTTATTGTTACACACAACATGCAACAAGCAGCGCGTGTATCTGATCAAACAGCCTTTATGTATATGGGCGAATTGATTGAATACTCAGACACAAATACCTTATTTACTACACCAACGAAGAAAAAGACTGAAGATTACATTACCGGTCGTTACGGTTAATTAGCCCGTTATAGCGTGTTGTACAAGATTAAGAGAGAAGGTAACTATGGAACATAATATTAATAAGCATATTTCTGGGCGCTTTAACCAAGAACTAGAAAATGTACGTAACCATGTATTGAGTATGGGTGGCTTAGTTGAGCAGCAATTAAATAGCGCGCTTGATGCGGTGAGTCGTAACGATGCTGAGCTTGCTCAAAAGGTACGTCAGAACGATTACAAAGTAAATGCAATGGAAGTCAGCATTGATGAAGAATGTACGCGTATCATTGCTCGTCGTCAGCCTGCAGCAAGTGACTTACGTTTAGTGATTGCAATTGCAAAAACTATTGCAGATTTAGAACGTATTGGCGATGAAGCTGAGCGAATTGCTAAAGTTGCACTAGACTCATTTACTAAAGATCAACAAGACTTGTTAGTAAATATTGAGAATATGGGCCGCCAAGTTCTAAAGATGTTACATGATGTACTAGACGCATTTGCACGTATGGATGTGCAGCGCGCATTTCAAGTACATAAAGAAGATGCAAAAGTTGACCGTGAATATGAAGCTATCACACGTCAAATAATGACTTATATGATGGAAGATCCACGCTCAATCCCTAAAATTATGGACTTAGTTTGGTCTGTTCGTTCATTAGAGCGCATAGGTGATCGCTGTCAAAATATTGCGGAATACATTATTTATTTTGTAAATGGCAAAGATATTCGTCATACATCTCAAGAAGATATAGAAAAATCGCTATAATTTTTTACCTATTTTTCTTTTTTATTAAAGCGGCTTAGTGCCGCTTTGTGCATTGTAAGCCTTAGTGAAGTAATAAAAAGCGTTCACAATCTTGGTTAATACTGTAAAATTCATGCTGCAAAGCATATCAATTTGATTAAAGGGTCAGTTATGCCTACAAACGCGTTTTTAGGAGTATTTGCAAAATCTCCTATCAAACCAATGGAAGAACACATCAAGAAGGTTCATCAAGCAAGTAAAGCCTTGATACCTTTTTTTAATCACGTATTTAAAGAAGAGTGGGTACAAGCTGAAGAGCTTCGCATCACTATTCGCAATTTAGAACGTGAAGCTGATGATATGAAAAGAGATATACGCTTACAATTGCCACGTGGTTTATTCATGCCGGTAGAGCGTACAGATCTTCTCGAATTAGTAACTCAACAAGATAAAATTGCCAATAAAGCAAAAGATATTGCAGGACGAGTGATTGGTCGTGAAATGACCATCCCAAAAGTTATGCAAGCTGATTTCTTAGCTTACTTAACCCGTTGTGTAGATGCGACTAAACAAGCATCTAAAGCAATTAACGAATTAGAAGAATTGCTAGAAACGGGTTTTAAAGGTCGAGAAGTCACCTTAGTAGAAAAAATGTTAGTTGAATTGGATGCCATAGAACAAGACACGGACGAAATGCAGATAAAAGTACGCCGCCAGCTACGTGATGTAGAAGGTGAGTTAAACCCAATTGATGTGATGTTTTTGTACAAAATCATTGAATGGGTTGGCGAGCTTGCAGATATTGCAGAGCGCGTAGGATCACGTCTTGAGCTGATGTTAGCTCGTTAATTTAAAATCAGTTCAAACACGAAAGATTAAGGTTTTACAATGGATATCATTGCATCTTACGGCACGGTATTAATTTTAATTGCCGCAGCAGTCGGCTTTTTTATGGCTTATGGTATTGGCGCGAACGACGTAGCGAACGCCATGGGTACATCTGTAGGTTCAAAAGCGCTAACAATCAAACAAGCTATTTTTATAGCGATGATTTTTGAATTTGCAGGCGCCTATTTAGCAGGTGGTGAGGTTACATCAACAATTCGTAAAGGAATTATTGATGCAGCACCATTTGCAGATATTCCGGAATTAATGGTTCTGGGTATGATTTCGTCTTTATTTGCAGCCGGTGCTTGGTTATTAATGGCCTCGTTCTTAGGTTGGCCTGTATCTACAACTCACTCAATCATTGGTGCAATCATTGGTTTTGCGTTAGTTGCAGTAGGTACTGAGGCGATTCAATGGGATAAAGTAGGTGGTATCGTAGGTAGTTGGATTATAACACCTGCCATATCAGGCTTTATTGCATACTTAATATTCATGAGTGCACAAAAACTTATTTTTAATACAGATGCACCACTAAAAAATGCTAAACGTTATGTCCCTCTTTATATGGGCTTAGCAGGTTTTATCATGGCATTGGTTACAATTAAAAAGGGCTTAAAGCACGTTGGTATAGACCTAGGCTCAGCTGAAGGCTATGCACTGTCAGTCGGTGTTGCAATAGTTGTTGCTGTGATTGGTAAAATTGCCATATCTCGCTTAAATATTGATCCAAAAGCAGATAAACAAATGCAGTTCAACAATGTTGAAAAAGTATTTGCTGTTCTTATGGTACTTACAGCATGTTGTATGGCATTTGCACATGGTTCTAATGATGTTGCTAATGCAATTGGTCCACTAGCAGCTGTTGTAAACATTGTTGAAAACAATGGTGAAATTGCTAAAAAAGCAGCTATTGCTTGGTGGATTCTACCTCTAGGTGGTTTTGGTATTGTTGCTGGTCTTGCTATTTTAGGCAAAAAAGTAATCAAAACAATTGGTGAAGGTATTACACATTTAACACCTAGCCGTGGTTTTGCTGCTGAACTAGCTGCTGCTTCTACCGTTGTTATTGCCTCAGGTACTGGTATGCCAATCTCTACTACTCAAACCTTAGTGGGTGCGGTATTAGGTGTAGGTATGGCACGTGGAATTGGCGCGCTTAACATGGGTGTTATCAGAAACATTGTAGTTTCTTGGGTAATTACATTGCCAGTTGGCGCTGCCCTTGCTATTGTTATTTTCTACGTACTAAGAACCGCATTTGGGGTTTAATAAAAAAGTACTCAAAGACTTTTAGCTTGAAAAGATCTCAATGCCCTAGGTGTTGGGGTCTTTTTATTTGTGGAAAGAAAAAATGACTAACCTTCCAAGTATTAAACAACTACAGTATTTATTAGCTGTTCATCAACATCAGCACTTTGGCAGAGCCGCTAGTGCCTGCTTTATAGGACAATCTACTTTAAGTAGCGCTATTCAAAATCTTGAAGAAACACTAGGCTGTCAGCTAATTGAGCGTGAAAATCGCAGCCTGATGTTTACCAGTATTGGTGAAGAAGTTGTTGAGCGTTCTCGTAAAATAATTAACGATACAATTAGTTTAAAAGAGCTTACAAAAAGCTTTTTAACACCACTAAGTGGTAAGCTGACTGTGGGTGTTATACCTACAATTGCAAGCTTTATAGCGGCTCCGCTTTATCATTTTTGTAAAGAAACCTTTTGTGATTTAGAGCTGGTATTAATTGAAGATACGAGTGACAAGCTACTGGATAAACTTGAACATGGGCATATTGATTTAGCGCTACTTGCACTGCCGTACGAAACAGATAAATTTCATACACAAGTATTGGCAAAAGATCAGTTTAGTTTAGTGCACCATAAGGATTACAGCGCTGCAAAGGGCGTAGTCGACTTTAATCTATTACCAGAGGCTAGCGTATTCTTATTAGAGCGCGAGCACTGCATGACGGGCCATGCGCTTAGTGCATGTCACTTAAACCGTGCCAGTTGTATTAACCCATTTGAAGCTGCAAGCTTACATACTCTATTAAGCATGGTTGAGCATCAGCTCGGGGTGACTTTTTTACCACAGATGGCGATTAATGCGGGTATTTTAGATAATAAAAATATGGTGGCTACACCATCACAAAGTGATGCATATAGAGATATTGGTATCTTGTGGCGTAAAACTACGGGCCGAATTCGAGACTTTAGGCTATTTAGTCAACAGCTTGAGGTGTTTTTAAAGCGTCAATGTAGTTTAGATTTTTCTAAAGCAGAATAATAAGTGAACTAAAGCAGCCTACAAAGGCTGCTTTTGATTTTGAAGATGGCTTTCAAAAGGCTCAAGTTCAGGTAAAAATAATAAATAAATCCATACCACCAAGTTAAAGTAAGGCACACAGCCTAATACAGTAAAAACCTTAACTGGGTAGCCTTTAATATTCGCGTAGCGGTAACACTGATACGCGATTGCAAAATGTATAATCAGTAATAACATAACTAGTTGTGTCATACCTTCTTCCTTAAAAGCTTAAATAGCTTTGAAACCCACTATAAATATCGGTACTACGCCGCCAAAAGGTAATGTCATGTTTTTAAAGTGAAATACATAAAAAGGCACGACATTTTTTATTTGATGCTGAAAGTATAGGCAAGAAAGGTAATATTGGTAGTAATAAAATGATTAAAATTGTTTAATTTTGTTTATTTTGGGCTAGCTTGTTGTTGGTAAAACGTTTTATTTTTAGAAATTTTTTCGAGTTCATCTTTTACTTTTTCAACAGGTATTGGACGTGCAATAAAGTAGCCTTGCCCATAATCAACACCAATTTCTTTTAGTGCAAAAAATATCTCTTCGTTTTCAACGTACTC
Organism: Pseudoalteromonas sp. Z1A2; assembly: GCF_011378755.1. NCBI lineage: Bacteria > Pseudomonadati > Pseudomonadota > Gammaproteobacteria > Alteromonadales > Pseudoalteromonadaceae > Pseudoalteromonas > Pseudoalteromonas sp. Z1A2. The sequence continues at coordinate 15,727 of NZ_WTKX01000019.1, read as the reverse complement.
AGCTACAGAGCGCTTATCGAGAGACCGACTAATATCATTTATTGCTTTTACTAACGCTAAATCTATAGGGTCATTGAGCATATCACTTACAAATGAGCCGTCAATTTTCACATGCTGTGCTGGTAGCTGTTTTAAATAATTAAATGTACTAAATCCAGTTCCAAAATCATCGATAGAAAAATGACAGCCTAAGCTATTAAGCTTCTCAATCATTTTACGAGTGGCCTTTAGGTTATTGATACTCGCAGATTCAGTTATTTCAAAAATTATCCGCGAAGCAGGCACGTTATACTTTTCAAGGTTTGATTCAATTAATGGCAATAAGCGTTCATCTAAGAACGATTGTGCTGACAAATTAATAGCAACTTGGTTTAACTCTGGGTGCTTAGATACACAAGCAATAGCATTACGTATAACGCATTGATCCATCAAAAATGTGTCGTTAAGCATTTCTAAAGAGGGAATAAACTGATTTGGGTATACGAGTTCACCTTTTAGTTTTAAGCGTAAAAGCGCTTCAAAATAAGCAACTTTACACTCTTTAAAATCCCAAATAGGTTGGTAATGTAGTTCAATATTATCTTGCTGTAGTGCTTGGCGAATTTCGTGGCCCCATTCAAGCCCTGTTTGTAGTGTATTGTTTTGAGCATCTTCTTTTGAATAGCAATGTACTAAGTTACGCCCTAGGTTTTTGGCAATATACAAAGCAATATCGGCTTGTTTTAAACACTCATTAGGGTCGTTATTTTGTGTCGTGATTTGAGTTAAACCAATAGAGCAGCTAATAGTGTATATCTGATCTTCTGATTTAAAAGCATGTTTTTCTATCGCACTACACACACCTTCTGCAATAAGGTGTGCATCCAGTAAATTCATATTGGTAAGTATGACTGCAAATTCATCCCCACCAATTCTGCATACCAGGTGATCGTCGCCAATATTTGCTTTAAATAATTGCGCCACTTCTTTTAAAACTATATCGCCCTGATGATGGCCTTTACTGTCGTTTATTATTTTAAAGTGATCGAGGTCAATATAAATAACAGCATGCTCTATGCCATCATAGGTGTATTTATCTTGGCATATTTTATTAAGCTGTTGATCAAAATAATAACGATTATGTAAACCAGTTAATGGGTCATGGTGTGCTAAATGACGTAGTTGAATCTCAGCTTGCTTTCGTTCGTGTATATTGTCGATAGTTGCGGTTATAGTCGCGTTGTTACGACTATTTTTTATTAGCTGCAATCTGCATTCAACCCAAATTAAATTGCCATTTTTGTGGGTTAACTTTACTTCTATTTGTTGCTGTTGCTCGCCACCATGTAAAATATCGTTAATAGTGTAGTCAAGCCTTCCTTTATCTTCGTTATTACAATAAGCGCTTAATGGGTTTTGTAGTGATGATTTAACACCAAAACCGCTTAATGTTTCCCATGCGGGGTTAATAAAACGAATATTACCTTGCTGATCGAGCTCTAAAACAACTGTATTTAAGTGCAATAAAATACGCTGATGAGCTGAAAATAACTCTTTGTAACGCACTTCGCTCACGCTTAATTGTTCTACTTTGTAAGCAAATTCAGCATAACTCACCATAAAATCTTCACGTCGTGCGGCGTGGTCACACACTTTGTTTAAAAATGAAGGATCGTAAGGGGCTCTAATAAAGTCGGTAACACCCGAAAGCAAAAGCTGCTCAGCGTAATCGGCATCGTCACTTTCTATAATTGTAACAATAGCTTGTTTAGAATTGTGCTGGAGGATTTCTTCAACGAGTACACTCGAGCTCTCTGCACTTGATGTAGTGGCATCGAGTAGCACAATTGAAAACTGCTGTTGGTTATAAGCGTTAAGTGCCGCTTTAGCTGAAGTTACGTGAGTGATAGCAAAGTTTAACTTTAACTGTTCACTTATTTTGTCTGCCGTATTTTGAAGTGGCTCTAATAATAATAAGTTTAGCCGGCTACTTTTTTCTAAGTGAGTAGATAAAACATTCGCAAGTACTTGAGGGAGCATATCTTTGTGCTCAAACGGTAGTACAGCATCTATCCCATAGCTTCGGGCTGTTGTTTCGGCAATCCGCTCACAGTAAATTGGCGGAATAAGTAAGATTGGTGTGTTTTTTGGTGTTTTTAATAATCCTGAGCGGATCATCCTAGAAAAGCGCCAGCCATCAATTTTACCAACATTAATGCCCGTTATTATAATATCAACAGGGTGTTGTTTTAAAAGCTTTAAAGCTTGTTGGCTGTCTTGGGCATCAATAAAGGTAAATACATTTAAGCTATCTAAAGTGCCCTTAATCGCGCGACGTTCAGCACTACTTGCGTTTAATATTAGCAATTTAAGCTGGTTTGGCACGAGTTGAACACCCCTAATATAACTTATAATAATTTAGCCGAATAAGAATAGTGACATTTAACCATAAGAACAAGAGAATTTAATGGCAAACACGCAAACAGACATTATAAGTTTGGCTGATTTCTTGAGCTTAATATCCGATACATATACACTTGGCGCGATTTTAAATGATGTGGATTACTAATTATGCGCGTGGCTGACTTTAGCTTTGACTTACCTGATGAATTAATAGCTCGTTTTCCTAAAGCGGACAGAACCAGCAGCCGTCTACTCACTTTAGATGGCCCAAGCGGAACTTTAGAACATAAAGTGTTTAGCGATATACTTGATTTAGTAAACGAAGGCGATTTATTGGTCTTTAACAATACACGCGTTATTCCAGCACGTATGTTTGGTCAAAAAGCTTCAGGCGGAAAAGTTGAAGTACTTGTAGAGCGGGTATTAGATGAGCATCGCGTACTTGCGCATGTACGGGCAAGTAAGTCGCTTAAGGTCGGTAACGAAGTTATTTTAGAAGGCAAAGCCAAGGCAATAATGGTTGCACGCCACGATACTTTATTTGAGCTTGAGTTCGATCATAGCCAAAACGTGTTAGATATACTTAATGATATTGGCCATATGCCACTGCCTCCTTATATTGACCGACCTGATACCGATGCTGACCGTGAGCGTTATCAAACTGTTTATGGTGAAAAACCAGGTGCAGTTGCAGCACCAACTGCAGGTCTACATTTTGACGATAAGTTAATGACAGCACTCAAAGATAAAGGCGTAAATATGGCTTTTGTTACGCTACACGTTGGCGCTGGTACTTTTCAGCCGGTACGAGTTGATAGTGTTGATGAGCATGTAATGCACTCAGAATACATAGAAGTACCTGATGACGTAGTTGCAGCTGTTGCGCAAACTAAAGCAAATGGTGGGCGTGTAATTGCGGTAGGCACAACTTCAGTTCGCTCATTAGAGTCGGCTGCTAAAGTTCACGGCGGCAAGTTAGATACGTATTTTGGTGATACCGATATATTTATTTTTCCTGGTTATCAATTTAATGTTGTTGATGCCATGGTCACAAATTTTCACTTACCAGAATCAACGCTTATAATGTTAGTCAGCGCATTTAGCGGCCAAGACAATATTATGGGCGCTTACAATACTGCAATAGAGCAGCAGTACCGCTTTTTTAGTTATGGCGACGCGATGTTTTTAACACGTAAGTAACAAAATATTGTTTAATACTCAGTCGAATATATTAAAACCCCCAGCTTAGTTGCTGGGGTTTTTGTTTGCGGCAATTGGCAAAACTGAATTTATCGCAGCTAATAGTATTAGTGAGGCAAAAAGGGTAGAATCAGGCGGTTAAATTATAGCTTGTTGGACTGTTTTTCCGACATTGAGGATGATATGAAATTTGAATTAGATTGTACTGACGGAAAAGCGCGCCGCGGCCGCTTAATTTTTGACCGTGGTGTAATAGAAACACCTGCTTTTATGCCTGTTGGTACTTACGGTACTGTAAAAGGTATGACGCCAGATGAAGTTAAAGCCACTGGTGCGCAAATATGTTTAGGTAATACCTTTCATTTAATGCTTCGCCCAGGTACTGAGATCATTAAACAACATGGTGATTTACACGACTTTATGAATTGGGACTTCCCAATTTTAACTGACTCAGGCGGTTTTCAAGTATTTAGCTTAGGCGCAATGCGCAAAATCACTGAAGAAGGCGTTTTATTTCAATCTCCAGTAAATGGTGATGAAATTATGATGTCGCCTGAAAAGTCGATGGAAGTACAGCGCGACTTAGGCTCAGACATCGTTATGATTTTTGACGAGTGTACGCCATACCCAGCAACTGAAAAAGAAGCTAAAGATTCTATGGAGTTATCTCTTCGTTGGGCTAAGCGTTCAAAAGAAGGGCATGGCGATAATCCATCTGCTTTATTTGGTATTATCCAAGGTGGTATGTACCCAGAATTACGTGCACAATCACAAGCTGGCCTTGAAGAAATTGGTTTTGACGGTTATGCATTAGGTGGCCTATCAGTAGGTGAGCCTAAAAACGAAATGATGAATATCCTTGATCATTGTGCGTTTAAAATGCCAGAAGACAAGCCTCGTTACCTTATGGGTGTAGGCAAGCCAGAAGACTTAGTTGAGTCGGTTCGCCGTGGTATTGATATGTTTGACTGTGTTATGCCAACACGTAATGCGCGTAACGGCCATTTATTTATTACCACGGGTGTAGTAAAAATACGTAACGCAGTGCATAAAACAGATACAGGGCCACTTGACCCTGAGTGTGATTGCCATACGTGTAAAAACTATTCACGAGCTTATTTGCATCACCTTGATAAATGTAACGAAATTTTAGGTGCGCGACTAAACACAATTCATAACTTACGTTACTATCAACGTGTTATGGAAGGTTTACGTAATGCAATTAGCGAAGGTAAATTAGAAGAATTTGTACAAGATTTTTATGCTCGCCGAGGCCAAGATGTGCCAGAGTTAGCAGATATAAAAAATTAAACTTTAAAATTAAAGAGGAAGTATCATGAGTTTATTTATTTCAAATGCACACGCAGCAGCTGGTCAACCTGCGGCAGGCGGTGGTTGGGAAATGCTAATAATGTTAGCTATTTTCGGTTTGGTTTTTTACTTTTTAATCTACCGCCCACAAGCTAAGCGCGTTAAAGAGCACAAAAGCTTAATGAGTATGATGGCTAAAGGTGATGAAGTACTTACCCAAGGCGGTTTAGTGGGTAAAATTGTGAAAATTTCTGAAGAGAAAGATTTCATCGTTATCTCTTTAAACGAGCAAGCAGAAGTTACAGTACAAAAATCTGCAGTATCTGCAGTATTGCCAAAAGGCACAATGAAGTCGCTATAAAAATAATAAGGACGACCCCGTGTTAAACAAGTTTCCAGTTTGGAAGTATTTACTTGTTTTAGCTGTGGTAGCCATTGGCCTTTTATATGCCTCTCCAAACTTGTATGGTCGTGATCCGGCCATACAAGTTTCAGGTGCTAAAGGCGCTGATGTCGATCTCAGTGTTGTAGACAAAGTAAACGCAATCCTTAAAACAAATAATGTAACCGCTAAATCGACAATACTTGAAGATGGACAAATTTTAGTTCGTTTAAAAAATGTTGAAGAGCAACTTAAAGCGCATGACTTACTACGTGATTCGCTGAGCGATGATTACATTTCTGCTATTAATATGGCACCTGCTCAACCAGCTTGGTTAAAAGCGGTTGGTGGTAACCCTATGAAGCTAGGTCTTGATTTAAGTGGTGGCGTACATTTCACCATGGAAATCGACATGGCAACAGCGGTTGATAACCAGCTTGAGCAAATGGAACAAGATTTTCGCAGTGACCTGCGCGAAGAAAAACTACGTTATCGTAGTGTTCGCCGCGTAGCAGGCTCCGATCGTATGCGTGTAGAAATGCGTACTGAAGAAGACAAAAATGCAGCAGAGAGCTTCTTAGAAACTCGCTACCCGCTAAATGTCTACATTGATGACAGCAGTAACGATAAAGCATTTTTTGCGACAATGAGTGAGCAAAAACTCAAAGAAATTCGTGACTACGCTATCAAGCAAAATGAAACGATTATTCGTAACCGTATCAACCAAATTGGTGTTGCAGAACCTAACGTACAACGCCAAGGCGCTGAGCGTATTATTGTTCAACTACCTGGTATTCAAGACACAGCACGCGCTAAAGAAATTTTAGGCGCAACAGCAACACTTGAATTTCGTGAAGTAGACGAAAACGCTGATATTAGCGCTGCTGCTCAAGGTCGTATCCCTGCGGGTACTGAAATGATCATGAGCCGCGACGGTTACCCTGTTGTACTTAAAAAGCGTATTATTTTAGAGGGCAGCCATATTACGGGCGCGCAATCTGGCGCTGATGAATACCAACGTCCGCAAGTAAGTATTACGTTAGATAGCAAAGGTGGGGCAAAAATGAATGCCTTTACCAAGCGTGCTATTGGTAAGCGTATGGCAACGGTATTTATTGAGTACAAGCCATCAGGTAAAAAAGATGCAGACGGTAAAGCGCTTCCGCCTATTAAGGTTGAAGAAGTTATTAACGTAGCAACGATTCAAGCCCGTCTTGATCGCTCGTTCCGTATTACCGGCATTGATAACCCAGCAGAAGCACATAACTTAAGCTTACTACTTCGTGCTGGTGCACTTGTAGCGCCAATTCAAATTGTTGAAGAGCGCACAGTAGGTCCAAGCTTAGGACAAGAAAATATTGAAGCGGGTATGACTGCGGTTGCACTTGGCTTTGCGTTTGTACTTGTGTTTATGCTTGTGTACTACAAAGGTTTTGGTATGGTTGCAAACCTTGCGCTTGCGGCTAACTTAGTACTAATTGTAGGTGTTATGTCTTTAATTCCGGGCGCTACACTTACGCTACCAGGTATTGCCGGTATTGTATTAACGGTAGGTATGGCGGTTGATGCTAACGTACTTATTTTTGAACGTATTCGTGAAGAGCTGGCCGATGGCCGTAGCCCTCAACAAGCGATTCATTTTGGTTACGATAGCGCATTTAGCACTATATTTGATGCCAACATCACGACACTAATTGCTGCCATTATACTGTTTGCAGTGGGCACTGGTCCGATTGCGGGCTTTGCAGTGACACTTGCGATTGGTATTTTAACTTCAATGTTTACAGCCATCGTTGGTACCCGTGCGGTAATCAACTTATTTGTTGGTGGTAAACGCATTGATAAACTTTCGATTTAAGGAGCAGACATGCAAATTTTAAGTTTGGGTAGTAGAACCCTTCGTTTCATGTCTCTTCGAAAAGTGGCTATGGGTTTCTCGACGTTACTAATTTTAGCGTCGTTTGCATCAATTTTTATCAAAGGCCTAAACTTTGGTTTAGATTTTACCGGCGGTACTGCGGTAGAAGTGGGTTTTTCACAACCGGCTGACCTTAAAAAAGTACGTGATGCACTAGCTGATAATGGTTTTGCTGATGCATCAGTGCAGCTATTTGGTTCAAGCCAAGAAATTTTAGTTCGCTTAGCACCACGCGGTAGCGATGTAAAAGCTGAAGTAATTGGTAACCAAGTAATCGATGCACTTAAAAAAGCAGACGACAGCGTAGTAATGCGCCGTATTGAATTTGTAGGCCCAAGTGTAGGTGAAGACTTAAAAGAGCAGGGTGGCCTTGCCATGTTAACTGCGCTTATTTGTATCTTAATCTACGTTGCGTTTCGTTTTGAATGGCGCTTTGCAGTAGGTGCGGTAGGTGCACTACTACACGATGTTATCATTACTGTGGGTTTATTTTCGGTATTAGGTTTAGAGTTTGATTTAACTATATTAGCGGCAATTCTTGCGGTAATTGGTTATTCACTCAATGATACGATTGTTGTATCAGACCGTATACGTGAAAACTTCCGTAAGGTACGCATTGACGATACGATAGAAATTATTGATATTTCACTTACGCAAACACTTAACCGTACACTTGTAACATCAATCACGACTATTTTAGTATTGATTGCCTTGTTTGCATGGGGCGGACAAACCATTCATGGTTTTGCAACTGCATTACTGTTTGGTGTGTTTATTGGTACTTATTCTTCGATTTATGTTGCAAGCTCTGTTGCTATAGCAATGGGCGTAAGCAAAGAAGATTTAATACCTGAAGTAATTGAAAAAGAAGGCGCAGACCAAGACGCTATGCCGTAACTAGGTTTGTACTTAATAAAAACCGCTCTTATGAGCGGTTTTTTTATGAGCGCATTTTTTTGCGCAATAAAAATGTCATACACACTTGGTACTTTATTGCTCCAATCAAAATAGTTGTAAGGCAAATACGTGACGATTCAGCGCAAAGTATTAGAGTACATTTTAAAAAGCGGTGAAATAACAACGCTGTTTCAGCCTATTTTTGATATTAGTAATCAAGTTATTTTAGGTTACGAAGCACTTAGTCGAGGACCTAAAAATAGCCCGTTAGAAATGCCTAATACGTTATTTAAAGTTGCCCATGAGGAATGTTTAATTTCGGAGCTTGAATTACTATGTCGCTCTAAAGCGATTGAAAACTTTGTAAGGCTTAACCTACAAGGTAAATTATTTTTAAATGTAAGCCCTAAAACACTACTAGACCCTTGCCACCCTAAAGGGGAAACATTGCACCTAATAGAGCAATTTGGCTTAGCTGCTAACCGTGTAGTTATAGAGGTTACTGAGCAAGAAAAAGTAGATGATGGCTTCTTGTTATTAAAAACGATAGCCCATTACCGAGAGCTCGGTTTTACTATAGCAATAGATGATTTAGGCGCTGGGTATTCAGGGTTAAAGCAATGGTCTGAACTATGCCCTGATTTTGTAAAAATTGACCGCTATTTTATTGATCATTGTGATGAAAGCGAAGTTAAAAAAGAGTTTTTGAAATCTATTACTATTTTGGCCAGAGCTACTAATACTCAGGTTATTGCTGAAGGCATCGAGCGTCCAGAAGAGCTTACATTTGTAGAAAACTTAGGCATTAGTAATGTACAAGGGTTTTTACTCGAAAAGCCAAGCATAAAGCCAAGTGAAGATTTCAGCTCAGAGCAACTAAAAGCTCTTTCATTTACGCAATCAAACACATTGTTTGATCAATCTATGGCTATAGGTCGCTTATCGATTACGCAACTTGCAATAAGCAGCGACACTCGCTGTAAAGATGCGCATAAGCTCTTTGAGCAAGATAAATCACTCATAAGCATTGCAGTGTTAAATACTGAAAACCAGCCAGTAGGGTTACTTCACAGAGATCAATTAACAGAAGTTTTTGCAGCGCCCTATGGGCATGCTCTTTACGATAAACGCCCCGTTACTGCACTGATGGATAAGCAGCCCTTAGTCGTTGACGAAAACCAATTACTCGATACCGTAAGTAAGCAAATAACTGAGCAGGACTTTGATATACGCCGCCATATAGTGATAACCAGAGAAAACGCTTATTTAGGGTTAGCGCCGCTTCGCGATATTTTAAAACACATAACCGAAGAAAAAATACGCCATGCACAACACGCTAATCCACTGACTATGCTCCCTGGTAATGTGGCAATTAATGAAGCTATAGAGCAGCGATTAAAAGGTAGTAATCCGTTTTCACTCGCATATATAGACTTAAATCATTTTAAGCAATTTAATGACTTATACGGCTACGCTAGCGGCGACAGTGTAATTAAACTATTAGCTGATGTAACAGTGCAAGCGTGTAAAAATAGTGCTAACTTTGTAGGACATATAGGTGGCGATGACTTTATGGTAGTGTTTGATCAGCACAACGCGGTTGATATATGTAATATCATTATTGAGCAATTTCAACTCCAGTCTCGTATATTTTTTACACCTGAGCACATAAAGAGCGAAGGGTATTGGGCCACAAATCGTGAAGGAGAAAAGCAATTTGTGCCTCTACTAACGTTATCAATTGGCTTAGTTGAGCCTGATTTACAACAATGTAAAAACAGTCACCAAGTTGCAGCACTCGCAACTGATGCTAAAAAAGAAGCCAAACGTTATCGCCATAGTTATTTGTTTATTTGCAAACGTAAAGGGCCTGCTCCCGCAGTGGTGCGCCTAGCAAGCAATAAGCAGGTAATTTAAATAAAAATAGGTAATTATTATGTTGCCAATAAAAATCTCGACCAGTGTACTTGGTCTGCTTGCAAGTTTTGCACTTATGGCGCAAGAGCAAATAATTAATGTAGCCCAAAAGCAAGATACTCAAAACGCACGAGAAGAGTACTCAAGTGAGCTACTGGTACGTGCACTTGAGAGTGTTAACTATCCTGGAGTTATTAGGATGACTCCCATACCAGATCAGCAAAAACGTAAGCTCATAAACCTAAATGATAACGAACTAGATATGTATTGGAGTATGAGTAGTCCAGAGCGAGAGGCACTTGCTTTAGCTATTAAAATACCACTATTTAAAGGTTACATAGGAAAGCGGGCTTTACTCACTAATAAACAAAACGTAGCACGCTTTAAAGACGTAAAAATCCTAGAGCAGCTAGGAGAGTTTTCAGCAGTGCAGGGTCACAACTGGCCAGATACAAGAATAATGTCCTATAACGGCTTACGTGTAAGGCCGCTTACCAATTACCAAGCCATGTTCACTTTAACGAGCCGTGGGCGGATAGATTACTTTCCTCGCTCGTTTATTGAGGTTAATTCTGAGCTTATTGAAAACAAACAAAGTAACTTAGTCGTTGTGCCTAATTTATATATAAGCTACCCAACGGGTATTTATTATTTTGTGACTAAGAGTAAACCCGAATTGGCAAAGGCTGTAGAGGAGGGCTTAATATTAATGCAGACAAACGGCGAGTTTGATGCATTATTTAATGAATACTTCGCAAAGGATTTAAATACACTACCTTATACAAAAGGTAAAACGATAGAGATTAAACTCGATAACCCTTATTTTTAGGCACAAAAAAAGGAGCCTAGGCTCCTTTTTAGTATGCTATTCATAGCATTTAATTAGCGAAGTAACGACTCAGTTAATACTGGACGAATTTCGCGAATAATTGCTTGAGTCAGTTTTGGTGAACCACAGATAATATTGCCGCTGTGGTTATAGTTATTACCACCGGCGAAATCTACAACCATACCGCCCGCTTCTTTAACCATAAGTTCGCCTGCAGCAGAGTTCCAAGGTTTTAAACCAATTTCAAAAAATCCATCAACACGGCCAGCTGCAACGTATGCCATATCTAAAGCAGAACAACCTGCACGGCGAATATCAGCAGTGTGTACAAATAATGCTTTAAACGCTTCAGTGTATGCATCCATGTGGTTTTTGTTTTTGAACGGGAAACCAGTAGCAAGTACAGTGCCTGCAAGAACCGTAGTTTTGCTAACGCGTAGACGTTTACTGTTTAACTGAGTGCCTTGACCGCGAGATGCAGTGAAAAGCTCACCACGAATTGGATCATAAATAACAGCTTGGTCTAAACGACCTTTAACTTTAAGTGCGATAGAAACCGCGTAATGAGGGATACCTTTGATGAAGTTAGTTGTTCCATCGATAGGATCTACAATCCATTGGTAATCATCATCCTTGCCTTTATGCTCACCTAGTTCTTCACCAACAATTGAGTGAGTAGGGTAAGACTGTAAAATAGTGTCACGAATTACGGCTTCGGCTTCTTTATCAATGTTAGTTACTAAGTCGTTAGCGCCTTTTTGTTGCACTTCAACTTTTGATAAATCTTCACTTGCGCGAAGTAAAATTTTGCCTGCGTTGCGCGCAGCGCGAACCGCAATGTTTAACATTGGATGCATGGTATTACCTTTGGGTTGTAAAAGAACGTTTATATATTTCAGCCGGCGTATTTTAGCGACTTTTGCCATAAAGTAAACAATAAACCCCAAATACTTGTGTTTGTTTTTTATACAAGATTGAAAAGTTTATATATTTTTAAAAAATAATTATCTGCATTTAAATAAATTAAATTTAAATAACACTTTACCTAAAGTTAACTTGAGGTTTTATCGTGCTCCTAACTTAACTGATAGGATAACATTATGTATTTAGAGCACGTAAACTTAGTCGCGAGTGATATAGATAGTATGCTTACATTTTATCGCGCTGTATTTCCACATTGGTCGATTAGAAGTGAGGGCAGAGGCGATTGGCATGGAAAACCAAGACGCTGGGTACACTTTGGAGATGACACGCATTACATTGCGATAAGCAGTCATGGTGAAGGTGAAAACAGAAACTTATCGGGCCATCAAATTGGTTTTGCACACTTTGCTTATGTAACTAATAATTTAAGCGCAGTAGTAATGCGCTTAAATAAAGCGGGTTTTACTCTAAGCAAGCAAGGTAGCGAGAATCCTTTCAGAAAGAATGTCTACTTTATTGATCCTGCAGGGTTTGAAGTTGAGTTTGTAGAGTATTTAAGTGATATACCAAGCGAGCGAAATAACGATTTATAATAAAATACTAAGCAGCACGCTAAAGTGCTGCTACTCAATTATAGTGAGCGGTTATTATTACCCGTGCCAAACTGGGTTTTTAGCTCATTTGCAAAGCTCATAAATTTTTCTTTAATTGTGCGCTTTATTTTCACTTCAACCGAGCCCATTACTGCCTTTCCTTCAATATGAATTGTAGGGCCTTGGCGTTTGTTGAGCGACACAGATTTATTTTCAAGGCTACTTAAAATACAAAACATTTTAGACACTACATTGACATGCTCTGGTACGTAAATTTCATCGCTACCAAAAATACAGTTAACGTGAATAGTTACATTTTGATGCGCAAAAATAGCATCGGTAAAATCAAGCACCACCGATCCCATAAAGTTACTCAAATATATATTTTTTGGTACAACCCACTGACCACTTCGCTCGTTAGATCCTAAAATACTGCGTAATGTAAAATCATCATCACTGTTTTGCTGTGCACTATAATGTGGTGTAAATTGCGATTGTTTTTCTGCTTTATATTGCTGATCGGTATTAAGTGTTAAGTCTTCTACTAAGGCTAGCAGTGCTTCGTTATTAGGTGCATCCATCGCATTATCTAAACGTCTTTCAAATGCATCAACAGAAATAACACCATGACTGTAATTATAAATTAATTGATCAATCACTTGTTCGCGTACTTGCTCTATTGGGCGGTCTTCAACTTTTACAGACATGAGTTATTCCTTCTTATATTTACTATTGATACTGCTATTGTAGTTAGATTGCAAACCGCGTACCAAATATAATTTCATTAATAATCAATTGGTTATTATTTAACGGTGTTTTTTGTTTTGTTATATTAACGATAGATTAACCAAAAGAGCAATTATCTAGCTATTTTCACTATTTGAGAAAGTTTTACCGAGTAGCCTGTAAATAGTTACACAAACATAGATAAGGTTTAATCTCTTAATTAATTCAAATCGTTGAATTTAAAGGGTAAATAAAGTTGGCCTGAAGCTCGCATTAGTTAAAGTGTCTTTAATCAAAAGGAGAAAGATTATGAAAACATTTAACAAATCTATTATCGCAGCTCTAGTTCTTGGTACTACGGCTATGGGTGCCCAAGCAAACAGCTGGGAAAACGAAAGTAAAGATGCTTGGATTGATGGTAAGGCAGAAACCGTTCTACTTATGAACACTAATCTAAACAACTTTGACATTAACACTGATGTAAAAAATGGCAAGGTAGTACTTACAGGTAAAGTTAATAGCGAACTTGATAAAGAGCTTGCAGAAGAACTTGTACTTAGCCTCGATGGTGTAACTGATGTTGATAACAGCCTTACAGTTGTTAAAAGCATGGACACCGAAGATAAAAGCAACGACATGATGGACGATGATGATAACGACCTAACGGACGCTAAAATCACCACTGTAATCACAACTCGCTTCCTGTTTGACTCAGAAGTAGGTGGTACAGACATTGATGTTGATACCGACAACGGTGTGGTAACTCTGAATGGCTCTGTAGAGTCTGAAGCTGAAAAGCAACTAGCAGTTAAAATTGCTAAAAATGCTGAAGATGTTCGCGACGTAGTTGATAAACTAGCTATTGTTGCTGAATAATACAGTATAGTTAAGGCCCAGTAATGCTGGGCTTTAAGTCTTTTCAATGTTTAATTTAAATGGAGTTTGATCATGGATATTATTCGTATAATACTTTCGGTTTTATTACCGCCATTAGGTGTGTTTTTGCAAGTTGGCTTAGGTATGCATTTTTGGTTAAATATTCTATTAACACTGCTAGGTTATTTCCCAGGGTTAATACATGCAATCTACATTATTGCGAAAAAATAATGTAGATTATATATTGTGTAAGCCGACTACTGAGGTCTAGCTAAATACTTTAGTACCGATCGGCTCACAATATTAGTTTTTAGATGGTTTTTAGGTTAAATCCAATTTTTAAAGCTCTTTAACCCATTAATTCACTTCCTTAACTCACTCCCAATATTATTTTAAAACTATACTTATTGTTTACTAATAAGCTTTCCAGCTAACAGTCGCGCTCAGATTCTGACTTGATGCCATTTAGGAAATCTTCAACATTAGTGTGTTTATACATCTACAATATACAATCAAATACCTTATTATTTAGTGACAATATTTCCTTCACTTCTAGTGTTATCATTAAACTAGGTTTTTAGGCATATTGAGGTAGTTAATTGAATATTCGACTTATAATGTCAGGCGTTGTGTCATTCGTTTTTTATTTTAGTTGGGCCTACTGGGCAAATAGCGCGGCAGACATTGCTAAATCGGTCACTCTTCAAGCTGCATTAGTGCAAGGTTTGTATAGTGGATTTGTAACGCTGTTTTTTACCTTTATTTTAGAAAGGGTCGTCAACAAGTATAAGTTTAGTTATGTAACGCTTGCGTTCGTAACTCCAATTATTTGTATGTTTCATTCTAAAACACCACAAAACGTAGCAATACGACAAAGTTTTAATAATGCAATTAACTCTAGCGCCTCGTATTTAAGTAATAAAAAAATAGCAGGCGTACTTTTTGCGCCTATTGTTCCGATTACTGTCCAATCGAGCTTAGTGATTATGGTAAATGTAGTTAATCAGACACCTAATTTGGCACTGGCAGTAGCCCCAAGCATATTTTTTACAGCCTTGTATGCCTACTCGTATATGTTAGCTTTGCTTAAAAAGTAGAGGGTTAAATATGAAAGACTATATGGGATAGGTTTTGTTTATAATTTAATGCAGTGAATAGCACGGTAAATACCTTACATTTTATGTTTATGCCACTTAAAAGATTACTATTTAAGCAGTTAGCTTGTTGATTGTTAAAATAAAGGTTTTTGGTAGTGACAAGCACCTAAAAAGTTTTTATACTGCAACCCGCTTTAGTCGCTCTGTGACTGAACGCTTCAAAAATTAACTGCCTAGCAGTTATATAAAGTTGGCCCCTTAGCTCAGTTGGTTAGAGCACACGACTCATAATCGTTAGGTCCCCAGTTCGAGTCTGGGAGGGGCCACCACTTTTACTAATTTCCCAAGTAAATATCTATCCAAATTATTTAAAGCTACATTAATTTAATATTGTGTAATTTTTATTCTTTAGTTACCCCTAAGAATAAACGTAATCTAAATAAAGTTAATCCATAGATTAAGCTAAGCTTTCTTAAATTTGGAATAGTGCGAATGCACTATTAAATTCCAGCGTTAGATCAGATGCTTTGTTTTATAAGTGACAGTGATCAGCATTTAATGTCAGAAGACAAAAAAGCCCCTATTGGCTGTCTCTTATACACAAATCCCTGCTAAGAAATTAGCGGGGATTTTTTTGAACTAAATCTCAATGTCATGATCAGATCTTCAAATCTT
>NZ_WTKX01000018.1:0-101522 GCF_011378755.1 Pseudoalteromonas sp. Z1A2 | reverse complement strand
GATTTGAAGATCTGATCATGACATTGAGATTTAGTTCAAAAAAATCCCCGCTAATTTCTTAGCAGGGATTTGTGTATAAGAGACAGCTATTAGCGGCTTTTAGTGTAGGGCTTTAAGCTTTGTTAAATTTTAAATTGGCCAACTAAGTGTCCTAAGCTTTCACCACGCCCAGCTAAATGCTGACCAACTGAAGAGGTGGTTTTACTTGAAATAGTTAGCTCATTAACTATTTCTTGAATAGCAAATACATTACGGTTTATTTCTTCTGTAACGCTACTTTGCTCCAGCGCCGCTGTCGCAATTTGTGTGCTCATGTCGTTAATTGATCTAACTGAGCTTGTTACAGCGCCTAAACTTTCTGAAATAGCACGAGAGGATTCAACAGAGCGATTACAACTACTTTGGCTTGCTTGCATTGCTGCAACTGCATCTGATACTAAATTATGTAGCTCACTCAACATTTCACTAATCTCTAGGGTGCTAACTTGAGTACGACTTGCTAGGCTTCTTACTTCATCGGCTACAACTGCAAACCCTCTGCCTTGCTCACCTGCTCGCGCAGCTTCTATTGCAGCATTGAGTGCAAGTAAGTTTGTTTGCTCAGCAATTCCACCAATTACACTTAGTACGCTATTAATCTTTTTAGATTGATCACTGAGTGAATCAACCTGTTCAGCAGCTAGGTTAATTTCGCCCATTAAGTTTGAAACCTCACAGAGTGAAATATCAACACACTCTTGAGCTTTAGCAACTTCTTGCGTTGCCGCTTGAGTTGACTCTGCCACTTGGTTTGTATTTTGAGCCACCTCATGAGAAGTAGCCGACATTTCGGTAATAGCCGTTGCAACAAGGTCTGTTTCATGATTGTGATTAAGTAACTTGTCTTCAATTAATCGTGTTTGTGTATTTATGTCACCAGAAGCTGTTTTTACATCGTGTGTTACATCAACCACATTAGCAATAATGCCATGTAGCTTACTTACAAACATATTAAATGCTTCGCCAAGTTGACCTATTTCATCATTAGTATCAATGTCTAGACGCTTAGTTAAATCGCCCTCACCTTTTGCAATATCGTCAAGGCTTTGCGCCATGCGCTGTATTGGTTTTACCATTGTGTTTGCGGCAACTAACGCACATATAATTGTTAAAACAACCCAAAATAAAGCAATTAATAATAAGGTCATTACCTTATCATTCATGTGATCTTGCATTGTTGTTTGGTATTTAAGTAGCTCTGCGTCTATATCATCCATATATGCGCCAGTACCAATCATCCAGTTTGTGCCTGGTATCATTGCTGCATAGCCCATCTTTTCAACTAAGCCTGTGGTATTTGGTTTTTGAAAATGATAGTTAAAAGCGCCACCGCCTTTTCTAGCTTGCTCTAATAAGCCCACTATTATTTTTTTACCGTTAGGGTCAGTCATCCCTATTTTGTTTTGCCCTTCAATAGCATCACCTAGTAATGCATGAAAAACACTAATGCCATTGGTGTCGTATATAAAAAAGTAACCACCTTGGCCAAATGTTAAGTCTCTTAAAGCGTTTTTAGCATCTTGCTCAGAGCCATTTGCTAATTGATAGCGAACAATTTTGCTAGCAATTTCAATTTCGGTACTTAGTAACGTTTGCTTGTCACTTATTAACTTAGTTTGAAATGCTTCAAAATTTTGTTGCTGATTTTTATTCTCTAAATAATAAGAACTCAGCATTAAGCTGATCAAAAGTAGCATTAGCGGTAAAATAGCTAGTAACAGCAATTTGTTTTTCAAGCTTAAATTACTCATTTTTTCTCCGAGGTGAATAAAGGTGTGTGTGCAGCAACAACTAAAATCTAGCAAAACTAATATAGTTTGCAGATTTACTTATTTGCCCAAAATAACTTCGCTCATTTATATCGCTTTAAACTTATATTAAGAAAAGCATAGGTAAAATTAGGTAGGACCAAGTTAGTTAGAAGTCAGCTTAGCCATATTATAATCCCAACTCGGCATTTTAGACACCAATAACGCAGAGACCTTAGTCTTAATAAAAATAATTCATCCAACGTTTATCCATTATTTAAAACACTCTCTATAAATAATATCCACGTAGCCTTACTGCTTTTATTTAAGTTAATTAGTTTTAATTGCGGCGAGTTAGATTATTTGTAAGCGAGTATAAATATTGGCCTCAAGGTTAAATTAATATGTAGAGATTAATTTTTTATTAACATATAATAACCCTATCTTCCTAGTAACAAATAACCAGATAGATTAAAACATATTGTTTTGAGCCACTGTTATGAATTAATAAAAATGAATTACTAATGAAATATATTTTATACCTCGTGCTTTTAATCTCTAGTCAAGTATTTGCAAAGCCTGTAAATAATAGTATTGCATTTTACTATTCGTACCCGATGCCTCTAGCCGAAATGACTTTTTATTCTCGCGTTGTAGTTCAGCCCGAACACGTCACTGAGCACGAACTTAATTGGTTGAAACAACGTAATATTGCTGTTTATGCTTATTTAAGTGTTGGCGAGTCTTTTAATAGAAATAAGTCCTCACTTAGTATAAACCCCAACTGGAATAGCCATATTGCCGATTTAGCATCAGCACATTGGCAACAACATATTCAAAGGAGCACTGAGACATTAAAAGCACGTGGTTTTAGCGGCTTATTTTTAGATACTCTAGACAGCTATCAACTTTTAGATGACAAGCACAGTAAACCCGAACAACAAGCTGGATTAGTCACCATAATAAGCTCTCTATCTGAAACTTTTGATAAGCACCTTATTCTCAACCGGGGCTTTGAGTTATTGCCTAAACTCGCTGATTTAGCCAATGATTTAGTGGCGGAAGGTTTATATAGCCATTACAACCCAAACGACAATAGCTATAAACTGACCAACAAAAACGACCAAGATTGGCTAAGCGCACAATTAAAAAAAGCAAAAAACTTAGGCCTCAACGTCCAAATTATTGATTATGCAAAGCCCGATAACCGCCTCGCTATGGCACAAAAGATTATAGACGCAGGTTTTAATCCATGGGTGACAGATGGCCACTTGCAAACATGGGGTACATCATCGATAACACCTGTGCCTAGGCGAATATTAATCCCTTATAATAGCGATATTTCACCCTTAGTTAAAAAATCCGTTCATTCAAAGCTTGCTACAGTCATAGAATACTTAGGGTATATTCCTGATTATGTAGATGTAGCTAAAGAAAGTTTACCTAAAATAGATCCCAGTTTACATGCCGGCATTATTTCTTGGACTACTAGTAATATATTTTATAGTACTGAGATTATTAAATGGCTGGAAGGGGGTTTAAAAATAGTACCGGAGCTAATATTAGGGGAATTACCTCAATCAAATAAATTACTGATTAGTTTAGGCGTAGAAAATATAAATAATGCGCAACCTGGCCCTTATGAAGTTAAATACTTTGCCGATTGGCTAAGAGGTGAAACTACAAAAGCACCTGTAATTATCAGACCAAATTCCCTTAAGTTAACCTCAGACGCCACAGCGTTAATTAGCATTAGTTCAGCAAATGGTAAAATCCTAGCGCAAGGAAGTAAGACTAAACTAGGTGGCATAATAGTAGCCCCTTGGCTAATTGATAATTTACCACTGGAAGGCAGTAAATGGGTGATAGACCCTAAGAACTTGTTAACAAAAGTACTAAATTTACCCACAATATTAGCTCCTGATACAACGACTCTGAGCGGAAGGCGTATGTTAACTTTGCACATAGATGGCGATGGATTTAGTAGCGTTGCGCACTTCAAAGGTAAGCCATACAACTCAGAAGTTATTCGCGATGAAATAATAAAAAGGTACAAATTGCCATTAACATCCTCCATAATACAAGCAGACATAGAGCCTAACGGCTTACATCCAAAACAAAGTGAAGAACTTGAGCAAGTTGCAAGAGATATATTTAAACTACCTTATGTAGAGGTTGCATCACACACATACAGCCACCCTTACTTTTGGAAAGTGCTATCAGGGATACAAAACATAGATGAAGATGATACGAAATACGGACTTAATTTAAATATTCCTGGGTATCTCTCTGTCGATTTAGAAAAAGAAATTTCAGGGTCAATTCAATATATTAATGAACGACTGACGCCAAAGAATAAAAAAACAGTATTAATTCTATGGTCAGGCGATGCGGTTCCAGGACCAAAGGCTTTAGCCATAGCAAGAAAAGCTGGCGTGCTCAACGTGAATGGTGGTAATACTTCAGTAAAAGCTGATAACCCAACTCTTACAAATGTATCGCCAATTGGACGACCTGAAGGTGACTTGTTATACCAAATTTATGCACCCATTATTAACGAGAACGTATACACCAACTTGTGGCATGGGCCTTATTATGGTTTTAAGCGCCTAATCGAAACATTTGAAATTACAGAAAAACCATACAGATTAAAACCCTATAGTATTTACTTTCATTTTTATTCTGGTGAACTACCTGCTGGACTTGATGCCCTGAAATATAATATAGACTACGTACTTGCAAGACCGAATACGCCAGTACATTTAAGCCAGTATGCAAAAATAGCTAAAGACTTTTATTTTTCAGCTCTTGCTAAAAACAGCAATAACGAATGGGTTTTTAGCTCTCAAAGTATTCGAACATTACGTATTCCCAATGATTTTGATGTTCCTAATGTAGCTCAAAGTTCAGGAATATCCGGCGTCACTCAAAAGGGTAATTACATTCATATAACTGATGATTTAGCAAAGCTTAGCTTTGATCACAGCCAAGAAAACAATGTACCGTATTTAGCTTCAGCTAATGTCTCCATGGATAATTGGCAAGTGAATGGAGCTGTCAGTTTTAAAGCCTGGGTGCCTGCTAAAATTGATTTAGTTAATGGGCGTTCTTGTGAGTTTGTTTCTAATGATGGAAAGCGCTTTAAAGGTAAATCAAATGCTTATATCACACAGTTTAGTCTGCCAAAAGGTCAATTCTACGGTTACTTAAAATGTAAAAGAGCTGCTTGATGGTGAGTAATAAAAAACTAAGCTCTTATTGTAAGTAACATATTGATACATTCTTTTATCGTTTTTCTAAGTATAGGTTTGTAGGTTGCTCTTAATAACTCGAGTGGCAAACCAATGGGTTTTATTGTGGTGAGTTAATCAAACCAGCATGTTATTATACCCCTTGAGTATATGGTTGAATTAACATGTAGAAATTAATCTTCCATTAACATATAATAACCCTATATTACTAATACCAAATAGCTAGATAAATTGGACCGCATTACTTTGAGCCACAGTTATAAATTAATTGAAATGAATTACTAATGAAATATTTTTTATACCTAGTGCTTTTAATTTCTAGTCAAGTATTTGCAAAGCCTGTGAATAATAGTATTGCATTTTACTACTCAGCGCCGATGCCATTAGCCGAAATGACCTTTTATTCTCGCGTTGTAGTCCAGCCTGATCTTGTGACTGAGCACGAACTTAATTGGTTTAAACAGCGTAATATTGCTGTCTATGCTTATTTAAGTGTTGGTGAGTCGTTTATTGAAAGTAAGTCTTCACTCGCAGTTAACCCTAACTGGAATAGCCATATTGCCGATTTAGCATCAGCACATTGGCAACAACATATTAAAAGTAGCGCTGCGGCATTAAAAGCACGCGGCTTTAGCGGCTTATTTTTAGATACCCTAGATAGCTATCAGCTATTAGATGCTACACACAGTAAACCCGATCAACAAGCTGGGTTAGTCACCATAATAAGCTCACTATCTGAGACTTTTGATAAGCACCTTATCCTCAATCGGGGATTTGAGTTATTGCCTAAACTCGCTAATTTAGCAAGTGACTTAGTTGCTGAAGGTTTGTATAGCCACTTCAATCCAACCGACAATAGCTATAAAGTGACCAGCAAAAACGACCAAGATTGGCTAAGCGCACAATTAAAAACAGCACAAAGTTTAGGCCTCAACGTCCAAGTTATTGATTATGCAAAGCCCGGTAATCGCCTTACTATGGCACAAAATATTATAGACGCAGGTTTCAATCCGTGGGTGACCGACGGTCACTTGCAAACGTGGGGCACATCATCAATTACGCCGATCCCTAGGCGCATTTTAATCCCTTATAACAGTAACGTAAAACCACTCATATACACTACCGTACACTTAAAGCTTGCGACCATGATTGAGTATTTGGGGTACATACCTGATTACATAGATATGGCAAAACGCGACTTACCTTTGGTTGACCCTAGCTTACATGCCGGTATTATTTCGTGGACCTCAAGCGATGCATTTTACACCCCAACACTTACCAATTGGCTTGAAGCTAATTTAGGTGTTGTGCCAGAACTTATTTTAGGCGAGTTACCACAGTCAACTAAATTACTATTTAACATGGGTATTGAGTCGTTAAACACACTACCTGAAGGTCCATATAAACAAGATAGCTTTGCACCTTGGCTCAAAGGAGAATCCACAACACCTCCCCCTATCGTTAAACCATATTTACTAAAATTAGCAACTAATGCGACTCCTTTAATTACAATAAAATCAGCTGATAACACAATAATTGTACAAGCTGCTAAAACTAAATATGGTGCAGTAGTAGTTGCTCCTTGGCTAATTGATACATTTCCGATGGAAGGCAGCAAATGGGTTATTGATCCGCGTACATTGCTTACTCAAGCAATGGGGTTACCACCTATATTAGTGCCAGATACAACCACCGAAAGCGGCAGGCGAATGCTTACTTTGCATATCGATGGAGATGGATTTACAAGTATTGCCCACTACGCAGGTAAGCCTTATTCAGCAGAAGTAATTCGAGATGAAATAATTAAACACTACAAACTACCGTTAACGTCATCAGTGATCCAAGCTGATATTGAAGAAGGCGGTATTCATTCTAAACAAAGTGCCAAACTCGAAGGCATTGCGCGTAGTATTTTTAACCTGCCTTACGTAGAAGTTGCTTCACACACTTATAGTCATCCCTATTTTTGGACAGCACTATCTGGGCGAAAAAAAATAGATGAAGACGACACAGATTACGGTTTTCATCTAGACGTGCCTGGCTACAACACAATTAGCCTTAAAAAAGAAATTACCGACTCGATAAAGTACATTAATGACAAGCTCGCACCTAAAAATAAAAAAACAGTAATGATGCTATGGTCTGGTGATGCAACACCTGGCCCAAAAGCACTTGAACTTGCTCGTGACGCTGGTGTGTTAAATGTCAATGGCGGTAATACTGATGTAAATGCTGATAACCCAAGCCTTTCTCACATCTCCCCTATCGGTCGCCCTGAAAGAGATTTGCTGTATCAAATTTACGCCCCCATATTAAATGAAAATGTTTACACAAACTTATGGCATGGCCCTTATTACGGCTTTAGACGCTTAACCGAAACATTCGAAATAACAGAAAAGCCATATAGGTTAAAACCTTACACTATTTATTATCACTTTTATTCAGGTGAAGTTCTTGCGGGCTTAGACGCTCTAAAACACAACATTGATTATGTTTTAGCAAGGCCAAATACACCGGTGCATTTAAGCCACTATGCAAAAGTAGCAAAAGACTTTTACTTTTCTGCACTTGCTAAAAACAGTGATAATGAATGGTTATTTAGCTCAAAGTACATTCGCACTCTGCGCATATCTAGCGATTTTGATGTGCCAAACATAGCTCAAAGTGAAGGTGTATCTGGTGTAACTGAAAAAGGTGACTACATACATATTATAAATAACATAGCTCGCCTTAGCTTTGATCATAGCCAAAATAGTAAAAAACCTTATTTAGCATCTGCAAATGTTGTTATTGATAACTGGCAAGTTAACGGACCGGTTAGTTTTAAAGCATGGGTGCCCGCTTCACTTGATTTAATTAATGCACGTTCTTGCGAATTTGTATCTAATTTGGGTGAGCGCTTCAAAGGTATTAATCGGGGTAAAATAACACATTTTAAAATACCTACAGGTGACTTTTATGGTTACCTTAACTGCAACGGATCTGCTCTATAATGAATACTAAAAAGCGCCCTCAGTTAATTTCTATAAAAACAATATTAGCGATACTAGCTGTAAGTTGTTTTGCACTTTATGCGTTATTTCCCCATACCTTATTTTTTGAAGATGATGCACTTTCACAAGATTATACCTTTGAGAAATCTTACCTTAATGCAGCGCTCAATACAGAGCCCGACAACGAAAAGCTTCGCGCTAAATTGGTTGAGCTACATATAGGGCTTAGTGAGTATTCACAAGCCACTAACGAGCTTGAAAAGCTACCTAGAGGCGAGCGCAAAGCAACACTTGAAATAAAGTTGCTTTACTCATTATGGCTAGCAAGTGGTGCTAAAGTTGACGACCGCTTTGAAGAGCTATCATTAAAAATAGGAGCTCATAAAAATTGGAACGAACAAATACTGACAATTGCAAAAGCCGTTGGGTTAAACGCAAAAGTTGCTCAGTATTATCAAAAAAATAAACAGCCACTCCTTGCAGCCGATTACTGGTTAAGCGCAGGGGAACCTGACAAAGCATTCGCTATTTATAAAACAAATATAAATGCTGACATTGCAGCTAAAGCGATTGAAACTGCACTTGGTGCAAATAACCCGGCACAAGCTTATGCATGGTGGAAAACCTATGGCGACCAAGCCAATATTAAACGCACACTTTATTTGGCTAACTTAGCAGGCAATACGGAAGATGCAGCTCAAGCCATTGAAAGTTTATTAAAAGATGAGCCAAATAACACCGAGTACTTAACACAAGCGATGCACCTGCGTTTAGCAAATGCAAATGCAAAAGGGGCAGAGCAATTACTCGCAAAGTTATTACTACAGAGCCCAGGTGACAAAGAGCTACATTTATTAAATTGGAAGATAAAGCGCTGGCAAAACAAGCCTAAAGAAGCACTTCGAGAGTTTAAATGGCTAATGTCTAACAAAGCCGTAACCCCTGCGATGCTTACCGATAGTATTAACGATGCCACCACTCTATATTTATACCAAGATGCTAATGATATATACGAATATAAAGCCCAAAATAGAAATCTAAAAGGAAATGGCTTTGCTAATTGGATGCAAGCTAACGAATTTATTGGTAACACAAAGCAAGAGTTAAATAATATTGAACGCTTTGAGCAAATAAATGGTAAAAGTGCGTTATCACAATATTGGAAAGCAAAAGTACTTCACGATACTGGTAATTTAAAAGCATTAAGAGCTTTGTGGCCTACATATAAAGGGCCTAAAAATGAAGAAGATTTACTTTGGATTGCCCGCGCATTTTGGCTAGAAGATGACTTTTCTACAGCTCTGCAAGTACTAAAAAACAAACATGAAAGTTCTGACGATGAGTTTTGGAGTGCCAATGTAGACATGGCAATGCGAGTCCAAGACAAAGCTCATGAGCTATATGCATTAGAGCAGTTACAACAAATAAGCCCTTTAAGCGTAGGCGACATGCTGCACTACCAACAATTGCGCTTTGAAGGTAGGCCTCAGGAGCTTCTTGATTATTTATGGAAAAGTGAGTCGCAAACTGACCGTCAATTGATTCAAATTGCATTATTAAGCACACAAGTAAATGATGCTAAATCAGTTGCACGTATTCATGCTGAACTTGATAAACAACGATATAATAAAGCTCTCTATCCTGCTTGGTTAATTCTTTCTAATTGGTATCAAAACCAAAGTGATTTAAATTCAGCTTATACAACTTTAAACCGCGCTGCTAAATTAAGCGAATATGACTCTGATGTTGTGCTTGCACAAGGTTGGTTAGCGCTGCAAATGCATGACACTGTAATGATTGGCCGCATTTTAACGCGCTATTCTCAAAGCGACACTTCCTATGCGTGGACGCAGCTCTTAGCTAGCCTATCTATTTATGAAAAATCATATAATAGTGCTTACTTTTATTTGCGTAAATTGGCCATTGCAGAGCCAAGTGACTTAACAACACTGGTTAACTTAGCCGATGTAATGAAACAACTTGGATATTATGCAAATGCTGCTGAACTTAATCACTATTTACTGCAACACTTACCTAAAGATAAATATGCATACAGAGGCTTAATGTTCCGCTGGGCGGGCGCGATGGCTGTTCCTCATTTAATGCAATTAAACACAATGGAAGAACTTGCCCCCGACACTATTGGTGAGCCCCAAACAAACTGGTGGTTAGCACGCCGAGCTGCACAAAAATTAGAGCCATGGCAAAAGCTACAACTTTATATGACCAACGGCGAGTTTAATAAAGCGAAACAGCTTATAGCTGAAGGTTCACTAAGCAAATTAGATGAACTAAACGCCCTACTCTATTTAAAACAACCCTATGCCACCATGCAACGTTGGTACGAAGAACTCACTGGCGAGGCAAATGAATCGCAATTGAGTTTACTCAGGAATGCACGCTCATCCTATTTTAGAGCGCTTGAAATAAACCTATCACCAGAGGCTGGTTTAAACAGTAGCCAGTACGATGTAAACGTTTATTTTCCTTATGCTAATGGGCAATGGAAATTAAGTTTAAGTAATCAGCAAAACCTTGATAACAACGGATTACTGTTTGCGATAGAAGATAAAATGACCTTTGGTCGTTGGTATTTTGATGCAAAAATAGATTCGCACCAAGGCAGCTTAATTAGCCGCCAAGGTCTTAGCTTAGACTCTCGTTATCAATGGGATTCACGAACACAGGTAGGTTTAAAGCTTGAATATAATGTTGAAAACCGCCAATCAGAAGCACTACTTAGCTATGCTCAGCTAGATAAAGCCACGGCCTATGTTAACTACAATATTGATGGTAGACAAAACGTACAGCTATCAGCAGCAGCGATGTCTTTTTCTCGAAGAAGCGATGGCAGCTCACTAATAAACGGCCAAGAATATAATGCTCGTTACCAATACAGCATTTTAAAAGACCGCCCAATTTGGAACGCTTATTTTAGTGCGCAATGGCAAGACTTTGAACGTGTTAATGCATTAATAAATACAGATGCAAGCAGAAGACCGCTAAGAGTTGACCTTCAACCATTTAGACGTTTTGCACTAGGGACTTCATTTGCTTCAACTGGCTCATTAGAACCTCCTTATTTAGGCGCAAGCCCTTCGTGGTTATTTGATATAAGTACTGGCTATCAAACACTTAACGATACAGTAGATGTATCAGTTTCAAGTGGCGCAGGTTGGTCTGTACTGGGCGATGATTTATTTAAATTACAGCTGGGTTACCAAAGTAGTAATAAAGTGGGTAACTCAGATACACAATTACAATTAGGTTATTACGTACATTTTTAATGTTAGGAGAGAGTATGTTTCGTTTAATTATACCGTGTTTGGTATTACTATTATCAGCATGTACCACCAGCAGAGTTGCTGATGATATAGAGCTTAGCCCTTCAAAAACAGTGGCACTAATGCCGCTTGTTAATCATGCTCAAACACCGCTTGCCGGTGAGCGTGCTGAAGATATTTTAGCCAGTATTTGGCAACAAAATAAATTACCAACTCTTATACGTGCACCTCGCGTAAACACCAAAGAGCTTCCACCGCTGGATGATCAATACCGTTTAGACAATGCTATGCAATGGTTAAGCACTCAACAAGCTGACTATGTACTAACAGGCAGCATTGAAGAGTGGCGCTACAAAGCAGGGCTTGATGGCGAACCTGTTGTTGCACTTACATTATCACTCACCGTAAATGGACAAACCACACCAGTTTGGACGGGTACTATTGCTAAAAGTGGCTGGGGCCGCGATAGCATTGCAGCAACAGCACAAGATGTGATTGCCGATTTAATTTCTTATATAGAGGTTAGTGAGTGAAAACACATTTCCTTAGACCAAGAGACGTTCCTGAGCTACAAATATGGGCTGAGGTATTTATATTTACCGCGCTTGCTTTAGGGCTGCCTGTATTATTTAACGCACAGGACCCATTTTGGACTGAGGGAGGGTTTTCGTGGCCTGTACTTGGCCCACTTTTAGTTTCTTTACGCTATGGCTTTTCAAAAGGCTTTATTAGTATTTTATGTTTGCTTGTTGGCCAACTTTTTTTACTTCAAGCAAATATTTTATCACCGCAAAGCGACTTCAATATTAACGCTATGATTGGCTACATTATTGTAATTATGATCACAGGCGAATTTAGGGATGTGTGGGAGCGTACTAATCAACAGCAAAGTATTCAGCTTGAGTACGTAACAGATCGTCTTGAAACATTTACTCGTCAGTATCATTTAATTAATTCATCTCACGATAGAATTGAGCAAATGCTAGCTGGCCATACGTTAAGTTTACGTGAATCACTACAAGCAGTAAGAACCTCTATCGGGCTATTAAAAGAAAGAAGACTTGATAGCGCAGCGCAAAAAATAATCGACTTGTTTGTTGAGTACGGTTCGCTAGAAAGAGCGGGGTTATATAAAGTTGAAAACGACAGTGTTTTAGAACCACCACTTGCCTCTATAGGCAAAATGAGTCAAATAGCAGAAAACGATCCTCTTATATTAGCGATGATTGAAGAAAAAGAATTAGTATCAGTAAAAGACGCAAAAATGGCATCAGGTATAAGTAAATACCATATGGCGATTCCACTTATCGACGTAAATAACACAATTTATGGCGCTATTTTAGTTGAAAGAGTACAATTTTTTGCACTTAAAAATACCACTCTTACACTACTTGCAGTTATGGCTGGGCATATTGGCGATCTACTGCGCCATGAAATAACAAACCCAGTAATGACTTATGAAGAGTATCCATACTTTATTCGCCAAGTTAAACGTGCGAATAAAGAAGCAAAACGATACAACATTCCATCGCAGCTACTAAAAATAAAAGCTAATAATATTACTGATAAATCCACTCAACTTATGAGTTATTTAAGTGAAGCACGCCGTGGTTTAGACATTTATTTGTACGATAATCAAAATCAGGTATTACTGCTATTAATGCCATTAGCTGATGAGCTTGAAAAAGCAGGGTTTATCGCCCGAATGAACACTTGGTGTAAAGAGCGCACTGGTAGCACTTTAGCTGAGCTTGATATTGTTATTGAGCAGCAACTTGCACTACCTATAAGCTCAGATGACATAAAGAGATTGGTTTCACTTTCATGATTATAATTATTGTAGCGGCTATATTAGGGTGTATTTGTCAGTACTTTGCACTAATAGAAGTACTGGAAACACCTGATTGGTTTTTAGCTATATTATTGCATGCTATCGCTAGCATCTTTTTTGCTATTGTTAGTTATGTTTTTATACCTAAAAAATACAAAACGACTCCTTATAGCTCTTTGCTACTCATGTTTTTATTATTGTTTACATTACCAGTACTTGGAATTATAGGTGTTGTAGTAGCGCTTACATTTGCTCTTTGTAAACCTCTCAAGAATGACGAGATAGAAATAGAGGAGCATAAAATACCTGAGCTTCCTTTTGAAGCCAGAGCAATATCAGCAAATCCAACCTATTCAATTGGTGGACTTAAAGCAATTTTGAAGCACGCTAATGAGCCAAATAAGCGTTTAAGTGCTGTAATGGCGGCTCGTCACATGAGTGACTCACAAGCTATTCCTATTTTAAAGCTAGCACTTAAAGATTTAGAAGATGATATTCGCTTGCTCGCCTACTCAACCCTTGATGGTAAAGAAACCAAACTTAACGAAAAAATCAGTTTGTATCAGCAAGAAATAGCAGTTACAACTAAGCAGCCAAAATTGAGTCATTTACAAAAACAGCTAGCCGAACTTTATTGGGAACTGAGCTATTTAGGCTTAGCACAAGGCGCACTGCGTAAATACGTTTTAGAAAAAGCAGAAGCACTTGCATTGCAAAGTATTGAGCACGTAAAAACACCTGCAACTTTTATATTTTTAGGGCGTATATCTTTAGCCTTAGACAAATACGAAATAGCCCATGAGTATCTACTTAAAGCAACTGAGTTTGGTATGGCAAGGCGCCATGTATTGCCTTATAAAGCCGAAGTTGCCTTTTGTATGAACAAGTTTGACGACTGTAAACGCTACTTAAAAGAACTCCCAGAACAACCTAAGGGCAGTGAATTACGTCATTTGCAGGAGTATTGGCATGAGTAATAAAAATGCAGACATTTTACTGCTTTTAGAAGGCACTTACCCTTATGTACGTGGTGGCGTATCTAGCTGGGTTCATCAAATAATTGAAGGGTTACCTCATTATAACTTTGAGCTTGTTTTTATAGGTGGAGCACCAGAGCATTATGGCGAGATTCAATATACTTTGCCTGAAAACGTTACCAAGCTGCATGTTCATTATTTAGTGGAAAATGACACATCTGAAATAAAAGCTAAGCATGGCGTTAAATATAAAAAAGAGCTCTTTGATTTTTGGCAGCAACTACAAAATTATTTTAGGGATTGTGATGAGCCCATCCCAACTGAGTTATTAAAGTTTGCATTTGAGACTTTGGCTAAAAAAGACGGTATTAACGAAGCCGACTTTTTATATAGTGAATCATCGTGGCAAGTACTCACCAATTACTATTCAACTTTTTGTGATGAATCCTCTTTTATTGACTTTTTTTGGTCATACCGCAATTTATATAAACCGCTATTTAAAATAGCCGAAATTGCACGTGGACTTCCAAAGGTTAAACTTATTCACTCAATATCTACTGGGTATGCTGGTATTTTAGGATCTGGTGCCAGTGCAATAAGCGATACTCCCTTTTTGTTGACCGAACATGGTATTTACACCAAAGAGAGAAAAATAGATCTTATTCAAGCCAGTTGGATTAAAGAGTCTGAGCAAAGCCTAGGTAAAAACTTAAATACCGAGATGGGCTTTATTCGCCGTATGTGGATCAGCTTTTTTGAGCAAATCGGCCGAACAACATACCAAGAAGCAGATAAGGTCATTTCGCTATACGACGGTAACAGGCAGCGCCAAATAAAGGATGGTGCAGCGCCTGAAAAAGCATTTGTTGTACCTAATGGAATTAAAACAGTGCGCTTTATTGAAGCGCTTAAGCAGCGTCCAAAACAGATACCATCAGTTGTTGGATTAATTGGACGTGTAGTGCCTATAAAAGATATTAAAACCTTTATACGTGCGATTAAAGAGGCACAATCGATGCTGCCTGAAGTAGAAGGCTGGATCATCGGCCCTTATGAAGAAGACCCGCAATATTACAAAGAGTGTGAACTACTTGTAGGCAGTCTTGATTTACAAAGCAGTGTAAAGTTTTTAGGTATGCAAGATATTACCAAAATTTTGCCTAAGCTCGGAATTGTAGCTTTAACCTCGATTTCCGAAGCGCAGCCTTTAGTACTTTTAGAAGCAATGGCGGCCGGTGTGCCTGTACTTGCTAGTGATGTTGGCTCGTGCCGCGAAATAATCGAAGGCGGAACCGATGAAGATAAAGCATTAGGTAAAGCCGGTGAAGTTGTCTCAATTGCTTCACCTAGCGAAACAGCACAACAAATATCAAACATGCTAACAAATGAGCAAGTTTGGCTTGAGTATCAAAAAAGTGGTTTAGACCGCGTACAAAAATTTTATGACGAGAGCCACATGTTTGCCCGTTACGATAAACTTTATAAGGATACAATGGCATGGCCGGAATAGGTTTTGAGATACGAAAAATTCTCAAAAAAAATACCCTGCTCTCAGTTTTTGAAGCATACGGCTACGCGGGCTTAATAGGCTCAGGCCCTTGGCTGCTCTCTATTGTAGCGTTAATGCTAATTGGTATTTTAAGTTTAGGCGTTGTATTACCCAAAGTACTTATTATTCAGTTTTTAACGCTTGTTACCTACATGATGGCAGCTTCACTTATTTTAACGGGTGACTTGCAGTTATTATTAACTCGATTTATTGCAGATTTGTTTTTTCAAAAAGAAGAGGCAAAAGTACTGCCTAATTTACTTGGTGCGCAACTTATAACAACAATAGCCGCATTATTGGTGGGCTTGGCTGTATGGCCTATGCTCCCTATACCCGTTGTTACTAAGATTATAATTTTAGGTGCCTTTGTAAGCTTATGTAATCAGTGGCTTGGCGCTATTTTTCTATCGGGTATGAAAGAATACCGGTTGATTTTGATTACCATGCTAAGTGGTTATGCCTTTATGGTACTGCTTGCATATTTATTAAGAGACTGGCAGTTAGACGGCTTGTTTTTTGCGTTTTTTGCAGGCGAAGCTCTACTCTTTTTTAGCTTTTTGTTTATGATTATTCGCCGCTACCCAGGTGAAAAACTTATAAGCTTTGACTTTTTAAGCAATAAAAAAGTTTATTACAGCCTATTCTTTTGTGGTCTGTTTTATAACATTGGTGTGTGGGCTGATAAGATCATCTTTTGGTATTCACCAAGCACATCAATACAAATTATTGGCACGTTAAGAGCCAGCCCAATTTACGACTTACCTATATTTTTAGCCTATTTGTCTATTATTCCCGGTATGGCAGTATTTTTAGTAAAAATGGAAACCGACTTTGTAGAAGAATACGACCGTTTTTACACAGCTATTCGAGAGGGTTCATCGTTAGAAGAGATTTACTATTTAAAAGACAATATGATCCAAACTGCACGTGCCGGTTTATACGATATATTTAAAATTCAAGGTATTACCGTTGCCTGCTTATTATTATGGGGCGAGCAAATACTTACCTTTATTGGTATTGATCCAAACTATAAAACGCTTTTATTTATTGATGTAGTTGGTGTGGGTGTACAAGTTATATTTTTGTCTATTTTAAATATTTTGTTTTATTTAGATAAACGCTCAACCGTCCTATTTTTAGCGGGGCTATTTTTGGTAATAAACGTTGTTTTAACTTTGCTATCAATCGCTTTTGGGCCGCAATTTTATGGTTACGGCTTTGCTCTCTCAACTATTGTTACCTCTGTTGTTGGGTTATTTTGGCTTTCTAAACAATTTGAAGATTTAGAATACGAAACGTTTATGCTGCAATAGCATAATATAAAGGCTGCTTATGCAGCCTTTATATTTAAAGCTTTTCGTACAAAATTAAAATAATTAATTATTGGAAAGCGGCTGATACACACCATGTTTATAGCTCATATAAGCGCCTCAGTTTAAAGCAAAAAAGACTAGCTCAGTAAATGTATAAAATGTTTATAAAACAAAGGGCTTATAAAAACCAAGCC
Organism: Pseudoalteromonas sp. Z1A2; assembly: GCF_011378755.1. NCBI lineage: Bacteria > Pseudomonadati > Pseudomonadota > Gammaproteobacteria > Alteromonadales > Pseudoalteromonadaceae > Pseudoalteromonas > Pseudoalteromonas sp. Z1A2. The sequence continues at coordinate 84,343 of NZ_WTKX01000018.1, read as the reverse complement.
ACCCTACCTTGGCTTAGCTAATCTCTTGTACAATTAGACTTAACTAGTTTAGCTTTATGCTAAATGAGGTAGCCGTTGCCATTACTTACTCACCCATCGCGCTTTAAAGCCACGCGTATCAACATGTATAAATGCGCCTCTGTGCGACTTAGGCCCATAAATACCTAAACCACCTAGCAAACCTTTAAATGATTCACGTCTAGCTAACGACTCCACTATATCGGCCATCGCGTTAGCGTCACCAATTGAATACTTACCGTCATTATTTATATCATCCATACGGTAGTTGCCATCGTTATCTATAAAAATATCGGCAGCATCACCAAATACATGTCGGCTAAGTTTTACATTGCCAATTGATTTGTTGTAGTACGGAGTTCTATAACCGCTCATAACCACCATATTACTAACCGGTATACCTTCTAAAATCAGTTCTTTGCGTATTTTTTCTAGTTTAAGTAACAATTTATTTTGTAAAAATAAATACTTTGGGTACTTACTTCGCTGCTTACTAACAAATTCTTTTAGTGAAAAGTGAGGTGATATTTTTACGTTTTCATTTTCAGGCGTTACCTTAACAAAGCCATCGGGCACTATGTAGTGTGAAGAGTCTTTAATCTGTGAAGGTTTAGGATAGTGCCCAATGTGGTAATACTTGAGCTTTCCTCCTTCAACATTGTCTGCCGGTACTTTTACAAATACGTTGATTTTCATACGCTGTTTTTTATCGGGCGACTCAATAATTACCGTTGTTAAACCAGGCTCTTTGGGTGCTTGCCATTGCCAGCGGTTGGTGTCTGTAAGCTTAGATTTTCCTTGAGTGTTAATTAGCGTGTAAGCATTTTTTGATTGCGCAAAAAGCACTTCAAACTCAACTTGCTCTTTGGGCATTACAAATACTGAAAACACCGAATATGGCATAACTATGTCGTTAATTTTTAGGCTAAATTCTGCATCTTCAAAGTTGGCTTTATTTTTTATATCAACTACCTGATGCGCAGGCTTTATAGGCGCGGCAGCAAATACACTATTGCTAAATATAATTGTGAATATGGCAATAGAAATATAATGAATAAATTGCATAAACCCTCTCATTATTTATTTTTTAATAAAGCGGCAATCACCGACTGTTCATCATTTTTTAATAGCGCTTTTTTATCGCGTTGATATATGTCATCTCTAAAGTTAACCAGCTTATTTTCGTCAACCCATGCAGTCCAATAAACTAAATGAATAGGAAGAGGCTCATCTAAATAAAACGTCTGAGTACTATTTTGAGCAAGTGCGCTGTCCATATTATTGAGTGTTTGCACTTCTCCTTCGTGCTTAATAATTTCACGCGCTAACGAAAAAGGCTTTTCTATTCTTATACAGCCATGCGATAAAGCTCGGTTTGCTTGGCTAAAACGGTGCTTTGCTGGTGTATCGTGAACATAAATTGCTTCGGCATTGGGGAATAAATACTTAACTTCCCCTAGGGGGTTTTCTTCACCAGCACGTTTTACTAAAAAGTGATCAAATTGGTACGGCTTAATAGAATCCCAATCAATATTGCTTGGATTAACAGTTTGTGGGTCTAGGTAGCTGTTTTTTCTAATTTCAATATTATTTTTTACAAGATAGTCAGGATCCTCGGCTACCTTTGGAGCAATTTCTTTGGTGGCAATTGAGGTGGGTATACGCCATTCAGGATTAACTACAAACTTTTCTATTTCGTCGCTAAATGCAGGTGTTTCCCAACTTGGTTTACCTACAATTACGTTATTTTTTAATTTTACATCGCCAGCTTTTACAAATCGTAAGCTGTATTCTGGAATATTTACATACACATACTGCTCATCACTTGCGCCTGCAAAGTTAGTTATTCTATAAAAGTTAAGTTTTAATTTGTCGAGTTTTTGTTGTGCGGGCACATTAAGCGATGCAAAAGTACGCTTACCCACTCGGCCATCAACTTTTAAACCATGGCGGCTTTGAAATTGCTTAACAGCTTGCTCTATATCTTTATCAAACGTGCATATAGCTTCGTCGCACACATTAGTTTTTAAGTCACGCTCTTGATATAAACGCTGTGCAAGCAAGCTCACCTGTTTATTATTACTGCCTAGTTCAAGCAATTCATCGTTATATAAGTGTGTAAAACCACCTTTGTTAACTATTTCTTGATACCAATTAATGGCTTTTTCTGTACGTTCAATTAACTGCGCTGAATATTGGTCAAAGTAGTAGGTGTCATCAGCTTGCACGTACTTTTGTGAGTTGTAAGTAGTTAGTGAAGAGTTAGCGAGTACCACACTTTCAAGCTCATTGGCAGCGATTGTTGGTGCTGAGCATAATCCGCTCATACCAATAAACAATGCAGTTTTTAAAGTAAAACCCTTTGCTTTAGTAAGCGCTTGATTTGAAAATGACCCCTTCACTGTGTACCTCCTCGCTAAATATCGTTGATAAATGCTTATGTACTTACCACTAAGTAGTACACTGGAGGTGCAACGGTAATGCCAAATTAAAGTCTCAAAATAAACAATTGAAATTTAATGACTTTTTAAAAAATATTATTCTAAACGTTAATAAATTAAACTAGAGAATATGTAATTACTATGCTCAAGTGTGTAAAGTTGCTATGGCAATTAATCTTTTAAAAAAGCTAAAAAACCACGTTCATAACGACTCAAGTACTTTGTTTTTCGTGGTAATGAAAGAGACTCTCTCCACGCAGTTTGAGTATCTTCATCTTCTTTACACAGCGTAATTAAATCGGGATGCACATAAGATTTGCGTGCTATAGCGGGAGTATTACCAAGTTGCTCAGATACGCTATCAAGCATGTTTTTTAAACTAAGCGCCCCTTTAGCTTTAGCTAATTGTTTGAATGCAATAACGCTTGCTCGCCAAGTTCTAAAGTGTTTTGCACTAAACTCCTCGCCCATTATTTGCTGAATGTATTGGTTTATTTCACTTGATGTAACATTTGTGCGCTCACCTTCATTTATATACTGAAATAAATGCTGCCCGGGTAAATCTTGTAAGTCTTTTATAACATGGCTAAGCACCCTGTCGGTTATATTTACTTCACGCTCTTTACCTGATTTGGCACGATATTTTAGCTGAATATTTTTGCCCGTGAGTTTTGCATGGCGTGTTCGTAATGTTGTCGCACCAAAACTTTTATTTTGCTTTACGTTACGCTCGTTACCTACCCTCAATGCACCTAAATCCATAAGTCTTACAACTGCCGCTAAAGTGCGCTCAATATTAAGCTCATCGCCTTGTAAGTCTGTTTCTAAACGCGCTCTTAACAAAGGGAGTTTATTACCAAATACTCCACATGCTTGGTATTTTTTTGCTTCTTGTTGCGCCCTAAATTCAGGATGGTAGCGGTATTGCTTTCGCCCCTTACTATCAAATCCTGTCGCTAAAATATGTCCGTTTTCTTCTGGGCAAAACCAAGCGTTTTTATAGGCAGGCGGAAATGCCAATCCATTCAAACGATCAATCACATTTTGCTCTTTTATTTGCTTACCGATTGGATCAAAGTAAAGCCAACTTTTATGTTTAAGTTTACGAGTGATCCCTGGTAAATTATCGTCTACATAAATTAGCTTCATTAACCCTCCAGTTATATTTAAGCATGCGTCGGAATACAAAATGTATCACTTTAAAATAACCTTAAACTGAACAAGATTATTGATATATAATAAAAAACCAACAACAATTATAAATACTTAATATATATTAATAATTCTATTTAGGTTTTCGTAAATGTAGGTCGAACTTACGCGCCAGCAACAAGCCTATTACGATTAAACTCAATGCACTTAGCGCTAAAAAAAGCTACTTGAGATAGATTTATTACCCTAAGTTCAGATTAATTACACTTTGTCCCCCGCAATTGGGGTGCTGTTTAAATGGAGAATTCAATGGCTTTTGATTATGGATCGATTGATCTTGGACTAAAAAACCCCTTCAAACTGGAAGGTAAAGTAACAGCATTAAGAGGACTCATTGAGTCTATAGCAGGTATTAGTTTACTTGTTATTGCTGCGGGCTCTGTGAAAGAAGATACAACCGCAGGTTGGATTTTAATGGTGTTTGGCATGCTTATTTTAGCATTCGGCATTCGCTCACTATCGTCAGGTATTTATGCAACACTTAAATACTTTGTAGGTAGAAACCACCCAACTTCACTTGCTTATAACTACAGTAAATCGCAAGCATCAACCGCTAAAGAAGAACAAAAAGAAGTAGCCTACACAGCGCAATCACTTGAAGAAATGCTGGTTGGTCGTAAAAACAGTACATTTAAAGAGCCTAATGGTTTTTTATCACGCTTACTTCACAGCTTAATCCCTAAGTTATTGTTTCTACCATATCCTATTCGAAATGTTGCCCAGCGATTATTTGGCTCATGGGTAAGCACCTTTGTCGCCCTTATTGCTTATGGCCTTGTTGCATTTGTATCTTTGTCGGGCTTTACCGGTGAAGCTGGGGAATTAGCATTTCCGGTTTATAGTGCAATATTAATGTTTTACGTGCTTTTTTCTTGGCGCTCTACAGGTAAACCTATCTCTCGAAATGCAGAAAAGAATATTGAAGCACTTGGTACTGGTGCACTCGCTAAAATTATTTCTTTATCTTTTATTTTACCCATCTCTATTGGTCTTTCTATGTCATGGTTGATGAAAGAGCAGCACATTAGTAAACAAGAAATAGATAACTGGCTTGAGCAACTGCCTAGTCTTCATGCTGGAATGTACTTAATTGCAATTATTGTATTAGCAACTCTAAGCTGTGCGCTTGCTTTTATCATGATTAAAGCGCGTTTAAATTCAGTTACCCCTTCAGCTGAAGTATCTGAACTACGTGAAAACTGGCAAGAGTCTGTTCATCCAGACGAGATTTTCATAAACCTCGATAACCTAGTAATGGCTAATCGCCGTTATAAAGAAGTACCTAACAGAGTTTACAGAGAATTAGACCCTAAGCTTCAAGAACAAATAGAAGGTAAAGGCGGTTTTAAAGGTGAAATGATCCAAGAGATTCAGCCTAAACTGCACTCAATGGACTTAGGTAAAAACTTTACACTCGCGAGATTACTTGCTTTGGTGAGCGGTAACTTACTTTATATTGTAGCGTTAGCATTTACTGTACTTTTAGCGTATTCGTTTATTAATATTTACCATTACATTGATGCGGCAAATATTAATAGTTTTAAACAGGCATTTAATAACCAACATGTCATTCAATTTAGTGAGCTATTAATGACAAGCTTTCACTTATTGCTAATAGGCGTACTTATTAAAGCATTTGCGCAGTTACTTGCAAACACAGCGCATCTATTTTTTGCAGAAATGCAATTTGAGTCACTGCTTGTGTACTTTAAATGTGAAGGCACTTTTACTGAGTCTAAAATATCAACAGGTACTGGTATTCACGATAGCACCCGCTCAGAAAATACTTTAGTACGCAGTAGCATAACGCCTTGGATTATTGTTTCTCGTGTTATCTCTACTACGTTTGCTGCAACAGGTATGAAAAACCTTGAACATCCTCGCCACATTATGGAAATGCATAAAGACGAAGGACAATTACAAGCAATCAAAAAAGACGTTATTTCATTCTTAAAAGACCGCGAATCTATCGCCTCAATCACCAGTGAGCGTGATTTAGGTAATGCGTCACAAATACATCAACTAAACCAACAAACGCGCGCTATACCTACTCAGCAAGCAATAGCGAAAGATGATGAAGAAGCTGCCGGGTATTTAAGACAAGAAGAAAACTTATCTCCCGAGCCCAAGGGTTAATTAACCTCAAACCTAGATAACTTTTATTAATGCCACCTTGTTAACTTAGGTGGCATTTTTTTTAACCTCTATTCAATACTTTTTAACTTTATTACCTCTTTTGCACTCAACAACATGATTAATATTGGATTAGTTCACAAAGCCCTTGCTTTATGTGCCAAAACACAAATAATGAAAGGATTAATTACAGGGTAAGAATGAGGACAATGAGCTATATACTAACCACCCAATGTGCTGATGATGTAGGCTTAATAGCTAAAATTACAGGGCTTTGCCATAAAAATAATTTAAACATTACGCGTAACAACGAATTTGTAGATAAAGACGCGCAGCGATTTTTTATGCGTACAGAGCTTACAGGTGAGCCACAAAGCGACTTTTTAGATCAATTACGCGCACTGTTGCCACAAGGCGCTAAACTTGCGCTACATTGCGGCGCAAAAACTAAAGTAGTTTTACTGGCAACTAAAGAAGCTCATTGTTTAGGTGGTATGCTGTTAAAGCAATTTGAACAAACTCTTAATATTGAAGTACTCGCTGTAATTGCTAACTATGCTGATTTAGAGCCGCTAGCTAAAGGGTTTGGTGTGCCATTTCATGTTGTATCGCACGAAGGGTTAACCCGTAGCGAACATGATAAAAAGGTAGGCGATTTAATTGCCAGTTACAATCCTGACATTATTGGTCTTGCTAAATACATGCGTATTTTAAGTCCTGAATTTGTGGGTCGATTTGAAGGTAAAATAATTAATATTCATCACTCATTTTTGCCAGCATTTATAGGGGCTAAACCTTATCATCAAGCATTTGAGCGCGGTGTAAAAATTATTGGTGCTACCGCTCACTTTGTTAATAATGAGCTTGATGAAGGGCCTATTATTTTGCAAGATGTAACCAGCGTTACACATGCTAATACCGCCGAAATGATGGCTAAAATGGGCAAAGATGTTGAAAAGACTGTGTTTTGTAAAGCACTTCAACTTGCCTCAGAGCATAAGCTATTTATTAATGGTAATAAAACCGTGGTGTTTTCTTAGCATTAATCCAACTGCTTAATTATTCTACATATGAAAAAATGCCAGCATTGTTGCTGGCATTTTTTTGCTCATAAATAAGCTAATAACTTTTTAAATGTAAATTATGCCTGCTCTATTGGTTCGAGCTTTAATTTAGCGGCAATTAAAACGGCTTGGGTACGATTGTACACACCGAGTTTTCTAAATATGGCTGTAATGTGTGCTTTTACTGTCGCTTCTGATATGTGTAGTTCATAAGCAATTTGCTTATTAAGTAAACCTTCGTGCAGATATTGCAGCACTCGGTATTGTTGAGGCGTTAATGAGGCAACTTGCGCTGCTATTTCTCTATCTTCACCTTCAATTTCAGCTACTTTGTTTTTTAGCTCTTTTGGTAGCCATGTATCGCCTTCAAGTATTTGGTTAATTGCACTGGCAATATCATCAGACGATGATGATTTAGGAATAAAACCCATAGCGCCGTAACCCATTACTTTAGAAACGATATTCACGTCTTCACTACCCGAAACAACGGCAATAGGTAAGCTTGGGTATTCTTCTCTAATACGAATAAGACCATATAAATCACCATTACCTGGCATGTGAAGGTCTAGCAGTAATATATCAAGATCCTCTTGCTCGCTTAACACTTGCAGTGTGCTGTCAAAATCGGATGATTCAAAAACCTCTAAACCCTCAAATTTTGCGCTCAGTGCGCCCTTTAGTGCTTCACGAAATAACGGATGATCGTCCGCTATTAAAAACTGACTCATGGTTCACTCCTAATAAATTCGGCTGCCAGTTAGGTTTAAAACCTTTACTGACAGCCGATATACTACGTTTAGAATCAACTTGTAATCAAGTTTTTAACGCACATTTAACGATTTAATCTGTTCTCGATTAGTTCATCGACAACTGAAGGATCGGCAAGCGTTGACGTATCACCGAGTTGTTGGTGCTCATTTGCAGCGATTTTACGTAAAATACGACGCATAATCTTGCCTGAACGTGTTTTTGGCAAACCCGGTGACCATTGAATCATATCTGGAGATGCAATTGGGCTGAGCTCTTTACGAACCCAATTACGTACCTCTTTAGTTAATTCATCGCTTACAGTTACACCTTCGTTAGGCGTAATGTAAACATAAATACCTTGGCCTTTAATATCATGCGGGTAACCTACAACAGCAGCTTCTGCTACCGCTTCATGCGCAACTAACGCACTTTCAATTTCGGCAGTACCAAGGCGGTGCCCAGACACATTAAGTACATCGTCCACACGGCCTGTGATCCAGTAATAACCATCTTCATCACGACGACAACCATCGCCTGTAAAGTAAACTCCTGGGTAGGCGCTAAAATAAGTTTGTTCAAAACGTTCATGGTCGCCATAAACAGTTCGAGCTTGCGATGGCCAACTATCTAAAATAACTAAATTACCATCTACGGCACCTTCGAGTGTATTACCTTCAGCATCAAATAATGCAGGCGCAATACCAAAAAATGGATGTGTTGCAGAACCTGGTTTTGTATCAGTAGCGCCCGGAAGTGGTGTGATCATAATGCCACCGGTTTCTGTTTGCCACCATGTATCAACAATCGGGCAATTAGATTTACCAATACTCTCGTAATACCATGTCCACGCTTCTGGATTTATTGGCTCACCTACTGAACCTAAAATACGTAAACTATCCCGATGTGACGAAGCTGTAGGCTCATCACCTTTAGCCATTAGTGCTCTAATTGCTGTAGGGGCGGTATATAAAATAGTAACGCCGTGTTTATCAACTACTTCGCCCATACGCCCTGCAGTTGGATAAGTGGGGACACCTTCAAATAAAACCTGAGTACAACCGTTTACTAATGGCCCGTACGCAATGTAACTGTGGCCTGTGATCCAACCTACATCGGCACTACACCAATACACATCATCTTCTTTTAAATCAAATACGTATTCATGTGTCATTGATGAGTAAACTAAGTAGCCACCTGTAGTATGTACAACACCTTTAGGCTGACCAGTAGAACCTGATGTATACAATATAAACAAAGGATCTTCAGCATTCATTGGCTCTGGCTCACACTGTGCTGGTAAGTCAGCAACTAGCTCGTGCCACCATATATCGTGCTCATTCCAATCAACTTCACCGCCTGTTAATTGGTGCACAATAACGTGTTCAATTGTGGTTACAGTTTCTTGCGCTACCGCTTCATCTACATTTGCTTTTAATGGAACACAATTTCCTGCTCTGCGTCCCTCATCAGAAGTAATAACAACCTTAGCGCCAGAATCTCTAATACGATCAGCAATAGCCGATGGTGAAAAACCACCAAATACAACAGAATGAATAGCACCAATACGTGCACAAGCTTGCATTGCATACACCGCTTGTGGGGTCATTGGCATATAAATAGCTACGCGGTCACCTTTTTGTACACCCAGTTTTTTTAAACCATTGGCAAATTTAGCCACTTCATCATGAAGTTTTTGATAAGTAATGTTCTCACTTTGAGAAGGATCATCACCTTCCCAAATAAGCGCAATTTTGTCTGCTTTCGTTTTTAAGTGGCGGTCAATACAGTTGTAAGACGCATTTAAATAGCCATCTTCATACCATTTAATACTGATGTGGCCTTTATCAAAAGAGGTGTTTTTAACTTTAGTGTAAGGAGTAGACCAATCGAGGCGTTTGCCATGCTCACGCCAAAAACTTTCAGGGTCATCAATAGATTGCTTATAAAGCGTATTATATTTATTTTTATCAATGAGAGTCGCATCTTTAATATGCGCAGGAACTGGATAGATACTTTGTGACATCTTCGTCTCCATTTAAATTACTTGCCTTAAGCTTTTATCAAGGATTACTCAGCAGTACTTTATTAAGTATTAGACCTTAGTTGTACTCTACTCCAATTTGCTCATTTGTAGTTTATAATCCACCTGCTTTCAATTTTTTTACATAAATAATACAACGCGTTAAATGTAAGTAAATGCAAACTAATCAACTCTAAAACCTTAGTCTTATAGACCAATAGGTAATTGAGTAAATATTGCACATATTCAAAAGTGTTTGTGTACTTTAATAAAGATATTTGCGGTATTACTTGCCAAAGCTTTATTTAACGAATGAAAACAATATGTGTATTGAAAAGCCAAATTAACACCCTTTTTTATTCGTAAGTAATACTAGTAGCAAGTAATACAACCTTACATGAAAAAAAAAGCAACAAACAACAAGTAGCCTATAAAGGACACCACAATGAAACTTACCCCATTAAAAACATTAGCAGCAAGCGCTGTATTATGTGCACTATCAAGCACTGCTTATGCAGCGACTGCCGCAAAAATTGGTGATACGGAATTTACTTACGGTGGATACATTAAACTCGACTCTATGTGGAGTGATTATTCAGCGGGTGCGCCTGCAGGCTCAAACGTAGGTCGTGACTTTTACGTACCAAGTACGTTAACAGTTGGCGATGATAACAGCTCAGATGCTGTATTTGATATGCATGCTCGTGAGTCACGTTTTAACTTTGGCACAGCCACTGTTATGGATAACGGTAAAACCGTTAATACTAAAATTGAAATTGACTTTTTGGCCTCGGCTGCTGGCGGTAATGAGCGAGTTTCAAATTCTTACGCCCCGCGTATTCGCCATGCGTTTGTGACTTACGATGGTTGGTTATTTGGTCAAACATGGTCTAACTTCCAAAACGTGGGGGCGCTTGCTGAAACGCTTGATTTTGTAGGCCCTGCTGAGGGCACTGTGTTTGTGCGTCAATCGCAAATTAAATACACCACTGGCGCATGGTCGTTTTCATTAGAAAACCCAGAAAGTACAATTTCTACTACTAGCGGTATGGTAGTAACTGATGATGCATCATTGCCTGACTTTACAGCTCGTTACACACACAAAGCCGATTGGGGTAACATTGTGGTTGCAGCGCTTGCTCGCCAACTTACTTATAAAGTAGGCAGTGTTGATGCAGATGAAACTTCTTTTGGTATTAGTGCATCAGGTAAAATAAACCTTGGTGAAGACAACCTTAAATTTATGCTTACTCAAGGTAAAGGCTTAGGCCGTTACGTAGGCTTAAACGTTGCTCACGGTGCAGTACTTAATGGCGATGAACTAGATGCAATTGATTCGACTTCTGGTTTTGTTGCTTACCAGCACAAGTGGACAAGCCAATGGCGTTCAACGTTCTTATATTCATTCTTCAGTGCTGATAACAACACTGATTTATTAGCTATTTCTGGTGATCCGACTGAATCAAGCCAAAGCTATAGCGCTAACATTCTATACTCACCGGTTAAACGTCTAACTTTTGGTGCTGAGCTAAAGCATGCTGAGCGTGAAACTGAAAGCGGCGTTGATGGCGATTTAGACCGCTTACAGTTTTCTGTTAAATACTCTTTTTAATAACTAGAAAGCTAACTACTTTAAAAAGCGGCCTAGGCCGCTTTTTTTATAAGCGAGATTGAGTTCTATATAATTCATCAATTCGTACCTAAAATCTTTATATGTGGCGCTAAAATACAAAAAAATAGAATTATTATTGATAAAAACACTAAACACAATTGCAAATCGATATCATTTAGATTAAGTTACGCACTTCTTTTGAACTAACTGGAAAAACTTATGTCGTCCCCTCAAGTTTTGCGTTTATCTAAACTAAGCTTTGCTACTTCTTTAATTTTATCTGGTTATGCACTTGCTGATGAGGCAAATGTAAAATCTGAACCTCTCGAAAAAATTGCGGTATATGGTCAGCATCATAAAAACTACATTACTGAAGAAGCGCAATCGGCTACCAAACTAGGTTTAACAATTAAAGAAACACCACAATCAATCTCGGTAGTTTCACGCGCACTAATGGACGACTTTTCACTAGACGACATAAACTCAGTACTTGAAAGCACGCCAGGCGTAACAGTAGAGCAAATAGAAACAGATCGTACTTACTTTAAGGCCCGTGGTTTTGAAATTACGAACTTTCAAGTTGATGGCTTAGGGATCCCACAAAGCTCAGGCTCTATTCAAGGCAGTCTTGATACATCAATTTATGACCGTGTAGAGATAGTTCGCGGTGCTAATGGTTTAATGACTGGCGCTGGTAATCCTTCTGCAACTGTAAACATGGTTTTAAAAAAGCCAACTTATACAACACAGGCAAATGCATCAGCATCTTATGGCTCATGGAATAAAAAACGTTTAGATTTAGATGTATCTACGCCAATAAATGAAGACCACGCTGTACGCGCTGTATTTACAAAGCAAAAAGCTGACTCATATTTAGATCGCTACGAAACAGATAAAACCATTGTTTACTTAGCCTACGAAGGCAAATTAACAGACAACACATTATTAAGCGTTAACTATGTTAACCAACAAAAAGACGCAGATAGCCCGCTGTGGGGTGCACTACCTCTTTATTATACAGACGGAACAGCAACCGATTACGACGAATCAACCAGCACCGCTGCTGACTGGTCTTACTGGGATAACAGTGCTGAGCAAGTATATGTAACACTTGAACAAAACTTATCGGCAACATGGGTAGCTAGAGCACGTTATGCTCACATCGAAAACGAACAAGACTCAGAGTTGTTCTACGTATACGGCACCCCTGATAAAGATACTGAACTTGGTTTAACAGGTTATGCTAGCCGTTATGATTACGAAGATAAGCATGACTTATTTGATTTATATGCCAGTGGTAAGTTTGATTTATTTGGCCAAGAGCACGACCTATCATTTGGTGTTAGCCAAGCTAAAATGGATTACAACGAGCAGTCTCTTTACGATTATACTACAGGCAATGGTTTTCCAGCTATGCCATCACTTAAAACGTGGGATGGTGTAGTACCAGAGGCAACACTTGCTGATGGCTTAAATGGTAGTGATATTACTAACGAGCAAAAATCAGCTTACATATCTACTCGCATTAGATTAAGTGAGCCTTTAAGTGTGCTCGCTGGTGTGCGTTATACCGATTGGAAAACAAAAGGGAGTGCTTACGGTGTTGAGCAAACAAGAAGCGACTCTGAAGTTATTCCTTATATTGGCACGGTGTACGACTTTAACGAGTCTCTATCAGCTTATGCAAGCTACACAGAAACATTTGTACCGCAAAAAGAGCTTGATATTAATGCCAACCAATTAGCTCCCGTAATAGGTAAAAGTAGTGAAGTTGGTATAAAAGCACAGTTACTTGATGACCAAATTTTCGTAACTTTTGCTTACTTCGATGCAAAGCAGGAAGGGCTTGCCATAGCTTTACCCGACTCACTACCTAGTGATACGCGTTATTATGCAGCAGATGGTATTAACAGCAACGGCTTTGAAGTTGAACTAAGTGGTCGAATAACCGATGATTTAAGCGCAAGTGTAAGTTTTAGTAACCTAAATATTGATGGTGATGATTTAGTTAAAGATTACACACCTGAAAACCAACTTAAAGTGGCCGCAACCTACCAAGTACCTTTAGTTGATGGTTTATCATTTGGTGCAAACTATCGCTGGCAGGATTCAACTAGCCGAGTTCAAGTCGAAGATGCAAATGGTATTGCAAGCGTCACTACTCACCAAGATGCATACGGGTTACTTGATTTAATGGCCACTTACGAAATTACAGATAACGTAGGAGTCACTTTCAATGTAAATAACACCACCGGTGAAAAATATTTGCACAGCCTGTACTGGGCACAAGGTTACTACGGTGCACCTCGTAACTACGCCCTATCTGTAAACTGGCAATTATAAATATATTTGATTAATTAAAGACTCTAGATTTTTTTAATTCAATAGAAAAAAACGACACATTTTTAATGTGTCGTTTTTATTTTATCTAACCTGATGTAAGTTTTTAATAACAAAAAAGCGCTAATCATTACTGATTAGCGCTTTTCAAAGCTCGGGTCAAATCAAGCTTAAAAACTCATTTGGGTGCAGTTTAAAGGTCTGGATCGTCGCCTAACTTATCTTCACCGTCTTCAGGTTCAATAGTTGCTTTTAGTAAAAGCATTTCGCGTAACTTACCTTCAATCTCATCTGCAATTTCTGGGTTTTCTTTCAAAAACTTAATTGAGTTAGATTTACCTTGGCCAACCTTGTTGCCACTGTAACTGTACCAAGCACCTGCTTTTTCAACAATTTTATGCTTAACACCTAAATCAATTAACTCGCCTTGCTTAGAAATACCTTCGCCATACATGATGATAAATTCAGCTTGTTTAAATGGCGGCGCTACTTTGTTTTTAACAATTTTAACGCGGGTTTCGTTACCAACAACTTCATCACCTTCTTTCACAGAACCAATACGACGAATATCAATACGTACCGATGCGTAAAACTTAAGTGCATTACCACCCGTTGTTGTTTCTGGGTTACCAAACATAACACCAATTTTCATACGGATTTGGTTAATGAAAATACATAACGTGTTAGAGCGTTTAATATTACCAGTAAGCTTACGTAATGCCTGTGACATTAAACGTGCTTGTAAGCCCATGTGCGAGTCGCCCATGTCGCCTTCAATCTCAGCTTTTGGTGTAAGTGCAGCAACCGAGTCAATAATAACGACGTCTACTGCGCTTGAACGTACTAACATGTCACAAATTTCTAGTGCTTGCTCACCTGTATCAGGTTGAGATACAAAAAGGTCATCAATATTTACACCTAGTTTTTGTGCATATACAGGATCAAGAGCATGCTCAGCATCAATGAAGGCACATGTTTTACCTTCTTTTTGAGCTTCTGCGATAACTTGTAAAGTAAGCGTTGTTTTACCAGATGACTCAGGACCATACACTTCAACAATACGTCCCATAGGTAAGCCACCTATGCCTAAGGCAATATCAATACCTAGTGAACCTGTAGATACAGATTCAATGTTTAACGCTTTGTTGTCACCCAATTTCATAATTGAGCCTTTACCAAATTGACGTTCAATTTGTGATAGTGCTGCGTCTAACGCTTTTTGTTTGTTATCGTTCATTTTGTTCTCCAATCCAGCTAATGCGAACAAGTATACTGTATGAAATCACAGTATCAAGCTAATTTTTTCATTTTATCTCATCTATTACACTTTTTAATGCAAATACAATAGCTTGCAGTCTTACTTGAGCCCTATCACCAGTAAATATTTGTTTAAAGGTCAGTACTTTGTCATCAATTTGTATGCCAAACCATACAAGTCCAACAGGTTTACCTTCTGTCGCCCCGCCAGGCCCTGCAATGCCCGATACAGCTATAGATATATTAGCGTTTGTTGCTTTAATAGCACCTACTGCCATTTCATGGACTGTTTGCTCGCTCACAGCACCGTATTGATTTAATGTACTAGCACTAACATTGAGCAAATCTTGCTTTGCTTGGTTACTATAAGTGACAAATGCACGGTCGATATAAGCTGAACTTCCAGGTGTATCGGTAAGCGCATAACTCACTCCGCCACCAGTACATGACTCAGCAGTAGTGATCCATAAGCATTTATCCGTTAAAATAGCGCCTAATTGCGCAGCAAGTGTTTTAATCTCTTGATGTAATTCCATATTCAGCCTTTGGGTAAATACATGTCGTTTGATCTTTATGCACCACACACTATAAAACAACAAACCCCTATGATGCAGCAGTATCTAAAAATAAAATCAGAGCATCGCGATATTTTATTGTTTTATCGTATGGGCGATTTTTACGAACTTTTTTTTGATGACGCTAAACGCGCCGCTCAATTACTCGATATTTCGCAAACTCATCGTGGTAAAGCTGGCGGCGATCCTATCCCTATGGCGGGCGTACCCTACCATGCGGTAGAAAACTACTTAGCACGTCTAGTCCAAATGGGTGAATCAGTCGCTATCTGCGAACAAGTGGGAGACCCTGCAACCAGTAAAGGCCCTGTTGATCGTAAAGTAGTGCGTATAGTTACACCCGGTACAATTTCTGATGAAGCGCTTTTACAAGAACGACAAGACAATCTCCTTACCAGCGTTTGGCAAAGTAAAAAAGGCTTATACGGGATTGCTTATTTAGACATTAACTCTGGTCGTTTTAATATTGTCGAAGTAAATACCGACGAAGCCTTTAGCTCAACTATTCAGCGCCTATCACCAGCCGAGCTTCTGTATAGCGAAAGCTTTGAAAACGTTCATTTAATTGAACATACAAAAGGTGCTCGCCGTCGCCCAGAGTGGGAGTTCGACTTAGATACGGCTCAGCACTTATTATGCGATCAGTTTGGTACTAAAGATTTAGTTGGCTTTGGTGTTGATAAAGCCCATAGCGCGCTTGTTGCTGCAGGTTGCCTAATGCAATACGTAAAAGATACACAACGTATTGCACTGCCGCATATTCGTGCAATTACGCTTGAGCACAACGAACACGCTGTTATTTTAGATGCCGCTACCCGTAAAAATTTAGAATTAACTGTTAATTTATCAGGCGGGTTTGAAAATACACTTGCTCAAGTACTTGATAAAACAGCCACACCTATGGGTTCTCGCTTACTTAAGCGCCGTATTCATACACCAATTCGTAATAAAGACGAGCTAAATTCACGTTTAAATGCAATTAGCGCTATTTTAGATGCGCAGCTTTGCGGTGATTTACACGAATCATTAAAAGAGATTGGTGATGTAGAGCGTGTTATTGCACGCCTAGCTTTATGTACTGCACGCCCGCGTGATTTAACTCGCCTGCGCAGTGCGCTACAAGCACTTGCACCACTGCATACTTTGTTAGCTGACGCTAACGATCCTCGTATAGCGGGTATTATCAAGCACTCGCCTGAACTCCCTGATTTACAAGCGTTATTAGAACGAGCTGTGATAGAAAACCCACCGGTACTTATTCGTGACGGTGGTGTTATTGCTCCAGGTTACAATAGTGAACTTGATGAGTGGCGTAACTTAAGCAAAGGTGCCACTGATGTCCTTGAGCAATTAGAACTGCGAGAGCGCGAACGTACGGGCATTAGTACGCTTAAAATTGGTTATAACCGCGTACATGGCTTTTTTATTGAAGTAAGTAGAGCTAATGCGCACTTAGTGCCAGCCGACTACATTCGTCGCCAAACGCTTAAAAATAACGAACGCTACATTATTCCAGAGCTTAAAGAGCACGAGGATAAAGTACTCGGTAGCCAATCAAAAGCTCTCGCGCTTGAAAAACAACTATACGAGGAGCTGTTTAGATTTATTGCTCCACATATTGAGCAGTTGCAAATGATGGCAGCAGCATTGGCCGATTTAGACGTTTTAAACAATTTAGCTGAGCGTGCATTCGCACTCAATTATGCAAAACCAGAATTGTGCGATAACGACAATATAAGCATTAAGCAAGGTCGTCACCCTGTTGTTGAACAAGTAATGAAAGAACCGTTTATTGCTAACCCTGTTGAATTAAACAGCCAACGTAAAATGCTAATTATTACCGGTCCAAACATGGGCGGTAAATCAACCTATATGCGCCAAACGGCACTTATTGTTTTAATGGCTCACATTGGCAGTTATGTACCCGCTGACAGCGCTAAAATTGGTAATATCGACCGCATATTTACACGTATTGGTGCAAGCGATGATTTAGCATCAGGGCGTTCAACCTTCATGGTAGAAATGACCGAAACAGCGACTATTTTAAATAATGCCACGGCGCAGTCTTTAGTGTTAATGGATGAGATTGGTCGCGGTACAAGTACTTACGATGGACTCTCTCTTGCGTATGCAACAGCCGATCATTTAGCATCAAAAATATCTGCTAAAACATTGTTTGCTACGCACTACTTTGAATTAACAGAACTTGCTGAGCAAACTACGGGCCTTGTAAACGTGCACCTTGATGCAATAGAGCATAACGACACGATTGCATTTATGCATACAGTTCTCGACGGTGCAGCAAGCAAAAGCTTTGGTTTACAAGTAGCAGCTCTTGCAGGTGTGCCAAAAGCTGTGATTGCACAAGCAAAGCAAAAACTTAAGTTGCTTGAAAATCATCAAAGCGTTACTGCACCAAATACAGAGCAACAAGCCTTTACTTTTAATAACGAAATTGCACAAAGTACACCTTCAGAAGTTGAAGAGCAGTTAAGCGCAATCGACCCTGATAATTTATCGCCACGCCAAGCGCACGATTTGTTATATAAACTAAAAGCATTGCTGTAATTTATATCACCTAATTTACAAGCATAAAAAAAGCCGAAGAATAAACTCTTCGGCTTTTTAACACACATAGTCTCTTAAACTATTTAACTAGTTACGAAAACTGATTAAACAAGCTATCTGTACTTAAACCTTCTTGTTGCAAAATGTCTTTTAGACGACGTAATGCCTCTACCTGAATTTGTCTTACTCGCTCACGTGTTAAGCCTATTTCACGACCTACATCTTCAAGTGTAGATGGCTCATAGCCAAGCAATCCAAATCGACGTGCTAACACTTCACGTTGTTTAGGGTTTAATTCACCTAACCAATCAACAATATGTTTATTAATATCATTATTTTGTACTTCGCCTTCAGGACCAGCACTTTTTTCATCAGGGATGATATCAAGTAGTACACTGTCGTTTTCGCCACCAATAGGCATGTCTACTGATGCAATTCTTTCGTTTAAACGTAGCATTTTAGTAACGTCTTCAACGGGTCTATCTAGGCAAGCTGCAATTTCGTCAGCTGTTGGCTCATGGTCAAGCTTTTGAGTTAACTCACGCGCTGTACGTAAATAAACATTAAGCTCTTTAACTACATGAATAGGTAAGCGAATGGTACGCGTTTGGTTCATAATGGCACGTTCAATTGTTTGACGTATCCACCATGTAGCGTAAGTAGAGAATCTAAATCCACGCTCAGGGTCAAATTTTTCAACTGCGCGAATTAAGCCTAAGTTACCCTCTTCAATTAAATCAAGTAGAGCAAGGCCGCGATTATTGTAACGACGTGCTATTTTAACAACCAAACGTAAGTTACTTTCAATCATACGTTTACGTGAGGCTTCACACCCTCGAAGTGATTTGCGAGAAAAAAACACTTCTTCTTCAGCACTAAGCAAAGGAGAAAAACCAATTTCGCCTAAATAAAGTTGAGTTGCGTCAAGATTTTTAGTTACTTCTTCTTTAGCAAAGATTTCATCGTCGTCTACTTTATCTAGTAGAGCTGTGCTTTCATCAACATCGATGTCATCGAACTTTTCGTCAGTCGTAGTATGTTTGTCAAGTTTTGCTGCGCTAGCCATAAGCCTTCTCCCGAGCAATTATCAATACCTAAAAATTAGGGTAGGTATTTAGCAGGATTGACAGCTTGCCCTCGGTAGCGAATTTCAAAGCGAAGCGCGGTGACCGGAGATTCTGAATTACCAATTTCTGCTATTTTTTGTCCTGCCTTAACTTTCTGCTTTTCTTTAACAAGTAATTTCGAGTTATGTGCATAAGCACTTAGGTAATCATCATTATGTTTCAATATGATTAAACTACCATAACCTCGAAGGGCGTTACCCGCGTATACCACTGTTCCTTGTGCCGCAGCTAAGACTGAAGCCCCTTTGCGATTAGTAATCTGTAAACCTTTATAACCGTTTTCCTTATTAGAAAAGCGTTTGGTAATTTTGCCCTGTGCAGGCCAAAACCACTTAACTTTACTGCTCGACAAACGTTTAGTATTACTAATTTTGTTACTGGCTTGTTTCTGAACATACTCTCGTTGTTTTGGGGGATCAAGCTCTTTCTTTAAAATTTTGTTATTTTTTTGTAATTTTTTTATAGACTTTTTACTCGAATTCGTATAATTTACATCCCTTTTTGTTTTTTCGGGCTTAGGGAGTAAGGAGATGTTTTGCCCAGGGAAAATTGTGTAAGGTGATGGAATTGAATTGTTTTTTGCCAACTCCCTAAAGTCTTGCCCAGCACTAAAGGCAATAGAGTAGAGCGTATCTCCTTTTTGTACTTTATAGCTAACCCCATTAATGTTAACAGTATGACCTAAATCATTAACATTATTATTTAAGCTACTAACAGGTGCAGGAACATGGCGAGAAGAGCAACCAAAGAGAAAAATACTAATAAATATAGTTATATACAGTAAACACTGTTTATTCATTGTATTTTTCCCCAAAATTAGAAAATTGATATTTTTAACGCTTAACGCAATAAAAAGTAAGCTAGCGCAATTAATACCACTAATCCCCAACCAAGTATTTCAATATACTGACGTAATTTTCGCTCCATTTTAGCCCCGCCCCACTTCATTAAGGCTGAAACTAAAAAGAATCGCGCACCACGTCCAATGGCCGATGCGAGCAAAAATGGCAAAAATGCCATTTGTAAAACACCTGCGCCAATGGTAAATACTTTATATGGTATAGGCGAAAAACCAGCTAAAAACACAACCCAAACACCGTAATCTTTAAACCAATTTAATGCGATATCAAACTTTTCTTGCCAGTGCATTTGTGCAATCAATGGCTCAACAACGGGTTCAAATAGCCAAAATCCAAGCAAGTAACCAACCACTCCACCAATAACCGATGCTATTGTGGCAAAACTTGCAAAACGCCATGCTTTTTTAGGTTGTGCAAGCGACATAGGTGCAAGCATTACATCAGGTGGGATTGGAAAAAAAACTGACTCTGCAAAGCTCATTGCAGCTAAATAACGTTCCGCATGGCGGTGCTTTGCCCACACTAGGGCCATATCATATAACTTGGTAAACAACTTCAAAATGAATTCCTATTCAATATCGCCAGGTACTAACGGCACAAATCTAACGGGAGCAATAACATGCTCTTTATAATTATCGCCTTCGCGGATAACCATTACTAATTTTTGAACACTCTCACCAATGGGCGCTAATAACACGCCTCCATCGGCTAACTGAGCAAGTAAGTCTTGCGGGACTTTAGAGGCCGCAGCAGTCACTATAATACCATCAAAAGGTGCTTGTGATTGCCAGCCTTGCCAACCATCACCATGCTTCATGGTTACATTATATAAATCGAGTTGTTGCAATCGACGTTTTGCCTGCCACTGAAGCGTTTTAATACGCTCTACCGAATAAACCTTTGTAAACGTTTTGGCTAATATTGCAGTTTGATATCCAGAGCCAGTACCAATTTCCAGCACTTTATTGCGCACACCAGCTAAGCGAAGTAACTCAGTCATACGCGCGACTATATAAGGCTGGGAAATAGTTTGCCCTTGCCCAATCGGTAGCGCTGTATTTTCATAGGCTTTGTGTTTGAGCACATCATCTATAAACACATGACGTGGAACATCAGCTATAGCACTAAGTACTTGTGTATCTTCAACACCTTCACGCTTTAGTAAGTCAGATAGTGCTTTTGCACTGCGGGAATAATTAGCGAGCACGATTAATCTCCAAATCGGCTAACCAGTCTCCTACTGCTTTTAAGCTATCTTTAGCTGTCATATCAACACTTAATGGCGTAACAGAGGCATAACCGTTATTGATTGCGTAAAAGTCGGTCCCTTCACCTGCATCGCTTTCTGTGCCCAGCGATCCATACCAGTAAATATCACGGCCCCAAGGATCGGTTTGTTTGGTCATGGTTTCGGCTTTATGACGAGCGCCTAGGCGTGTTACTTGCACCCCTTTTAATTCACTTAATGGAATATCTGGCACATTTATATTTATTATTTGATCTTTTGGAAGCGGGTGCGAAGCCAAGCCTTTAATAATATTTACGGTAACAGCAGCGGCTGTTTCAAAATACTCACCTTTATGTGAGCAAAGCGATACTGCAATTGCAGGTAAGCCTAAGTGGCGACCTTCGGTTGCAGCAGCAACAGTGCCTGAATAAAGCGTATCGTCGCCTAAATTGGCACCATGGTTAATACCAGCAACAACAAGGTCGGGTTTTTCATCAACTAACTGATTTACACCTAAATGTACACAATCTGTAGGTGTGCCATTAACCGACATAAAACCATTTTCAAGCGTTGTTGCGCGTAGCGGGTTCATTAATGTTAAAGAATTACTAGCACCACTACAGTTGCGATCAGGTGCAACAAGGGTTACATCTGCAATTTGTATAAGCGCCTGATATAAAACCGCAATGCCTTTGGCATTTACGCCATCATCGTTACTTAACAGTATCTTCATTTATGTCATTATCCTTTTCTTTGCGCTCTCGTGGACTTGCATCTGTGTAATCCACCAGCTCGCGTAATAATGCAGTTGCAAAACATCCTTTTGGCAAACCAAAACTCAGTTTTAAACTGGTTTCATCTATGGTCTCAACCGTTAAGTTTTGCGGAATTAAACGCAGCATCCTGCGCTCATTTTTAAGGCCTAACTCACCTAAGCCATCACACCATGTTTGATATGGTTCGAGCCATACTTTTTCTTGCTCGGTTAGGCCTTTTTCACTTTTACCCACCATAGGTGCCGACATCATAATATCGCCTGTGGCTAATCGCTCTATGTTTTCGTCGTTAATTGCATCTTCAAAAAATGCATTACTGCCGCTGAGCATAAATACTTCACGGTGCATTGTTTTAGCTAAACCATGTTCGGCTACACGTAAATTTACTATTTGATTAAATACATGAGAACGCGCTGCTGAAATAATAATACCGCGCAGTTTTTTATCGCGAATACGCTCACCGGCAAACATTTTTTCAGCCATTACTAAGTTATGGCCGCCATGTCCAAAACGCTGCTCGCCAAAATAGTTAGGTACACCTGCGCGTACAGCGTTAATACGGCATAAAATATCAAGCGGCTCAGTCACGTTACGAAGCGTAATAGTGAATTTATTACCCTTGTGGCAGCCCGTACGTAATTTACGATCGTGGCGCTGTTGCGACACAATAAAAATACTCTCACTATTTAAATCGCTAAAATCGATAGGCTTTTTAATCGGTACTTTCACACTAAACCACTGCGAGCACACACCGTGGCGATCTTTCATGCCAGCGTAACTTACGTCTCGAGGGGATACACCCGCACGCTGCGCAATTAGCTTAGCAACATATTGCGTATTTTCGCCTTTTTTAACCACCTGCAAACACACGTGTTCGCCACTACCAGTAAATTCTATACCAAGATCTTCATCAACCATAAAGTCTTCAGCAGTGGTTTTAAAATCAGCTTTAGAAAGCGGAGCACCGTATAAATAATTTAAATCGCTCATGCGTTTGTTGTACTCGCAAGCTCTTTACTCATAATAACCACTGCATGGCTCGAAATACCTTCCCTGCGCCCTTCAAAGCCTAGCTTTTCGGTTGTAGTGGCTTTAACGTTAATTTGCGAAAGGTCACAATTTAAATCGCTGGCTAAATTAGCGCGCATAGCTTGAATATGTGGCAGCATTTTTGGCGCCTGTGCAACAATAGTCACATCGCCATTGCCAATTACATAACCTTGCTCTTTAGCTAAGCTCACCACATGGCGAAGTAAAATACGGCTGTCGATATTTTCATACTCGCTTGCCGTATCTGGAAAGTGCTTACCAATATCACCCATTGCAAGCGAGCCTAAAATAGCATCGCATAATGCATGAATAGCAACATCACCATCTGAGTGCGCTAAAAAGCCCTGTGGGTAATCAATTTTTTCACCACAAATAGTTAACGGGCCTTCGCCGCCAAATTTATGTACGTCAAAACCATGGCCAATTCGTATCATAATGCACTCTCGTTTTGTTGTTTGTGTAGTAAAAACCCAGCCAAATCTAAATCCTCTGGCGTGGTTATTTTAATATTATCGCTGCGACCTGCTACAAGCTTTACCGGTTTACCTGCCCACTCAATTGCACTGGCTTCATCGGTAATAGTTACCCCACTTGCTAATGCGTTTTGAAGCGCACTTTTAAGCTCATTATATTTAAAAAACTGTGGGGTAAGTGCTTGCCATAAGTCGTCTCGTGGCACAGTTTGTTCGCTGTACTCGTGGCCACGTTTTATGGTGTCTTTTACTTTGCTAGCTAAAATACCGCCTTCATCAGCGCTTACGCATTCATCAATCAAACGTTCTATATCACTGATATTAACTAGCGGACGGGCAGCATCGTGCACCAATACCCATGTAGGCGGGTTAGGCGCTAAAAAAAGTAAACTATTGAGCACAGAATCGGCTCGCTCTTTACCGCCACTGGCTCGCACAATGCGCTTATCAAGCAGTGGGAGTTCATCAAAATAAGGGTCGCTGTCGCTAAGAGCTACAACAATAGTACGTAATTGAGATAATTGGGAAAGTTTAGCTAAGGTGTGTTCTAAAATAGTTTTACCGGCTAATTGTATATATTGCTTAGGCGCATTGTGCTGCATTCTACTGCCAACACCCGCTGCAGGTACAATTGCTGCAATAGTCTGTTTATTTGTCATATTGTTTGCCCGGTAAAACACGAATAAATGTTTCGTCCGGTTTAATCATTCCCAATTCGTTGCGTGCACGCTCTTCAATGCCTTCTTGGCCAAGCTTTAAGTCTTCAATATCTGCTTTAAGTACTTTATTACGTTTAATGAGCTTTTCGTTAGTTACTTGATGCGACGCTACAGCACCTTTTAGCCGTGTGTAGTCTTGTAAACCATTATGACCAAACCATAATCTGTATTGCACAAACAGTGCTAAGCACAGTAAGCCAACTTGAAAAATACGCATTTAACACTCCTTATTTTAAATTCCAAATACCTTAGCTTTAATACGCTAAGGGGCGCTTTAAATTACGCCAATTAATACTACCCGCTAAAAGCATTTCGCGTAGAGATAAAACCCGTGGCATGCAACGCTTCGAAAATTGCCACTGGTGCCCACAACATGCCCCCGTTAAACTCACTTTACTTGGCTTTATTAACTGAGCATTTTGCTGCTCTAGCCCATTTCCTAAAAAATCAAACCAACCAAGCTCGTTACAATGCAGCTTATTTTCGCCTAACTGATCGATACTGTCTATTCTAAGACGCACCTGATCGTAGCCATTTAATATAACGGGCACTATAAGCCCCACTTTGGCATACGTTTGATAAAAAAGTTCATTAGCTTGAACATTCACATCGGGTGGGGTTGGTTTTTGCTTTTCAAGCCACGTACCATTTTGTGCGTCCAGCGTAAAAGGCGTGTCACCATTGGCAACTAACGTTGCAGCTCGCTCAATATAATAAGGTAGGCTTTTTAACTGGCGGCGCAGTTTATCGGCATTAGGCTCTGCAACTAATCGCTGAACCTCACGCTGATAAAACGCATTACACAATTGTGCATACAACACTTTTTGTGCATCAGTTTGCCAAATTTCAACTTGCTGCTGAGCACCAAGTGACTGATTTTTAGCGACCAAAAGCTGTACTCAAAAATATTTAGGTAAATGTTTTATAACACAGTATTGAATATTTTTTAAGCGCAGCGCACTAATTTAAGCACTTGGCTTTTCACCTAATTTTGCTTTGCCTGATTCTAAAAATTGCACAACCGTATTACGCTTTTTACCAATTAGTAAACTGCCATCAGCTAAAAACATAAAGTTTTGCCAATTGCGTTTAAATACATCAAATGTTGTTTCGATAATATTATCGCGTGCCATACAAAAATAAACAGTGGTGTTAGCTTCCCAATCTAAAAACGTTAAGATTGCTTCTGGAGGTTGCGCATCACCATTTTCCCACGCATCTTGCCAATCTACTTCTTGGCTAAAGCTTTTTTCTTGACCACACCAATCGGTGTCTTCAAAAAAATCAGGGTGATCAAACTCACGGCTTACCATGGTTGTCCAAAGTACGGCTGCGCGCTCGTCGCTCATAGGCTTTATTTTTGCTGCGTCTTCATCAGATACAGGTAAATCTTTGTGGCGAAAAACCCACGCCTTTTTGTAATCATCTAAAGAAATATAGTTCATAGTGTCGGCAAATTAGTTAACATTAAAAGTGCAAAGCCAAATTATACAAGAGATCAAAACATGACTACAGCAATAAAACCACTTTCCCTCAAACCAGGCTTATACCAACACTACAAAGGGCCGCAATACAAAGTTATTCACGTTGCCACCCATAGCGAAACCGAGGAACAGCTTGTTATTTATCAGGCTCTTTACGGTGAATTTGGTATTTGGGCACGTCCACTTAGTATGTTTAACGAAACTATAGAAAAAGACGGCAACACCATACCGCGTTTTGCCTATATTGGTGAAATAGATTAACTATGGCATCATGAATACATTCAATACTGCTCTGACCAGATAGAGGCTAACTCGTGCAATTTAATTCAACCGATAATTACATAGCTAGCAGCTCGCTTAAACAAGCTGTAAATGCTGCCATTATGCTCGAAAAACCACTTTTAATTAAAGGCGAACCCGGCACTGGTAAAACTATGCTGGCTGAAGAACTTGCTAAAAGTTTAGACACCACGCTTATTCAGTGGCATATAAAATCGACCACCAAAGCGCAGCAAGGCTTGTACGAGTACGATGCGGTTTCGCGCCTGCGCGACAGCCAATTAGGTGACGAGCGCGTACATAATATTAGTAACTACATTGTTAAAGGTAAGCTGTGGCAGGCATTTACGTATGCAGAGCTTAACGGCAAACGCCCAGTGCTTTTAATTGATGAAATAGACAAAGCCGACATAGAGTTCCCAAACGACTTACTACTTGAGCTTGATAAAATGGAGTTTCATGTTTACGAAACAGGTGAGCGCATTGTAGCCAAAGAGCGCCCTATTGTGATCATCACATCAAATAATGAAAAAGAATTACCGGACGCATTTTTACGCCGCTGCTTTTTTCACTATATCGATTTTCCTAGCAGCGACGAAATGCAGCAAATTATTGACGTACACTACCCTAACGTTAAACAGGATTTAGTACGCCAAGCACTCGAAGTGTTTTTTAACCTGCGCGAAGCTAACGGCCTTAAAAAGAAACCTTCCACCAGCGAATTACTCGACTGGTTAAAGCTCTTAATGGCTGAAGACATAGACGCTAAAACACTGCACGACAAAGCGCAAAAAGGCGGATTAATGCCAATGTTTGGCGCATTACTTAAAAATGAGCAAGATATAAGCCTAATCGAAAAATTAGCCTTTATGAGCCGCTAGGGCCTGTTGACCTTTGTGGATTAAAATTTGTTCTAACTAGGGACGATTTAATCGTGGCGCGAGGTTTGTAACCTAGTGGGCTAAGTAAAAGCCGAGCAACAAAGAGTTAATCGTCCCTAGGACGAACCTTCAGGCAGCGCGTGTTTGGTATTTATGCTGTGTTATCGCCTATTTATGGGGAATAACCACACTACATAGGCTCTGCCTTGCCTAAATACCAAACACACTGCTGCAAATTTAACCTCGAAAGATAAACAGGCCCAAACATGTTAATACAGTTTTTTTTCAAATTACGTGAATACCGTTTACCGGTGAGCCTTCGAGAACTACTCGATTTAATAAACGCCTTAAAAAAAGGCGTTATATTTGCCGACGTAGACGGCTTTTACCATTTAGCTCGCACCATAATGGTAAAAGATGAAACGCATTTTGATCGATTCGACAAAGCCTTTAGCGACTACTTTAGCGGTATTGCCGACCTTGATTTGCTCGAGAGCTTAAAGCAGCAACACAACTTACCTGAAGATTGGCTACGTAAAGAGTTTGAAAAAAACCTAAGCGATGAAGAAAAAGCCCAACTTAAAGCCATGGGCGGGCTCGACGAGCTTATGAAAACCTTAAAAGAGCGTTTAGAAGAGCAACAAAAACGCCACGCTGGCGGTAATAAATGGGTAGGTACTGGCGGCACATCACCTTTTGGTGCATACGGCTATAACCCAGAAGGTGTGCGTATAGGGCAAGACGGCAATCGTAACCGCCAAGCAGTAAAAGTGTGGGATAAACGAGAATACAAAAACCTCGACACCGACAGAGAAATTAGTTCGCGCACAGTTAAACTCGCCCTTAAAAAGTTACGTAAGTTTGCCCGCACAGGCGCAAGCGACACGCTTGATTTAAACGAGACTATTCGCGCTACTGCAAAACAAGGCGGCATGCTTGATGTAAAAATGGCACCCGAACGCCACAATGCAGTAAAAGTATTGATGCTGTTTGATATTGGCGGCTCAATGGATGACTACATCCACACCTGCGAAGAATTATTTAGCGCAGCCCACAGCGAATTTAAACACCTAGAGTTTTACTACTTTCATAACTGCTTATACGAGCACGTTTGGCAAGACAACGCGCGCCGACATACAAACGTGATTGACACCATGACGCTGATTAATAAATTTACCAGCGACTATAAAGTAATATTTGTTGGCGATGCCACTATGGGGCCTTACGAAATAGCCTACCCTGGCGGCTCGGTAGAACACTACAATGAAGAGCCCGGCAGTGCCTGGTTGCAACGTATAACAAACCACTTTGATAAAGTCGCCTGGCTCAACCCACAACCCGTTGAACACTGGCCTTACTATCAATCAATTGGCTTTATAAAAGAGCTAATGAACAACCGCATGTATGCCCTTAGTTTAGATGGGATAAGTAGAGCGATAAAAGAGCTGAGTTAAAGTGAATAATAGAAATAGATTAAAATTAGTTTTGTTTGCATCACTTATAATAAATATGGTTTTTATTACTATCTTTATAAGTGACTCTAAAAAAAATGAAAGCATTTATTTATTAGCAAGCAATGTTGAAGCTAAATGTTTGAATGATTGGAAATCACAAGACTCTGGGGTGCCTTTTGTTACCTCTCATCAAATTTTAGGACCAGATCCCTTTACTGAATATAACCTTTTAGAGCTGGGAGGTTATGATCAGTCAACATCTTTCACATACGAATTCTCAGCATGTTTTAAAGATAAATTTTCTACAGTAAGAACAATTGCAGAGATGAAATATGCTATTGATTTCATGAGTAAGCAATCAAAAAATGTTGGATTTTATAAATTACCAAATTCTGATGAAATTGTTGTTTACTCAAATGAGTAACAACTAGGCTAGATTAGCAAAAGTCATAACTCGTTGAGCATTGGCTGTACTATCAATTATTTATGAAGTAGCTGATAGATAAATCGATAAAAAACTGCGTCAATTATTAAATATGTACATTAAAAGAACTATTATTCCAATTAATATATAACCCTTTATTCTATCAACTTTACGTGCTCGACCTGTTCTTGATGTTGGAATACCTGTTGCTTTTGCAACTTTCCTTTTAAAATTTGCTTTCGGTCTTTTTAATGGATTCATTATTAATTTCCATTTTATTTAAATTAAGTAACGCCTACATACCTATAAAACGTCGATATACTTATTCGTTACCAATTTCATAATACTTCCCTACTGTACAGTTTGCAGGCCTTGTATTGTTCCAAACTGAAATCAATGCCTTCTTTGCGTTCATTTCATTAAACCAATATTCAACTTTTCTTTTTTGTTTGCTTGCTAAGCTACCCTCAATTAATTCACAATTATCAAGCCTAAAAGAAGCTTTCGAGTCTGAGGTAATAACGTGAAAATGTGGTGGAGGGTGTTCGTTAGAATAAATCTCTATTTTAAGACCATCAACCCTTTTAACTAATTGCTTTATTTCAGTTAAAACAGGTCCATCGGAATCTATATCATCACTAACTAGAGTCTGTGAAGACAACAAAGAATGAAGGTGCTCGGTTAGCTCATCTAACGACTCAAACTGTTCAGGCGAATCCTCATAGAACCACTTAGTTCCTTTAAATGACATAAATATTCCTGTGTTAAAATTTAATTTAAGGCTCTAAACGAAGACTAATTATATTTCTTATTATTCAAAGCCCTTTACTCATAAACAAGCTGTACGGATCTAGCTCATAATAACCAAATGGTTCGCACTCTTTAAAACCAAATTGAGTGTAAAGCTTTTGTGCGGGTAAAAATGCTTCAGCAGTGCCGGTCTCTAAACTTAGCTTTTTATAACCACGAAGTGTTGCTTGCTCAATAATATGGGTGAGTAACTTAGCGGCTATGCCTTGGCGTAAATAGCTGCTTGATGTGCGCATTGATTTAATTTCGCCATGAGTGGCACTGAGCGCTTTTAATGCGCTAACACCCGCTAAATTATTATCAATCCATAAGCTATAAAAAGTTATATCGGGCTGAGTGAGTTTGCTCACATCTAGTGCATGTACGCTCTCAACGGGTGAGTGTTTTAGCATATCGTTATGGTGTGCTTGTAGTAGCTCTATAACGTGTGGGTTTGAAAGCTCACCTGTTCTAATATCCATTTATACCTCATTTAAACTTTAAGCTTTAGGGCTTTAATTAAAACCCTAAAGTAAGTGGCTCTATTTAGGCTGCTAGTTTCCATACTACAAACGCAACAGCAAAGCCTACTAAATACACTAGCCCTAACCACGTTAAACTACGTAATAGCACGCTGTGTTTTATAGCAGGCTCTGAGCGCACAAGGCTAAAGTTAAGCCATGCAAAAACAGGCGTTGTTACAAATGAAAGTGTCATTGCAAAGGTAAGCATGGGGCCAAGGGCTGATTTAAAAAATAAAATAACGGCCATACCGGCAAGGGCTTGTAGTATTAACCAAATATTTAAGCTGTGTTTTGATTGCCCAAAGCCAAGTAGTTTATGGGATTCGTTAAGCGTACGGGCGTAGCCATCAAGCACGGTAAGTGTAGTGCCAAACATACATAAAAAAGCGATTGCTGATACAAGCGGCCTTGCCCACTCGCCTATTGTGAGTGCGTACATATCTATAAGCTGCTTGGCAAACGCGACACCGCCGAGTTCTATACTACTGGTTTGGCCGTATTGCACTAATACACCTAAACTAAAAAATACCAAGGCTAAGCCAGCTGTAAGCCAGTAACCTACGTTAAAATCGAACAAGCCTTGGCTTTTAGAAACTGTTTGCTGGGCTTGTTTTTCTTTTAGCCATAAAGAACTTAATGCAGATATTTCGATAGGGGCTGGCATCCAGCCCATTAAAGCCACCATAAAGCTAAGCATGGCAAGTTCATAAGGTGAAGGTCCCACATAATCAGCAGGTGCCATTGGGCCGTTACTAAATGCAATGGCAAGGGCAATCAAAGTAGCGAGCGTAAGCAGCCCCATAATGCCTTTGGCAACGTTATCTAGCGCTTTAAAGTGTCCAAGTAGCAATATAACTAAACATACACCCAGTAGCATCCAACAAAGCAAGGTTACTTCAATAACCACGGGCAGCGCGTAATGTAGTAAGCTTGCGGTAAGCAGTAATACGCCGGCGGTATTAACAACAGCGGCAACAATGTTTAAGCCAATAAAACTGTAAAAATAAAACGGGCCTTTGCTTTTGTAGCCCTCCACTAGGCTATTTTTAGTGGCGAGTGTGTATTCCATACCAAAGCGAAAAAATGGATATTTTAAAACATTAACAACGAGGATTAGCCAAAATAGTTGCCAGCCAAATATTGCTCCAGCTTGCGTAGAGGCAACTAGGTGAGATCCGCCAATAGCGGCTGTTGCCATGAGTATTCCAGGCCCAAGCGCACCTAGTCGAGACTTCCATACTGCTTTTGTTGTGTGCATTAATTTCTCAAAATATGTGTGTTGTGTGTTCTTTTTATTAATTTTTTTAATTAATAAACTGCAAGAACGCATAACTTACCTAAATTACAGGCAATAAAAAAGAGCCATACGGCTCTTTTTTACAATACTTTGGAACTAAATTTTATTTAAGATCCATCTCTTGGATGATCTCGTGTGCGATTTCAGGTGTAGTGCTAACAGGCTTTTCGTGTAAGTTTGCTTTTATCTGCCCTTTTCGATGTTTTAGTGCCGCATCGAGTTTTTTAGCTGCGCTTGCAATGGCTGGGTACATAACTTCGTTTTCCCCTTTTACCGATATGCGCGTGCCTTCGTAATTAGTGCTAATTTCAGCTTGGATTTTATGATGCTCTTTAGACAAAATAATATCGAGTGCAATAAGCGATGGAAAGTGGCTCTCGATTTTTGAAAATTTTTCGTTGATGTGCTCTCTAATAGAGTCAGTAACTTCAACATGGTGACCAGAAAGATTAATTTTCATAGGGTATCCTTTTATTTGTTACCTCATAAATAGTATTGGGGGCTATTTAGATTAACACAAGGAAAAAAGAGAGATATTTGAGGTTTATTTGCGGTTTTTGGTGATTTAAATCATGCGTTGTGCAAAGTTTATGCAAAGCCCATAGTGCATGGGCTTTCAGACGTCTACTTAACTTAAACTAAGATTGGTTAATCTGTGTACGAACAACAGTAGTCAGCAAAATCAGATACTTTTACTTTAAAGCTTACATTTGCATCAACATTAAACGATTCACCCGCGTTAAATGTTTTCCACTCACTTGCACCTGGTAATAAAATATCCCATTGGCCAGCTAAAAGCTCCATGCACTCTTTTTGGTTTGTATCAAAAACAAACTCACCAGGTTGCATAAAGCCTAACGTTTTCGCTTCGCCATCACCTAAAATAACGGTACGGCTCGACACTTTTCCGTCAAAATATACATTGGCTTTTTTTACTACACTTACGTTATCGAACTTTGGCATTTTTAGCTCCTGCTATTAATTTAAGATTTTTATTTATAAATTTTATCGCACTACCTTGCCTGATAGCTTACTTTCTTGCAAGGAAAGCTGCATTGATCAAGGTGAAGTTGCTTCATGTAAGGGCATAAAAAAACCCGCAACATGTGCGGGTTTTTCAATTACTTACTTTATTTAATCAAAGCGATTAAAAAAGCTCGTTTGCTTTGCTTACAATGTTTGCCACTGTAAAACCAAAGTGCTCAAACAGCTCACCAGCAGGTGCTGACTCACCAAAGGTAGTCATACCTACTACTGCGCCATTTAGACCTACGTACTTGTACCAGTAGTCAGCAATACCTGCTTCTACTGCTACGCGGCGTGAAACAGATGCCGGTAATACGCTTTCTTTGTACTCTGCGCTTTGATCTTCAAAGGCATCAGTACATGGCATAGAAACAACACGTACCTTTTTACCTTGGCTGCGTAGCTCAGTTGCTGAATCTTGTGCTAGTTGCACTTCAGAACCCGTTGCAATGAAAATAATCTCAGGGTTGCCGTCACAGCTAAGGATGTAACCACCCTTTTTAACGTCTGCTAATTGCTGTGCGTCACGCGCTTGTTGCTCAAGACCTTGGCGAGTAAAGATTAGCGATGTAGGGCCGTCTTTACGCTCAATAGCTTGTTGCCATGCAATTGCCGACTCAACTTGGTCACATGGGCGCCAGTTGTATAAGTTAGGCGTTAAACGCATGCTTGCAATTTGCTCTACTGGTTGGTGAGTTGGACCATCTTCACCTAAACCGATTGAATCGTGCGTGTATACAAAAATGCTTGGTTGCTTCATTAATGCAGCCATACGTACGGCATTTTTTGCATATTCAACAAACATTAAGAACGTAGCACCGTAAGGAATAAAGCCTTTATGAAGGGCAATACCATTCATAATTGCCGACATACCAAACTCACGTACACCGTAGTAAATGTAGTTACCGCTTGCATCGTCGTGTGTTAAACCTTTAGAGCCATCCCAAATTGTTAAGTTTGAGCCTGCTAAATCGGCTGAGCCACCCATAAATTCTGGTAATAACGGACCAAATGCGTTTAATGCATTTTGCGATGCTTTACGAGACGCTGGGTTTGCAGGGTTTGCTTGTAATTGCTCAATGTACGCTTGAGATTTTTCAGCCCAATCGCCAGGCAGTTCGTTATTAATACGACGCTTATATTCAGCTGCAAGCTCTGGGTATGCTTTTGCGTATGCTGCAAATTTTTCGTCCCAGCTTGATTCAAGCTGTTGACCTTTTTCTTTGCTATCCCATTGTGCGTAAATATCATCAGGAATTTCGAACGCATCGCCAGTCCAACCTAAGAATTCGCGAGACGCTTTTATTTCGTCATCACCTAGTGGTGCACCGTGACAATCGTGGCTACCAGATTTATTAGGTGAGCCGTAACCAATAATTGTTTTACAACAAATTAGTGATGGTTTATCGGTAACACTTTTAGCTTCTGCAATTGCAGCACTTATAGCATCGCTGTCGTGGCCATCAACACCACTAATTACATGCCAACCGTATGCTTTAAAGCGAGCTGGCGTGTCATCTGTAAACCAACCTTCTACTTCACCATCGATTGAAATGCCGTTGTCATCCCAAAATGCAACAAGTTTACCCAGACCTAATGTGCCTGCAAGTGAACCAGCTTCATGAGAAATACCTTCCATAAGGCAGCCATCGCCCATAAATGCATAGGTAAAGTGATCAACAATATCGTGACCTTCACGGTTAAACTGCGCAGCTAGCGCTTTTTCAGCAATTGCCATACCTACGGCATTTGTGATCCCTTGACCTAATGGACCCGTAGTAGTTTCGATTCCTGGTGCATAGCCATATTCAGGGTGACCTGGTGTTTTAGAATGCATTTGACGGAAGTTTTTAATTTCGTCCAGTGGTAAGTCGTAACCACTTAGATGCAATAGAGAATAGATAAGCATTGAACCGTGGCCGTTTGAAAGAATAAATCTGTCACGGTCAGCCCACTCTGGATTTGTTGGGTTGTGTTTTAGATAATCGCGCCATAATACTTCTGCGATATCAGCCATGCCCATAGGGGCTCCAGGGTGACCAGATTTGGCCTTTTGTACTGCGTCCATTGACAAGACGCGAATAGCATTTGCAAGTTCTTTGCGAGATGGCATGAATTCTCCTACCTTTATGTGTATTTGCGCGGGTATTTATGTGTTTGTTTATGCACCCAAGTAACTTGGGTTTGTTTATATCGACCATTCTTACTTATTGTGGGGGCTGTGTGCAATTAAAAACCCTATAAAAGTGAGGCATTATGAATATTTTTTAAGACCAAAAAGTTATTAGTAATTTTATTTAGACGTCTAGGCGTAAAAACACTATGCAAGGTGTTTTGTTTTCGATAAAATACGCCCCTTAATTTTTTAGCGCTAATACCGACGTTTGTGAAGCGCAATATTTGTGAGCAGAAATACAATGGCAAAACATTTATTTACTTCTGAATCAGTTTCTGAAGGTCATCCGGATAAAATCGCCGATCAAATCTCTGATGCGGTACTTGATGCTATCCTAGAGCAAGACTCTCATGCCCGTGTTGCGTGCGAAACTTACGTAAAAACAGGTATGGTTATGGTTGGTGGTGAAATCACTACTAGCGCATGGGTTGATATTGAAGAAATTACACGTAAAACAGTACGTGAAATTGGCTACACGCATTCAGACATGGGTTTCGATGCAGATTCATGTGCAATTTTAAACACTATTGGTAAACAGTCTCCTGACATTAACCAAGGTGTTGACCGTACTAGCCCAGAAGAACAAGGTGCTGGCGACCAAGGTCTTATGTTTGGTTACGCATGTAACGAAACAGAAGTACTAATGCCTGCGCCAATTACTTACTCACACCGTTTAGTACAGCGCCAAGCGCAAGTACGTAAAAGCGGCGAGCTTAACTGGTTACGTCCAGATGCAAAATCTCAAGTTACTTTTGCATACGAAAATGGTAAGCCAGTAGGTATTGATGCAGTAGTACTATCTACTCAGCACAGCGAAGACATTTCGCAAAAAGATTTAGTAGAAGCGGTGATGGAGACTATCATCAAGCCGGTACTTCCTGCAGAGCTTATTACAAGCGCGACTAAATTTTTCATTAACCCAACGGGTCGCTTTGTAATTGGCGGACCAATGGGCGATTGCGGTTTAACAGGTCGTAAAATCATCGTTGATACATACGGTGGTATGGCTCGTCACGGTGGTGGTGCTTTCTCTGGTAAAGATCCATCAAAAGTTGACCGCTCAGCTGCATACGCTGCACGTTACGTTGCTAAAAACGTAGTTGCGGCTGGCCTTGCTGATAAATGTGAATTACAAGTTTCTTACGCAATCGGTGTTGCAGAGCCTACATCTATCAGCGTTGAAACGTTTGGTACAAGCAAGTTAGAAGAAAGCCGTTTAATCGAGCTTATTCGTGAACACTTTGACCTGCGCCCTTACGGCTTAATTCAAATGCTTGATTTAGAGCGCCCTATCTACCTTCCTACAGCGGCTTACGGCCACTTTGGTCGTGACGAATTCCCTTGGGAACGTACAGATAAAGCTGATGCACTTCGTGCAGCTGCTGGCCTTTAAGCTAAAAGTGTTGAAGTAAATTAAAAACGGCCCTTAATAGGGCCGTTTTTGTATCTAAAACTTATCAGTTACATTGTTTGTAGTACGTCTACAAAATAACTATAAAATCAACCTCGAATTCTTTTGTACTTTAGGTATATACTCATTTCATTATAAAAGCTTTAGGGATAGTTAAATGGCCGATAACTTTCGCGTTATATTTGCAGGACTTGCCGATAACGTTGACATAAAAACAGCGTGCGCAAACTTAGCTGCAAAATTAAAAACGTCAGATGAAAAAGTAGCTCTTTTTTTTAAAGGTAAGCCGCTGTTTGCGCCAAGCGATAAAGACAAAGCGTTAAAACAGACTAAGTTATTAGCAAGCCTAGGTATTAAAAGTAAGCTGCAAGCTGTTTCAAATGCGATTCAAAATAGCTCCCCCGCAGCTGCAAATAACAACCAACGTGATGAACGTATTTTTGATGCACTTGATTACATCACTAGCAGCTTAATACGCCTTGAAGAAAAGCTAGATGAGCTAGAGCAACGCCTTCCTGAAGCTCAATTAAATACACCAGACGAAAGTGTAGACGAATGGCAAAATGACGACCTAATGCTAGATGAGGATTTAGCTACTCCTAAAAAACGCAGTAACTTACTTTTATATTCATTGATTGCAACTGCCACCATTTTGCTAGTCGTACTGGCTGTTTTTTTAATTTTTCCCGATTTATTCTCTTTTTAAAAATGGCTAATTAGTTTAATGAGCAATAAACGCGCACAAATAAGAGCTGAAATTCGTAACACCCGTAAAAACTTGTCAAATAATCAGCAAATAATTGCTGCGCAATCGCTAAAAATGAATTTTATTCAACACTTAAAAAGCGAAAATACAACGAATTCAAAGCATATTGCCATTTATTTAAGTAACGACGGAGAACTAGACACTTCATTGTTAATTAAAGAATTATGGAACTTAAACCATGCTGTTTATCTACCTATAATACACCCATTCAATGGCGCTAATTTACTATTTCAGCGCTATGAGAAAAACTCACCCATGAGGGCAAATCGCTATGGTATCTTGGAGCCTAAGCTGAACTGCTCTCAAATATGCCCATTACCAGCGCTTGATTACCTCCTTATGCCATTAGTGGCATTTGATAAACAAGGTAATCGCCTAGGAATGGGAGGTGGGTTTTACGACCGGACATTGGCGCGTTTACACGAACAAAATTGGCAAAAACCACAACTAATTGGCCTTGCACATGAATGCCAAAAAGCTGATGCTCTACCAATCGAGTCATGGGACGTACCACTTGAAACCATTATCACCCCAGATAAAACATACTGTTGGTAACATTTAATTTTGGTTACTAACCGCATATTTCTGACATACATGAGCACAAAGCAATGACACAAGACGAATTAAAAAAAGCAGCTGCTTGGGCAGCACTCGAGTTTGTAAAAGAAAACACTATTGTAGGTGTCGGTACAGGCTCTACTGTTAATCACTTTATTGATGCCCTTGGCTCAGTAAAGGACACTATTGTAGGCGCTGTATCAAGCTCAGAAGCGTCAACTGCACGTTTGGAAGCGTTAGGTATTGAAGTGTTTGAACTTAATAACGTTGATGCTTTAGATGTATACGTTGACGGCGCTGACGAAATAAACGCTCAAAACGAAATGATTAAAGGCGGCGGCGCAGCGCTAACACGTGAAAAAATAGTAGCAGCAGTTGCAAAACAGTTTGTGTGTATTGTTGATGACACAAAGCTGGTAGATACATTGGGCGACTTCCCGCTTCCGGTAGAAGTTATTCCAATGGCGCGCAGCTACGTTGCACGAGAATTATTAAAACTTGGTGGTGACCCTGTTTATCGCCAAGGCGTAGTTACCGATAATGGTAACGTTATATTAGATGTATTTAACTTAAAAATTACCAATGCCAAACAACTTGAAACACAAATCAATTCAATTGTTGGCGTAGTTACCAACGGCCTATTTGCGATGCGAGGTGCTGATAAAGTGATTATCGGTACCAAAAATGGGCCACAAATTAAATAGGATGAGGTTATGAGTAAGGTATCGTTAGCAAAAGACAAAATTAAAATTCTCTTGCTTGAAGGTGTTCACCAAAGCGCTGTTGAAACGCTAAAACGTAACGGTTACAGCAATATCGACTACGTTAAAACATCCTTACCTGAGGACGAGCTTAAAGAGCGCATTAAAGATGTTCACTTTGTAGGACTTCGTTCTCGTACTCATATTAACCAAGCTGTATTAGACTCAGCTGAAAAGCTAGTTGCTATTGGTTGTTTTTGTATTGGTACAAACCAAGTTGATTTAGATGCAGCACGCGAACGTGGTATTGCTGTATTTAACGCTCCATTTTCTAATACTCGTTCAGTTGCTGAACTTGTACTTGGCGAAATTCTACTTTTATTACGTGGTATTCCAGAGCGTAATGCAGCGGCTCATCGTGGTGGCTGGTTAAAAACAGCAAATGGTTCGTTTGAAGCACGTGGTAAAACATTAGGTATTATTGGCTACGGTCACATTGGTACTCAGCTAGGTATTATGGCTGAAAATATCGGTATGAACGTGGAGTTTTACGATATCGAAGATAAGTTATCACTGGGCAATGCAACACAAGTTCATAACCTTACTCAGCTGTTACAACGCTCTGATATTATTAGCTTACATGTACCAGAAACACCGCAAACTAAAAACCTTATTGGTACAGCAGAACTTGCAGTTATGAAGCAGGGGTCTATTTTGATCAATGCATCACGCGGAACTGTTGTTGATATTGATGCTCTTGCAGAAGCGCTTACAGAGAAAAAACTAAGTGGTGCAGCAATCGATGTGTTCCCTACTGAGCCAAAATCTAACGATGAAGAATTTGTATCGCCACTGCGCCAATTCGACAATGTTATTTTAACGCCGCACATTGGTGGTTC
This sequence comes from Pseudoalteromonas sp. Z1A2, assembly GCF_011378755.1. Taxonomy (NCBI): domain Bacteria; kingdom Pseudomonadati; phylum Pseudomonadota; class Gammaproteobacteria; order Alteromonadales; family Pseudoalteromonadaceae; genus Pseudoalteromonas; species Pseudoalteromonas sp. Z1A2. Next base: position 45,451 of record NZ_WTKX01000018.1, on the reverse strand, counting down.
TACACAAGAAGCGCAAGAAAACATTGGTATTGAAGTAGCGGGTAAATTGGCTAAATATTCAGATAATGGCTCAACTATTACTGCGGTTAACTTCCCTGAAGTATCGCTACCTGAGCTTGCTAATCGTAGCCGTTTATTACACGTACACCACAACCGCCCAGGTGTACTAACGCAAATTAACCAAGCGTTTGCACAGCACGGTATTAATATTGCTGCGCAATACCTACAAACAGACGCATCTATTGGTTATGTAGTTATTGATGTTGATACAGATCAATCTGAAGTAGCACTTAAAGAACTGAGCGCTGTTGAGGGTACAATTAGAGCACGTATTTTACATTAACCATTCTTTGATATTAAAAAAGGGTCCTTATGGACCCTTTTTTGTATTTAGATTACATATACTTTCTCAAGTATTTTTTGAATACCGGATCTGTTGCAGCCAACTCTTTTTGCTCAGCTAATATCTCTTTTAAAATAGCGCCTGAGGTAAGCGGGTTAGCAAGAACCACTCTAAATACAACCGTTGGTTGATTGTCGTATTTAGAAGGCGTTAAGCGTGTACGTGATACAAATGAGCGACCAGACTCGCGTTGACGCTTTTGCATACTGGCAGTAAAACGGTTCAGTGAAGCAAAAATATCTAACCGAGTTGCAGCATCTGCATCGGCTATTGCTTGTTTAATTTGCTTAGGTACATAACGATACGTTAATAAGCACAACTCAGGCTCCGAAATAAGCTCAAAGTCTTCATCAGCCTTAATTAAATCAGCAAAGTAATGTGCTTTTTTGATGCTTCGATCAATCAGCATTTCGTAACCTTTACGACCAATAACACGTAAGCAAGCATGTACTAACATTGCCATACCAGGTCGGCTGCCTTCAAGCGTGTGGCTACCTAAGTCTTTTGAACCTTTACGTAATATGTACTCAGCGTGATGTTCTATTGCATCAGTTGCAGCGGGGTCTTTAAATAAAACTAAACCCGCTCCCATTGGTACATACATTTGTTTATGTGCATCGATGGTAATTGAATCTGCTCGCTCAATCCCTTTTAGTAAAGGACGGTGCGTACTCGATAAAAGGGTCGCTCCCCCCCATGCTGCATCTACATGAAAATGGCAGTTAATGTCTTGTGCTAAGTCGGCCATTTCATCAAGTGGGTCAATATTACCGGTCTCGGTTGTTCCCGCGACCCCAATAATCGCCATTACTTTAATGCCTTGCGCTTCAAGCTCACGTGCTTTTTCACGCATCGCTCCTACATCAACTTTATTATTTTCACAGGTTTTAATACCAATTAAGTTATCGCGACCAATGCCGAGTAAATCAACCGATTTACCTAATGAGTAATGTCCGCGTTCTGATATTAATACTGCTAAACCTTTATAACCGTAATGCAGCATACCAGCAATTAAGCCTTGTGCACCTATGCCTCTAAAATCGCCATCAGGTTTTAATAAGCGGTTTCGCGCAATCCAAAGCGCAGTAATATTAGCAACCGTACCACCAGAGCAAAATGCACCTAATGAGGTTTTAGCACTGTGCATCCATTTAGAATAAAATGAGTCTTCTTGCCCATAAGCTAAATGATGCATCATCCCAAGCACTTGACGCTCAAGAGGCGTAAACGCTTTAGATGTTTCTATTTTTACTAGATTTTGATTTAGCCCTACCATCAATTTTGACAGCGGTAATAAAAAGTGCGGCAAGGCAGAGGTCATGTGACCAATAAAACTAGGCGCAGCTGTATGCACAGAATGTGCAACAAGTTGCTCCATTATGTCTTGGGCATAAGCAGAGACAAACGTTGGATCTTCTGGGATCACTGCCGATTGAAAATCTTTTTCTATTTCATGTAATGGTTTTTCAATTGCCGCTATATTTTCGTTTAGAAAACCTGCTAAATTACTCGAAATTTCAAGCTCGATTTTGCTTAAAGTTGAGTCTGGCGCTTCAGGTACAGTAAATATACGCTTAAGGCTTTCTTTAGAGGCGACGGCACAACGCTTTTGATCCATCTTAATACCTAGTGTGTGTGTAGCTAAAACACGCGCTTACCCATCAAAAACGCCTACTTATTAGGACATTTGGAGCAATCGTGTTTCTTTAAAAATTGCGCTAACTTTACTGCAATATAACTAAAATGTCTCGTTTAAACCTATAAAAGCAATCAAAGCGATGACAAAAAAATGATAATTTAGGGTCTATTTATCTTTCAAGGTTAAATTTGCAGCAGCCTGTTTGGTATTTAGGCAAGGCAGCGCCTATGTAGTGTGGTTATTCCCCATAAATAGGCGATAACGTAGCATTAATGCCAAACAGGCGCTGCCCAAAGGGTTCTGCCTAGGGTCTATTTACTCTTTGTTGCTCGGTTTTTACTTAGACCACTAGGTTACAAATCTAGCGCCGCGATTAAATCGCCCCTAGTTTGAACAAATTATAATCCGCAAAGATAAACAAACCCTAATTAAAACTCTACCAAACCTAATTATTTATTGGGCATTTACTTATTTTGGGTATAATAAATTTGATAACAAAAAAGGGACACATATGCCAGAAGGAAGAGTCAAAGTTAGTTGGATAGTGGCAGGCTTTAGCTTGTTTTTAATAAGCTTGCTAACCTACGTTTACTACACTTACCAAACCACGCGTGCTGAAATAATGCAGTCGGTTGATAATCGCTTACTTAATGCCGCCACCAGCGTTAAACATATTTTAGGTGACGATTATTTAAGTGCGGTTAATCAAGGCGATAATATAAGTTTTTCTTACTATCAAGATAAAAGTAAACAACTCTCTGAGTTTGCTCAAGCACTTGATATTGCTTATGTCTATTCAATGATTTTAAAAGACGGTAAGGTGCTTTTTAGCTCATCAAGCTACACGCAAGACGATCAGAATAATGGCAAGGTAACTCAATTTTTAGATCTCTACCCTGAAGCTACCGATGCAAATATAAGTGCTTTTTATTCAACAGAGCCAGTATTTGAAATATCGAGCGATCAGTGGGGCCACTTTAAAACAATTTTTATTCCTTACGTTGACCCAATCAACGGCAATACCTATTTAACGGGTGCCGATATAACTATTTATGATTTAAACGAGAAACTTAAAGAAAGCGTATCAAAAGCAGCTGCAATGGCTAGCTTCTTCTTTTTTATCGCGATACTCGTTGCCGCCATATATATTTATTTACTAAAACGGTCTTTAGCAACTGACTCAAGTACTGGTTTTTCAAATCATATTGCACTTGAGTACTTTATTAAAAAAAGTAATGCTCATCACATGCAATTAGCCGTTATTTGGGTTAATGAAATAGAAGATATAAACAGTTTTTATGGCACTGAAGTGGGTGACAAGGTAATGAAAAACTTACTTATTCACTTTAAACTTAGAAGCTCTACGCATTGCCATATATACAGACTAGCAACAAATAAAATAGTATTACTCGCGCCTAAGGAAATGAGTAATGACGAATTTACCGACCTCGTAAAAACATATAACTTTAATACACCGGTATTAACTGACCCTTTTATCTACATAACCCTATGTGCAGGTATTGCCAGTGGTAATAAATCGCTACTACTTGAAAACGCTCATATAGCAGCGCTGCAAGCTAAACAAGGCAGGCATAGTGTAGTTAACTACTCAAAAGCGCTACACGATGTAAAAACGCAATATCAATACAATGTAGAAATGGCTAAAGAAGTGCGAGAAGCGTTTGATAACAATCGTATAGTGCCTTACTTTCAACCCATTATTGACACAAATACCAATAAGGTCGTTCAATACGAATGTTTAGCTCGAATGGTAACAGCACAAGGGGAAGTATTGAAACCTGATGCATTTTTAAATGTTGTTACCCGCTCAAGAATGGACGGAATACTTACCCGTACTATATTTTCACAATGTGTTAGTCGCTTTAGAAAAACCGATATTTGCTGGAGTTTAAATATAACAGCACAAGATATGCTCGACCCTAATTTAAGTGAGTTTATTGCGGACGAACTTAAGCGCTACCCGCATCCTGGTAATATCACATTAGAGCTTTTAGAAACCCAAGCTATTGCCAACTTCTCTGAAGTAAAAGCATTTATTGGAATGGTTAAAACAAAAGGCGTTAAGGTTATTATTGATGACTTTGGTAGTGGTTATTCAAATATATCAAACGTACTTAAGCTTGAAGTAGATGGTATTAAATTAGATGGCGCACTAATAAAGCAAATAGTGAATGACAAAGATATCTACTTGTTTATTGAGCATATAGCCAGCTTTGCTAATCAACTTGGTTTACAATTAATGGCAGAATCGGTAGAAAATACAACCATAGTAACCGCACTTAAAAAGGCGAATGTGACACTAATGCAAGGCAACTATTTTGCCCACCCAGTGCCACATGTTAATACGGTTACAGAAGAATTAGCACTTTGACTTACTTTAACCAGGGCGTGTTGATCTTTGTGGATTGAAATTTGTTCAATCTAGGGGCGATTAAATCGCGGCGCGAGGTTTGTAACCTAGTGGGCTAAGTAAAAACTGAGCAACAAAGAGTTAATCGTCCCTAGAAAGAACCCAAAGGGCAGCACATGTTTGGTCTTTATGCTGCGTTATCGCCTATTTATGGGGAATAACCACACTACATAGGCTCCGCCTTGCCTAAAAACCAAACATGCTGCTGCAAAATCAATCACGAAAGGTCAACACGCCCTAGGTAAGTTTATAACGAGTCGGTGGCTTTGCTGGCCACTGGCCCAGTATTTACGCTCAAAAGGCGTAATTGCATCGTCTGACTCATAAAGTGTTACATCGCAAGGGTTGCCTGTTAATTCAAGCGCCCGAGCAAACTCCTTAACGTAAATATCCCAATTGCTGCGCACTTCTAATTTTCCACCTAACTTAACGATAAATGGAAAAATAGCTGCGCCATGCCAGCGCCTACGAATATGCTTAGATTTAGGCCACGGGTTTGGATACAACAAATAATGGTGCGTAGGTTGCCAATTGGCGGCTACCGCTAAACGCCAAAAGTCATTTAAATCTGCTTGCACTAAGATGTACTGACCACTGTCGGTTTGCTTATATTCAACATCATGCTTATCTAATCGGTGCGAAGATTTATCAATTCCAACTATAAGTGCATCAGGGTGGCGCTTAGCTAAGTTAGCTGAGCTTTCACCCACGCCACAACACGAGTCCAAAATAAGCGGGCCACTAAAGGCTTGTACTTTAGCATTAACCTCGTCAAATGCAGTTTGCGTATGCGCTGCTATTGGCTTTTTAAATTCAGCATCTAAGTGCTTATTTACTATTTCATCAAGCTTTTCGTGAATACCCGCTTGATTAGATACAATACTACGTGAATTTGCATCACTCATTAGTGTCTTAGCCCCACACCTTTTTTAATTAAAGTTAGCGCTAAAGTAAATAACACCGTAATAAACACCAAAATAACACCTAGCGCTACACTTAAATCAACATCCGACACACCTAAAAAGCCATAGCGAAATGCATTTACCATGTAAATAATAGGATTTATTTGCGATACGTTTTGCCAAAATTCTGGCAATAACGTTATTGAATAAAATACACCGCCTAAGTAAGTTAATGGCGTTAGTATAAAGGTGGGAATAATGCTTATATCGTCAAAGCTATTTGCGTAAATTGCATTAATTAAACCACCTAAAGCAAACACAGCTGAGGTTAAAATAACGGTCGCCATAATTACAAAAATATTATGAATTTGAATATCAACAAATAACAACGATACACAAGTAACTATAAAGCCCACCATAATACCGCGCGTCATACCGCCGCCCATATAACCCAGTACAATGATGTAATTAGGCACAGGTGCAACTAAAAGCTCTTCAATGCTTTTTTGAAATTTTGTTGAATAAAAACTAGAGGCTACGTTGGAATAGGAATTAGTAATAACCGACATCATTATAAGGCCAGGTACAATAAACTCCATATAACTAAAGCCGCCCATATCACCAATACGTGAACCAATTAAGTTACCAAAAATAACAAAATATAAGCTCATCGTAATTGCTGGCGGCACTAAGGTTTGCACCCAGATACGTAAAAAACGAATACACTCTTTAATCCATAAACTCTTTAAGGCTACGCCATATTTAAACATTTATTCGCCCCGCCCTTGCTCTAATAATCCTACAAATAACTCTTCTAGTCTGTTTGCTTTATTTCGCATACTCAATACTGTATTTCCTTGGGTTGTTAATGCGCTAAATACCGCATTTAAGCCCTGTGATTTAGCGACTTCTACTTCAACAGTATGATCGTCCGTCATCGTGAACTTATAACCTTCAAGCGTGACAGGGTTTGCTGGCATTTTTAAATCTAAAATAAAGGTTTCTTTATCAAGTTTTGCAAGCAGTGCTTTAATGGTGGTGTTTTCAACAATTCGACCAGAATCAATAATCGCTATGTTTTTACACAGTAACTCAGCTTCTTCAAGGTAGTGTGTGGTCAAAATAATAGTAACGCCTTGCTCATTTATTTGGCGTAAAAAATCCCACATTGAACGACGAAGCTCTATGTCTACACCCGCTGTTGGCTCATCAAGTATAAGTAATTTTGGCTCGTGCATAAGGGCGCGTGCAATCATTAAACGGCGTTTCATTCCGCCTGAAAGCGTACGAGCTTGCTTGTCTTTTTTCTCTAATAAACCCAGCTGTGCTAGGTATTTATCAGCACGTTTATGGGCTTCACCACGTGGCACACCATAATAACCGGCTTGGTTAACCAGTATTTGGCTAAGCGTTTCAAACTGGCTAAAATTAAATTCTTGCGGCACTAAGCCTAAATGCGCTTTTGCAGCTTCTAAATCAGTATCAATATCACAGCCAAATACTTCTACTTTGCCTTTTGTTTTATTAACAAGTGACGAAATAACACCAATAGTAGTTGATTTACCGGCTCCATTTGGACCAAGCAAAGCGAAAAAATCGCCCTCTTCAACTTGTAAATCAACGCCTTTAATAGCCTCAACACCATTTTTATAAACCTTGGTAAGGCCTTCTATATTTAAAGCAATATTTTGCTTATTCATTACTTACCCTCACCATAACCCCAACGTTTTGTTAGGTTATGCTCAATATTTAAATGATCTAAAATTCTCGCCACCATAAAATCAACTAAGTCTTCGATACTTTGTGGCTTATGATAAAAACCAGGTGCGGCTGGCATAATTGTTACCCCTAAACGAGATAACTTAAGCATGTTTTCTAAATGAATTTCGTTAAATGGTGTTTCGCGAGGCACTAAAATGAGCTGTCCGCGTTCTTTAATTACCACATCAGCGGCGCGCTCTAATAAATTATCAGACGCCCCCACTGCAATTGCAGAAACCGACCCGGCACTACATGGGCATACTACCATTTTTTTAGGAGCAGCAGAGCCCGAAGCTACTGGGCTAAACCAGTTATCTTTACCGTATACTTTTAGCTGTTCAGGTTTGGCATTAAACAGCGTACTTAACTGCTCTGTGGCTTTATCTTCATTACCAGAGAGCTTAATATTTGATTCTGTATCAAGCACCACGCGTGCTGCACTTGAAATGAGAACGTAGACCTGAAATTGCTGCTCTAGTAATACTTCAAGTAACCTAAGCCCATAAGGCGCACCCGATGCACCACTAAAAGCGAGCGTAATTCTATCTTTAAATTGCACACTATTCTCCGCTGTATTTATCAGCTAAGCCATCAACAAGGTGTTGATGAAGGCCATTAAAACCGCCATTGCTCATAATTAAAATATGTTGATTAGGCTCAATATTTTCAAGCACTGTATCAATAATTGTTTGTGTGCTGTTAAAGCACTGCATGCCTGCTTTATCTGCTTGCTCTTTTAGCGACCAATTTAGATTCTCTGGTTCAAAAAGGAGTACGTTGTCAGCATCACGTAATGAATCTAATAATGTATATTGGTGCACGCCCATTTTCATGGTGTTTGAGCGCGGCTCTAAAATAGCGATAATTTTTTCATCGCCTACTTTTGCGCGCAATCCTGCAAGCGTAGTTTTAATTGCTGTTGGGTGATGCGCAAAGTCGTCATACACTTTAATATTATTTATATCCGCCTTTAGCTCCATACGCCTTTTAGGGCTAATAAACTCTCCTAACGCATCAATACTATGATCAATGGCTATACCCACATGGCGCGCTGCTGCGATAGTCATAATCGCATTTTTAACGTTATGCTCGCCTATTGCTTGCCAACAGACAGTGCCCTGCTTTTCGCCATTAAGTAATACATTAAACTCACTTCCATCGGCTTTTATTAATTCATAGCTCCAATCATCGCCTAGCGTTTCGCTTTCGCTCCAAAGCCCTTGTGCTATTACATCATTAAGCGCTACGTCTTGCTTTGGCCAAATTACCTTGCCGCTTTGAGGTAATGTACGCATTAAGTGATGGAATTGTTTTTTTATTGCGTTTAAATCTTCAAAAATATCAGCGTGATCGAATTCAAGATTATTTAAGATAAGTGTACGCGGGAGGTAATGCACAAACTTACTGCGCTTATCAAAAAAAGCAGTGTCGTATTCATCGGCTTCAATAACAAAAAATGGCGTTCCACCCACTTTTGCCGATACACCAAAATTTTGCACTATGCCGCCAATTAAAAACCCTGGTTTCAAACCTGCGTACTCTAACACCCACGCAAGCATACTTGCTGTGGTTGTTTTACCATGCGTACCAGCAACCGCAAGCACCCAAGAATCTTGCAGTAAGTTATGCTTAAGCCACTCAGGGCCTGAAGTATAAGGCAGGCCTTTATCAAGCACATATTCAACACATGGGTTACCCCGGCTCATTGCATTACCAATAACGACCATATCTGGCTTTGGCTCTAACTGAGATACCGCGTAGCCTTGAGTCAGTTCAATGCCAAGCTCTTCAAGTTGCGTACTCATTGGTGGGTATACGTTCTGATCAGAACCCGTTACTTTATGACCTAATGACTTAGCAATGGCTGCAATGCCACCCATAAACGTGCCACAAATGCCCAAAATATGTATATGCATATACTTTCCTTAAATCGTATGCTCACTTTACAGCTATGCAAAGTTTAATGGCGCTATAATGCCAAAATTCGTGCTTAGTTACCATTGCGAGTAAGCACTTCACTCGTGCCAAAATGACCACTTGATAATAAAAAAGCCTTCTTAATTAGAAGGCTTTTTTATTAGTCATTATTTGCTACATCATTAAAAATACTATCAAACCTATACCGAGCAATAAACGATATATCACAAATGGCAACATGCCCATTCGCTCTATTACTTTTAAAAACATAAATATACATGCATAAGCCGATAAGAACGATAGCACCACACCTAGTAATAATGTATTCCAATCAACCACATGGTCACCCAAAGCAAGCTCTGCAGTATAATAAAGCCCCATCATAGAAATAATTGGAATTGCCAGTAAGAACGAAAAACGCGCTGCGCTTTGCTTATTCATTCCAAGCATTAAACCAGCAGTCATCGTGATACCTGAGCGAGAAGTTCCCGGGATCATTGCAACAGCTTGTGCAAATCCAATAATAAGTGCTGTTTTCCAATTAAGCTGATAAATAGTTTTAATTTGCTTACCTTTTGCATCCGCGTACCAAAGCAATAAACCAAACACAATTGTGGTAGTAGCAATTACCCAAGCGCTTCGTAGGTACAACTCTATAAAGTCTTTTAAAAGTAAGCCTAAAATAGCGGCAGGCACAGTGCCTAAAATTATCCACCAACCTAGCTTACTATCATCACTAGTACCCTGTGTTCCAAAGGATTTAAACCACGCACTGAGTATGTCGACGACCTCTTTACGAAAATAAATAACAACGGCAATTAAAGTACCAACATGGACTGCCACGTCAAACGCAAGCCCTTGATCTTCCCAGCCTAAAATTTGCGATGGGAGAATTAAGTGCGCAGAACTAGATATTGGTAAAAACTCAGTAAATCCCTGTATGAGGGCTAAAATAATTATTTCGATGATACTCATGGGTTAGAAAACTCCACCTTCCATAGCTTTTGTTGAGGGTTATTATATTCATTCCATAACTGCGCAATCGTTTGTTTAGCTACAGGATGATAGAAATCTGGGGCAACCTCGCTAAGAGGTTGTAATACAAATGCGTTTTTAGTTATTTCATCTCGTGGTAATTGCGCTGGGGAGTCGCAAATTACATCATCATAAAATAGTAAATCTAAATCGAGCGTTCGTGGACTAAATTTTTTATCGTTCGCTGTGCGTCCATTATCACGCTCTATTTGTTTTAATAAAGCGCATACATCAACAAGCGACATATCAGTTGTAGCGCCAACGACTGAATTATAAAAATTATTGCCAGCAAACCCAACTGCTTCACTTTCAAAAACAGACGAGTGTACAATATGTTCAAAGTGCTGCTTAAGTGCAATTAATGCACATTGTATATAATGCGCTTTATTTATATTTGACCCTAGGCTGATATAAATTTGAGCCATTTAACCAATTGCCTTAACACGTGTAATTTCAACACCTACAGTTTGCGCTTGTGCTACTGCTGCAGGTTTACTTACTCTTATAGTAACTTGTGGAGTATTAAACTCGCTTAAAATAATATGCGCTAATTGTTCAACTAAAGTTTCTAGCAACTCTACAGGTTTTAAAGTGCAGTGCTCAATAACTCGCTCACTTACTTTTGAGTAATCGAGTGCTAAATTAATATCGTCATTTTCAGCTGCAGGCTTAATATCGCTTAGCATTTCAATATCAAAATAAAGGCTCTGTTTACTTTCTTTTTCAAAGTCGTACACTCCAATAATAGTGTCGACGTGCAATTGAGATATAAAAACCTTATCCATTGATACTCCAAATAACAACAAACTACTAAGCAACTATACTAAGCATCAATAAAATTAATACTGTATATGGTTTAGCCAGTGTTTAAATATGTAAAAATAACTTCTACAATAGCAAAATAACTAAACTAGCTATTAAATAGCCTGTTAATAATTTTTACGATAAATTTTGCTGCCAATAATAGCCTAAAAGCACTATCAATTGGTATAGCAATTAAAAAATAAGGAAGCGCGTGTTAGCCACTATAATGTTTGTTTTAGCTTATTTACTTGGGTCGATTTCGTCGGCTATTTTAGTGTCGCGGTTGTTCAAACTCCCAGACCCTCGTAATAGTGGTTCTAATAACCCAGGAGCTACAAATGTTTATAGATTAGGCGGAGCATTTCCGGCTTGCTTGGTTCTAGTGTTTGATATTTTAAAAGGCACTATTCCGGTATGGGGGGCTTATTTTTTAGAAGTTGAACCTTTAGAGCTTGGTTTAGTCGCAGTAGCTGCTTGTTTAGGCCATATGTACCCACTGTTTTTTAGCTTCAAAGGCGGTAAAGCCGTAGCAACGGCATTTGGCTCATTATTACCTATTGGCTTATCATTGGCAGGTTTACTTGTGTGTACTTGGTTAGTTATAGTGGCAATAACACGCTATTCATCACTGGCGGCGCTTGTAGCTGTATCTTTAGCGCCCTTGTATACATGGCTAATAAAGCCACTTTATACTCTTCCCGTTACTTTTATCACGCTGTTAATTATATTTCGTCACCGTACTAATATTATTCGATTATTTAGTGGGGAAGAACCAAAAGTGGGTGCTAAAAAAGCACCCACCGATGAAAACAAAAATATCTAAAATATGAGTCATTAAATCGACTCAAGGCTATCTATAGGCCAACGAGGTTTTGTTTTCATATCAAGCGTGGCAAATTGCCCTGCTTTTAAACGTTGCATTCCGGCATAAGCAATCATTGCACCATTGTCGGTACAAAATTCAGTACGCGGATAAAACACTTCGCCTTTCATACCCTTCATTACGCGTTCAAGCTGCAGTCGAAGCTGTGTATTTGCACTCACACCACCGGCGATGACCAAACGCTTAATACCTGTTTGTTTAAGCGCACGCTTACACTTAATAACGAGCGTATCAATAACCGCCGTTTGAAATGCATGCGCTATATCAGCTTTGGTTTGATCGTCGTCGTCATTTTCACGAATCGTGATTGATGCCGCTGTTTTTAAACCACTAAAACTAAAATCAAGTCCTGGCTTGTCGGTCATAGGGCGAGGAAATACAAAACGCTTTGCTACGCCTTGTTCGGCCATTTTAGCTAAGCGTGGACCACCGGGGTAATCAAGACCAAGTAACTTAGCCGTTTTATCAAAGGCCTCGCCTGCGGCATCATCAACTGACTCACCTAGTACTTCGTATTGTCCAATACCTGCTACTTTAACCATCATGGTATGACCGCCCGATACAAGCAATGCAATAAACGGAAACTCAGGGGTATTTTCCTCAAGCATCGGAGCAAGCAAATGCCCTTCCATGTGATGTACTGCTACCGCAGGTATATCCCAGCCGTATGCTAATGAGCGACCAATAGACGTACCTACCAATAATGCACCAACTAGACCTGGGCCTGCAGTATAAGCAATACCGTCTAAATCTTCAGGGCCACAACCTGCTTGTGCAAATGCTGCATCTATAAGTGGTAATGTTTTACGAACATGATCGCGCGATGCAAGTTCCGGCACTACACCGCCGTAATCAGCGTGTACTTTTACTTGGCTGTATAATTGATGAGCTAACAAGCCTTTTTCGTCATCATATATTGCAATACCCGTTTCATCACATGACGATTCAATGCCTAAAATTCGCACTGTACTTCTCCTGCCTTTTAAATTCTACTTTGCTTCTTTTATAACGTAAGACCAATATTTGTTTGGCCATCTTCAAGGGCAAACTTTTTAAGTGCCTTTACGCTATCAGAGGTAATACGCCCCATATTTTCTACAAAATCAATTAGCTCACCTAATACTTCAATTTCGTACTGCATTAATGGGTGCTCTCTCACTGCTGTGTTATCAGCAATCTCACCTTCAACCGTCATTTGATATTCAATAAAGCGAGCCACTGTTGCTTGAGATATTTTGCTCACACTAATGAACTCTTGCTCATCTTGCGCCACTAAACCGTGCATTAAGCTAAGTAAAGACGTTGCAGCATCAATAGCAGGATAAGTACCAAACATATCAAAATCAGCAAGTTCAGGAACATTTGGTTCTATTTTTTCAACTTGTTTTTCGAGATCTATTTTACTTTTAGGCAGTAAGATTTTTTCCCAACAAACATTAAGCGAATTACGTAATAAGGTTTCATCACCAAACCCCGTTGCTTCGCTAAATAAACCGTAATTTGGCAGCATTCGCTCTATTAAAGCACTTGCTAAGACGGCCTTTTGTAAATAGTTAAGCTCTCTAATACGCTGAAAATTATTTGCTTTAGTCATTCTTTAACGTCTCACACGACCAACAAAAATCAAATGTTGATCCATTATGCTCATTACAATTAGGGCATACCCAATCTGGAGCGGATTGTTTTACTTGTTGATAGTTTACCAATATTTGCCGCGCATGGCGCTCTTTTATCGCATAAACCTGCACACTAACTTGCGCCTGATCATATGGAATTTCTCCAAGCGCCCCTTGGAGCATCTCGCCTTTAATTTTACACTCTATTCCAGCAGTTTGTATTAAGCCTTTTACGATATTCGCTTCCAAGGTATTTTCAGCTTTATAAATTGTAACCCATTGAAAAGAGCTATCTGTTGAATTGTTATTATTAATATTTTGCAATATTCACCTCATTTATTTTGTGTTAACAATATCCTGCGCTAAATTATTAGCATGCTGTACTTTTAAGGAATAAACATGACACTAACAACCCCAGGCTTACTTTTTCCGGCCATATCGCTGCTATTACTCGCCTATACAAACCGATTTTTAGTTTTAGCGCAATTAATTAGGGAGCTAAATGCGCGTGAAGGTGAATCTATTCGGCCTGTTGTAGTGGCTCAAATCACTAACTTACGTAAACGTATTAAGCTAATTAGAACGATGCAAGTGTACGGGGTAGCCTCTTTTCTACTGTGTACACTATCAATGTTTGCATTATTTATTGAGTTTAATGCCACAGGAATTATTTTATTTGGCATTAGCTTAGCTTGCTTAAGTTTATCGTTATTAACGTCTTTATTTGAAATACATATTTCCTGTGATGCAATCGAGATAGAACTGCAAAGCATTGAAAATAAACCACTAAGTAGCCGAATAAATAGAAATTTTGTAAAATAGTTTATTATAAATAAAACACTCTATTATTTGTCACAATCATGTTGTATGAACGCCCCTTTTTGGGGCGTACTTTTTTATTAATTAGAACAATTTAATCCAAATATACTAACTAACTTACTGACTACAAATAAGTTTACTTAGCTAGCCCATTGCAAAAACATAGATAAAATACAATAAACAACTAGTTATGAATTTAAAAAGTAATACTATTTGGTCGCTTTTCTCTTTAATTAATACTAAAAGGGGGGTATCCTGCTGGAAACACGTATGAACTTGCAACCGTATTTCAATATAGAATTTTACTAAACTTTAGAATAAAAATTAATATATTTGATGTCCGTGGTATCTGCGACTTACTTATAAAAAGGGACTATAAAGTGAGATTTGAACAATTAGAGCAATTTGTAGCACTTGGTATATTACGTCATTTTAGACAAGCTGCTGAACAAACCCAAATTAGTACTTCAGCGCTAACGCGCGGCATTCAAACACTTGAAGATGAAATGGGATATGAGTTAGTAAAACGCTCAACACGCTCTGTTAAATTAACGCCAGAAGGCGAGCTTTTTCTAGAATATGCTAAAACGACCCTATCGGAACTTGAGCTAACGAAAAAGCGGATTTTTCAATCAGTAAACGGTAATGCCAATGAAAAGCTCGTTATTGGGTATACCAATAAGGCAAGCAGCATAGTACCTATTTCTTGTGGACAGTTTTTAGCTCAATACCCTCATATAAAAATTGAGATGCAGCTACAAGATCAGCAAGAGCTAACACGCAAACTCCAACAAGGTGAAATAGACATTAGCGTATACTCTCAAGCTATTAATAGTATTGGCAGTGACATTCACTTACCTGATCAGCTTGTGTTATTTGTTTCAAAAAACCACCCTCTTGCCCATAAAAACGATATAAGTAAACAAAACCTTGATAGCTACCCGATGTTTGGCTGTTTCTCTGAGTCTAAACAAGTACAAAATATGCTTAATGAAGCAATTGATTCTTTAAATAAATCATCAAGTATTAAAGTGGGCAGTATTGAGCAAGTAATGGCAGGTGTAGTTAAATCAGATCATTTTGCTATTGCAAGCATTGAACATGCTAATGCAATCGCAGAGAATTCTGAATTAGTACAACTTAAAACAAATAAAGGTTTAAACCACGAACAACTCGTTGTACAAACAAGCCAACAGACGTCGATTACTGAACATGTAGAGCATTTACTATCGCTTATAAAAAAAGCGGGTGCTGCATTTAGCTAATCTGATGTTTCAAAAAGTGCGGCACAATAAACAGTAGCTTTTAACAGCTTTTCGGCTACACTGTCGCACCTTTTTTAAACAGCTGATGTGAATGAACACACTTTTTGGTCCTGATGTCTATTTAGATGATATAGAACGCCAAGGATATACCGTAATTCATAACGCGCTTATTGCCGATTTAGTTAACGATTTAGTTGCAGACTGCCACCGTATAAACCCTCACTTTAGCCTTGCTGGTATTGGTCGATTAAATGACTTACAAATAGATAAAGCCGTACGTACTGATAAAACCTATTGGTTTGACGGTAGCTCTCAAGCACAGCTTACCTATCAAGCAATAATGCAAAGTATAAAGACCACGTTAAATCGCAGTTTTTTTATGGGGTTATTTGATTACGAATGCCATTATGCAAAATATACACAGGGTGATTTTTACAAAAAGCACTTAGATGCATTTAAAGGTCGCTCTAATCGAGTATTTACAACGGTACTTTATTTAAATACGCCTAAGCAAGGTGGCGAACTTGTTATTTATAAACCTAAAAGTAAAGAGATAGAAATAACAATTAAACCAACTGCTGGCACATTAGTAATGTTTGAAAGCGAACGCTTTGCCCACGAAGTACTTCCCGCCGTTGACGATCGCTATTCTATTGCAGGCTGGTTTAGGAAAAACGCCTCTATTAGCGGCATTATTGATCCCCCCCGATAACTCCTAATAGAGCATTTTAACAGCCTTTATTGAGGCTTTTAAAATGCTATTGGGTATGAAAGTAATAACCCTATAAAGATAGCCAAACCCACGTAATGATTATTTAAAAACGCTTTAAAACAGGCATCTCTTTCACGTTTATGAATAAGCGTTTGTTGGTATGCCAATAGGCCCACAGCAATACTTAAACCAACGCCAAATGCGACACTTAAATGATTGCTTATACCAATAAAAGCAACCAACGCTATAAATACAGCATTAAGTAAAAAGATAATATGGCGGTCGTATTTACCAAATAAAATAGCGGTTGATTTTACCCCTATTTTTAAATCGTCGTCCCTATCAACCATCGCATACATGGTGTCGTAAGCCACTGTCCAGCAAATATTGGCTATAAATAATAACCATGCCTGCTGTGGTAGTGCATTAATTGAAGCCATATACGCCATAGGAATAGCCCAACCAAATGCAGCCCCTAAAACAACTTGAGGTAACTGTGTATAGCGCTTCATAAAGGGGTAACAAAAGGCTAAAGCCAAAGCACCAAAAGAAAGCAAAATAGTATTGACGCTAAGCATTAATACTAAAATGAACGCAATAACTATGAGTAGTAAAAATAGACTAAGTGCTTCACCACTACTCACCTGTCCTGAAGCTAGCGGCCGTTGAGCTGTGC
Organism: Pseudoalteromonas sp. Z1A2; assembly: GCF_011378755.1. Taxonomy (NCBI): domain Bacteria; kingdom Pseudomonadati; phylum Pseudomonadota; class Gammaproteobacteria; order Alteromonadales; family Pseudoalteromonadaceae; genus Pseudoalteromonas; species Pseudoalteromonas sp. Z1A2. The sequence continues at coordinate 28,588 of NZ_WTKX01000018.1, read as the reverse complement.
GTTTTACCGAGCCGTCTATTTTTCTATCTGCAAAATCATTAATTACACACCCTGCGCTACGCATAACAACAACGCCCAGCGTAAATATAATAAAGTTGAGTAAGCTCGGCACCCCACTATTAGCAAGCCATAAAGCCCAGTATGTTGGCCAAAGTAATAACAAGGTACCAATGGGCTTATCTATACGCATTAACTGTATATAATAAGGAATATGTTTTGGCTTTAAAGCGGCTAATTTCATGAGTATAAATATGCTCCAGGTAAAAACACTTCACACACTAAAAACTTATATTCTTTGAGTGAGAATACACTTCGACGCCCTAGTAAGTTTTTCTCGGGTAAGTTCAATTTTGTAACTAATTGCTGAATAGGGTGCGTGTCATCAAAATAAGCAATTTCTATATCCGTTCGTTTTAATGCTGGGTCTTGAAAAATCACATCACCTAAAGGACGCTCGCCCATATTGTGCAAAGGATTAATAGAATCATTTTTAGGAAGCCAGCTTTGTGCGTACACCACAGGTTTGTTATCGCACAGTAAGAGAACTTCTCTATTAATAGCTGTTTTAGCTGTGCTGTTTAGTAGTAAGTTTTGCTCTGGGCTTAAAGTAAATAACTGCTCACTTAATACCTTTACATTAAAAGTTTTTGAGTTACTTTTTAATTTAGCCGTTAATGAATTCTGTTCAAAAAGCCACTCTTGCTCTAGAGGAGATAAGTCACTTATATAAGAAGTGGACTGCCAATTAGCAGATATAGACAGAGGATAAGTAATCACAATAGCTCAACAAAATAAAAAACAACGAGATGATACCATTGCCAAAGCTTTTGAAAAAGTCATGTTTTATAACCATAAATAATTGCTTGGCGCTGTTTATTACCTACTATTAAGTATAAACTATTTGTAACAAGTTTTAAGAAACGCTTTAAATATGAAAAAAATAGTATACGCAGGTCTTTTTACGTTCTTTGTAAGCGTTATAAGCTTTACAGCTCGTGCTGAATCCACAGTTGGTTATTTTGGTTTTGAGCCAGATATAATCACCAACTACATTGGCGCATCAAGTAAAAAAATGGGCTATGTGCGTGTAACTATTGATTTAATGCTTACTGACACTTCTGATATTGCAGTGGTTGAACACCACACGCCATTACTTCGTGATGCCCTAGTAGAGATTTTATCTAAAGAACCAGAAGAAAAAATAAAATCACTTACTGGCCGTGAAGAAATACGTGCAAAGTGCGCCGAAAAACTAAAAAGCCTGCTAAAAGAAGAAACAGGACAAGAGATCATCCGTGAAGTCTTGTTCACTAAATATTTATATCATTAGTATTTAACGTTTTGCGTTAAATATTTTGGCGGTATAGGCAAAAGCCATACCGCTAAGTAACCCACCTAAGTGCGCCCAATTAGCCATACCTACAAACAATACATCAGCAAACCCAAGCACTAACCAAATCAACATAAAGCCAACAATAGCCGTACTTACAAGCGCAGGCTTGTTAGGATTTAAAAAGCTATGAATCCAGCAAAAACCAAGTAGCCCATACACCACACCACTCAAGCCGCCAAAGTTAGGACCAACCATTAAGTATTGTGCCCAATTACTTATAAGTGCAGTTACTAAAAACAAACCTATTAGGGTGAGTTTTCCGCATTGTTTTTCGATATTGTCACCAAGCGACATCCACCAAATTAAATTAAACACTATATGCATCGCGCTAAAATGTACGAGGGCGGGCGTTAACCAACTTAAAGGCTGCGTAGGTTTAAACTGCATCATGGTGTAAATGGTCTCAAAACCACCTAGTAAAAAAGCAAAATAAATTATAACGCTTACAATACTTACGGTTTGATTTAACCAGCTAAGCGCTTTAAATCGCGTCATTAGATTAAGTGATTGCCCTTGGTATTTAAGCGGCGATTGTGTGCTACCTACATCCCATGAAGCTTGTTGATAGCGTTCATGGTTAGGGTTTTGTGTAAATTCGGCCCATAAAGGTTGTATTTGATGAAAATGCTCAGGCGCAACACTAATAATGACATTGCTACCATCTGAGGAGCTTAATTGTCCTTGTAAACCTTGGCTTTTTAAATAATCTATAAAGCCCTGTGCGGCGCGCGGGTTATTTAAACTGCCAAGCTCTATCATCGCTCTACTTTCTCGCTGTAAGCAGCTTCCCAAGCTGTAAAGCCGCCATCCATACTGTAAACGTCTTCAAAACCTTGCTCAACTAAGTAGCTAGCTGCGCCTTGTGAGCTCATACCGTGGTAGCAGACAATAATAATTGGCTGATCGAATTCTTTTTCCATCATAAATTGTGCGATATTACCGTTAGAAAGTGCTTCTGAGCCTGGAATGCGACCGGCTTGATACGAATTAGGATCGCGAATATCTGCAATTACCACGTCTTCTTTATCTAAAAGCTCTAACGTTTGCGCTATAGAAATATGTTTAAATGCCATTGAAATCTCTTTAATTAATAGTATAAAAAAGGCGGCTAAAGCCGCCCTTCTTGTAATTTAGTTAGGAACTAATCCCAGTTTAAAATTACTTTACCTGACTGACCTGAAATCATCATATCAAAGCCAGCTTGGAAGTCATCCACAGAATATTGATGTGTAATGATTGGGTTTAAATCTAGGCCAGATTGAATCAAACTTGCCATTTTGTACCACGTTTCGAACATTTCGCGACCGTAAATACCTTTAATCACTAAACCTTTAAAAATAACTTGGTTCCAGTCAACTGCCATATCAGATGGTGGAATACCCAGCATGGCAATTTTACCGCCGTGGTTCATATTATTAAGCATTGAATTAAACGCGCTTGGCACACCTGACATTTCAAGGCCAATATCAAAACCCTCTGTCATACCTAGCTCTTTCATTACATCTTCAAGCTTTTCATTGGCAACGTTTACAGCGCGTGAAGCCCCCATTTTACGTGCTAAATCTAGGCGGTATTCGTTTACGTCGGTAATTACAACGTGGCGAGCACCAACATGTTTTGCAACAGCTGCTGCCATAATACCAATTGGGCCTGCACCAGTGATAAGTACATCTTCGCCAACTAAGTCAAACGATAGTGCGGTATGAACTGCGTTACCAAATGGGTCGAAAATAGAAGCGAGTTCGTCAGAAATATTATCTGGAATTTTAAATGCGTTAAATGCAGGAATAACTAAATATTCGGCAAACGCACCTTCACGGTTTACACCTACACCCGTTGTATTACGGCATAAATGTACACGCCCTGCACGACAATTTCGACAATGCCCACACGTAATATGCCCTTCGCCAGATACGCGGTCGCCAACCTGAAAGCCACGAACTTCTTGGCCCATATCAACGACTTCACCAACATATTCATGGCCAACAACCATAGGCGTTGGAATGGTTTTACTTGCCCATTCGTCCCACTTGTAAATATGTACGTCGGTACCACAAATAGCTGTTTTGCGAATTTTAATCAGTAAGTCGTTATGACCTACTTCTGGCTTTGGTGCATCTGTCATCCAAATGCCCGGTTCTGCTTTTAATTTTGATAATGCTTTCATAATCCACACTCAATTAAAAAACCGAAGCAAGGCTTCGGTTTAAAATAAAATTAAATAACGCCCATTTCTTTACCAATACGGGTAAATGCATCGATAGCTGTATCGAGTTGCTCAATACTATGTGCCGCTGAAATTTGTGTACGAATACGCGCTTGCCCTTTTGGTACTACAGGGAATGAAAAACCAGTAACATAAATACCTTCAGCAAGTAGCTTATCAGCCATTAACGAGGCTACTTTGGCATCTCCTAGCATTACTGGGATGATTGCATGATCTTTACCTGCACACGTAAAACCAGCAGCTTCCATTTGCTCACGGAAATATTTAGCATTTGACCAAAGTTTAGCGCGAAGCTCGCCGCCATTTTCAAGCATTTCAAGTACTTTAATTGATGCAGTAACAATTGAAGGCGCTAATGAGTTTGAGAACAAGTATGGGCGTGAACGCTGACGTAACCATTCAACAATTTCTTTTTTACCTGATGTATAACCACCTGAAGCACCGCCCAGCGCCTTACCTAATGTACCGGTGATAATATCTACACGGTCTAATACATTACAGTACTCAGGTGTACCCTTACCGTTTTCGCCAACAAAGCCAACTGCGTGAGAGTCATCTACCATTACAAGCGCATCATATTTATCGGCTAAGTCGCACACAGCTTCTAAATTACAAATAACGCCGTCCATAGAAAACACGCCATCGGTAGCAATTAGTTTAGTTTTAGCACCGGCTTCGTCTGCTGCAATAAGTTGCTTCTCAAGATCAGCCATGTCGTTATTTGCATAACGAAAACGCTTAGCTTTACATAAACGTACACCGTCGATAATTGATGCATGATTTAATGAATCAGAAATAATAGCGTCTTCTGCGCCTAAAATAGTTTCAAACAAACCTGTGTTTGCGTCAAAACATGAAGAATATAAAATAGTATCTTCTGTTTCTAAAAACGCACTGATTTTTTGCTCTAGTGTTTTATGGATATCTTGAGTGCCACAAATAAAACGCACTGAAGCCACACCAAAACCATGATTATTTAAACCATTCTGCGCCGCTTCAATTAACTCTGGGCTATTAGCTAAACCTAAATAGTTATTAGCACAAAAGTTGATTACTTTACCTGATGCAACTTCGATTTGAGCTTGCTGCTGGGACTTAATAATACGTTCGTTTTTATACAAACCTTCGGTTTTTACGTCTTCAATTTGCTGTTGTAGCTGGCTAAAAAAAGCAGATGCTCTCATCTAGGTTCTCCATATATTTGAACGGGTAAACAACCGCACTTTCGCGGCTGTTTATTATGCGGGGTATTGTAAAAGTTTAATGGGTAAAATGCACGGTTTGCAGTTCGTCGCAAACGCCCTCAGTTGGAAGGAATTCCTGCCAGTTTACAGGCTGTTTATTTATGTTTTTAAAAGTGCAGGTAAACTACTTATAGAATCGATAATTAAATCAGCTTCTTGCTTAGCGCTTTGGTCAAAGCTTTGCCCTGAACGCACTAAAACGCGTGTAGTGATGCCCGCTTTTTTCGCAGCCTGCATATCACTGAGCTTATCGCCCACCATAATACTGCAAACAGGGTCGATATTATGCTCTTGTATGCCCTGTAATAACATTCCTGGCGCAGGCTTTCTGCAACTGCACTCTTTCAAATATTCAGGGCGCGCTTTTTTAGGGTGATGCGGGCAAAAATACACATCGGTAACTGCAATGCTGTGGGCACTAAACTGGTCTTTCATCCACTCGGTCAGTGCTAAAAAATCAGCTTCGGTGTAATAACCTCGACCAATTCCAGATTGATTAGTGACGATTATGATTTTATAGCCTGCATCATAAAATGTTTTACAAGTGCTAAAAACACCGTCAATAAATTCAAATTTATCACTTTGATACACATAACCATGATCAACATTTACCACGCCATCTCGGTCTAAAAAAAGCGCTTTATTTTTTTGTTGTGCATTCATTACAAAGACTCTTTTTGTACAACATGGTCAAACATCGCTTTTACATCATCAACTGTAATTTGGCTCATTAGATCATCGCCTTTTACGCGTGTCCCCCACGCTACTTGCTCAGCCGTTTTACCTGTTTGCTTAAGCAAGTTTTGGTGATAAACCTCAACCACGTAATCTTGGTATAAGTAAGGACCTGTGCGTGCTGGGTTTGAATGAGCATATAAACCAATAACCGGCGTACCAACTGTTACTGCCATATGCGCAGGACCCGTGTCGGGCGCAAGCACTAAGCTGCCACGCTTTAACACGCACAACAACTCTTTGAGTTTTGTTTTACCTACTAAATTTAAAATAGGCGTGTTGCTGTGCTCAATAATGCTATTTGCTAGGTTAATTTCAAGTTCTGTTGGACCACCCGTCAATACCACCTTAAAGCCTTGCTCGCTTGCATAATCAGCCAATGTGGCATAACGATCAGCGAGCCAATTACGCTGCGCTTTACTAGCTGCGGGCGATATTACTAATAGTTTATTAGTTAGGTATTCTGGTGTTAGTAACTCATCTGCAACCGCTTGGTCTTGCTCGGTATATGGCATGTTCCAACTCGGTTTATAATCAGAAACACCAATGGCTTTTGCAAAACCTTTAAAGCCTTCAAGAACGTGCGCCTGAGCTTGTGGCTCTATTCGTTTATTAATAAATAAGCTATGTAATTCTTTTGAACGAGCCCAATCGAACCCTATTTTTACTTTTGCAGGAATACAACGCGCTACAAACCCAGCCCTTAATGCAACTTGCATATTAAGAAGCACATCAAACTTTTGGTTGTTGAAGCGTTGCTTTAAGCTTTTAAGCGCTGCTTTGCCTTGCTTTTTATCAAATACCACCAGCTCAACACCCTGTAAGTCAGCAAGTAACATGGCTTCTATTTTGCCAATTACCCAGGTGATTTTCGCATTCGGGTGTGCTTTTTGAATGGCTTGTACAGCACTCACACCATGACATACGTCACCAATGGCTGAGAGTCTTAATATACAAATAGATGAATAATTAGGAGCTTGAGTCACACATTCCCTTAGGTATTAAATACAAAAGCCGATCTTAAATTATAATCACGCTATTGCAAGCACTTATCCTGCGCTTTAAAACGCGCTAATATAGACACATTATTTAGCAATTACACAGAGCTATGTTTAAACAACACGTGCAAGGCAATCACACGCTATTAAGCCACCCTAAATACACAAGCCAAATTACCCTCGATTGGTTTGATGCAAATTATTGGCAACAACAAAATAAAATTGTGGGCGCTAAAAAAGGTCGAGCAACTGCGTGGTTTTTTAAGCAAGACGAATTAACAGCCGTACTTAGGCATTATTGGCGCGGTGGCTTAGTGGGTAAATTGCTAAGCGATCAATATTTATACCCAGGACTTGAACAAACCCGCGTATTTAAAGAGTTTAGCTTAATGAGTAAGCTTATAGAGCTTGGTTTAAACGTACCAACCCCTGTTGCAGCTAAAGTAACCCACAGCGGATTAATTTACCGTGGTGATATTATTACCGAGGCTGTTAAAGGTGCTAAAAGTGTACTCGATATATTAATTGAACGCCCATTGACTGAAGATGAGTTGGAGCGCATTGCTAAAACAATCGCGCTATTTCATTCAAAAGGTGTGTATCACGCCGATTTAAACATTAATAACATATTGTTTGATGATACTGGTGATGTGTATATTATCGACTTTGATAGAGGTGAAATAAGAGCGCCGAACCCACAGTGGCAACAAAGTAATATGGCACGCCTTGAGCGCTCATTTTTAAAAGAGCAAGCTCGAAATGATGTATTTAATTGGCAAGTGAATGACTGGAAAACTCTGCACAGCAACTACCTCAAAACACTCGCTAATATAAGTTAACTTAGTTAGCCAATGCTAAATACTGCAGAGCAACCTGCTCTGCCTGTACTTGTTTTAGAATATCTGCGTTTTCTACATTTGGCTTATCTGCTAGCACCTGCTTAACGGCATTGGCTAATGCCTCACTTTGTTGAACGGGTACTAAATATTTACTCAGCTCGCCTGTTAATATCTCGCTTGGTCCAAATGTACAATTAGTGCTAACTACCGGAGTACCCACCGCTAAAGCCTCAATTAATACCGTTGGCAGCCCTTCAAAATCAGAGCTCAAAACTAAAGCTTTGGCATGCTTAATCCAGTTGTACGGGTTTTGTTGAAATCCAGGCACTACTAACTGTTTATCTATGCCATATTGCTGTGCAAGCTTTAACACTTTTGCAGGTTTATTACATAAAAGGACTAACTTGTATTTTTTATCAAGCTTTGCAAATGCTGCAAATAATATATCGTGGCGTTTTTGTTTGGCGAGCCTTCCTACATGAATTAAGTAAGGCTCATTTGGGATGTCGTTATTTTTCTCATTTGCTTGTTGGTTTATTTTTTCAAAATCGAACGGGTTATAAATAGTCGCGATTGCACTTGGGTTAATTAAATCCCCTTGTGTTATTTCTTTTTCAACACCCTTTGATACGCAAATAAGTGATTTACCATTTAAGTTTTGCTTACTTTTTTTAAGGTATAAATATGAAAATGGACCTAACTTTTTTTGACGGGCAAGTTCTGAATTGACGGAGTTATGAATAACAAAGTGAACATTTTTGATATTACTAAGCGCGAGCAAGTTATTACTTCTATCAAGGTTAGAAAGCACTAGGTCAATATTGCCAATCTCGCTTTGTTTTTTTTCAAACCACGCTTCTAATCGCAAAATACTATTTTTTCGCTGCCAGAATCTATCTACTTTAGATGCTCTATCAGGAAAAAGGCTATCAACTTTAACTATATCAGGAATGTCATACTCAGCGTTGCTCGCAAGAGATAATATAGTGACATTGTGCTGTAGTTTCGCCATTTTTTCAGCCAAAGTAAGCATTACTTTTTCAGCACCACCACCTACTAGTGAATCAATTACAATCACTATATTCATAAGCGATCTCCTACAAGCATATTTTTTATGCCAGTAGTGATCACGTCGAAGCTATGTGTACTATCGAGTTGCTTATACTTACCAATAAATTCACTATAAAAAGGCTCGGTAATAACTTGAGCTATTTTCGTTGTAATTTCATCAATATCAAGATTCGCTTTTATTACAACACCTGCATTAACGCAATGATCCAAACGTGTATTTTGATCTTTTGAGATAGCACATGCCACAACAGGGGTTTGAACTGCAATTGCTTGCAATAAAGTATCTCCACCACTAAGTAATGCGACTTTAGCTTGGCTCATTAATGCCAAAAATTCGGTTCCTTGCAGGCTTGATAAACAAGTAACCTCATCACTTTTAGGAATTGCTTTATTATAATTTGCACCAAACACAACAACTGCTTTTAAACCAGTATGCTTAGTAATTTTAAGCGCGGCTTTAAAGTAAACCTCAGCACAATTAAGATTATTTAATATATGCCCGCCAGAACCCGCATTAACAATAAAATAGCCATCAGATACTAAGTTATAGCGATTTAAAACATCACGTTTTTGCTCACAAGAAGCAAATGCAACAAAAGGGCCTACATTACGAGGGTGTGCCAAGGGAAATATGTCTAACTTCGCACTTTCAGCCCATGTAAGTGGCTCAATACAATAATCAGGCTGTACAACCCAATGTGTATCAATTAAATTAATCCTGTTTAGCTTCAATCCCTTAGCGCGTTTTTTTGCATGCTGAGAAATAAATATAACTTTAGCGCCTACTTTTTTAGCCGCTTTCATATGCCCTGCACGTCCTGCACAATCAAAAACAACGACGTCAGGTTTAAATTGCTCTATAAAGTCGCAAACAGAATCAAGCTCTTTAGTCGCTGAGTGTTCAAGCAATGTGGCTTCAAAAGGACACTTTTTTGCGTAGCTTGTATGCTTGTTTAGTATGAAGTGAATATCGAGAGAATCAGTAAGTTCTGCCTTTAAACTTTGAGCCAACAACAACGAGCGCATATATTCACCAATGCCTTCTGGTGATGATACGGGAATAAATAAAAGTCGTTTGTTGCTCATTACATTCTCAATTTCCTATTTGAACTCCAGTATACCAATCAGATACTTATTACGATAGCTAGGTTACATTTTAATATATTAAATTAGCTCTATAAATTTGATTATTTACTGCAATAACAAGCTTAGGTTGATAAACTTAGCCGCAATCTAAATCACAAGGATCTGAACTTTGCGAAACAGAATTTTTCTACTTTCTACTCTTTTTTGCGCTATGAGCGCGTCAGTTAATGCTGAACCATGGGTAAAACCCGATGATTACGGTCTTAGAGCTGATATTCAACAATTAGCTGATGCCGGTGTTATTTTAGCTCCTGTAACTACCTATCCGCTTATGTGGAAAAGTTTTATAAGTGATCTGCAAAGCATGCCGCTTGAGCAATTATCTCCAAGCTTGCAAGATGCTTTACTTCGCGTTAAGCATCGATATAAATCAGAAAATAGCAGCTCGCATAGTCTTCAATTATCAGCTTTTGCAGCCACAGATCCGATCATAGCAACAAGCTTTGGTGCAACAAATACACAAGAAACAGAGCTTTCAGCAGCTTACGCTTATTTAGGCGATAACTTTGCAGCTAAAGTAGCTATAAATTACAGAAGCGACGGTAAAAAATGTTTAGTTGATGGAAAAACGACTGACGATATAGTTACCGATGAGCAAGCTTTAACCGATTGTAACGATACCTCACTTGACGATAGTTACTTAGCTTACCGTTTAGGTAACTGGATTTTTAGAGCCGGTGCTGTTGAGCAATTTTGGGGACCTGGTGTTGATAACAGCTTAATTATGTCTGGTAATGCGAAACCTTTACCTGCACTAAGTGTAACCAGAGAAAAAAGTACTGCTTTTGAAACACCATGGTTAAGCTGGATTGGTCAATGGGGCTTTACCGCACAAATGGCTAAACTTGAGTCTACACGTGTAATTCCTGATGCTTTACTTTGGAGCAGTAGATTAAATATACGCCCAATACAACAATTAGAAATTGCTGTTAGCTGGTCTGCACAATGGGCAGGAGACGGCCAACCAGGCTCTGCAGGTGATTTTATTGATGTCATAACTGGGCAAACAGCATGTATTGATGGCAATGTTAGTTGTGATAGCCAATTAGAGTCAAAAATAGGTAATCAATTAGCAGGCATAGATATTCGCTGGTCAGATACACTTTTCAACCAACCTTATGCTGTATATGCCAGTACGATTGGAGAAGATGCCAGTTCGCAGTTTAAGCCAGCCGATAGAGCCTATTTGTATGGTGTACAGACAACACAACGTGTATATGATCAAAACTTATTAATAAATGTAGAGTACATAGATACAGGTGTTTCATGTCAAGCTGAATCAATAGTTGAAAATTGTTACTATGAGCATTCAGATTACAAATCGGGTTACCGTTACCACGGTCGCACTATTGGCTCTACTTATGATAACGATGCACAGTCAGTTGTTTTCACCCTATTAGGTCAGTTATCTAATGGAGACGATTGGCAGGTAAAATTACGCAGTGTTGATTACAACAGCGATAACCGTGACCTTTATCCTAATAATCCTGACTTAGGAAATACAATTACTAAAACAGGCTTTAATAGTAAGCAATTAGAGCTTCGTTATAGAATGCTTTCTATGGGAGGGCGAGTCACTTTAGGTGCTTTTGCATCTAACAATGACGGTGCTGAAAACGATACATCAGCATTTGCTAAGTATGAATTAAATTTTTAGTAAGTTACTTTATTAAAAATAAAAAGGGATGAAAACACTGTTTTCATCCCTTTTTTGTATTTTTTAAGCAAACTTAAATCAGTAATTATACCAATTGCATTAAATTAGTGTTCTATTATAGCGATAAGAAAACAGCTCAATAACAAGGCTAAAATTATGATACATAGTTGTTCTATATAAATAGTTTTTAACGTAGTTAGTGAGTTATTTAATACGCTAAAATGATCATGTTTTTAATAAAATTGGTATTACTGTTTAATTTTACTAATTACTTTTGATGTTGAGCACCCATCTAAAAATTCAAGCACTTCAACTTTTCCGCCATGGCGAAGTACATGCTCAGCACCCGCTATTTGCTCTACGGTGTAGTCGCCACCTTTAACTAAAATATCAGGGCTTATTTGCTCAATTAATTTAGCGGGAGTATCGTTTTCATCTAAGCTACCAAACGGAATAACCCAATCAACTGATGAAAGTGCGCTAAGTACCATCGCACGCTCATCTAGTGGGTTAATAGGGCGTTCTGCCCCTTTTAAACGCGTAATTGATTCATCATTATTTAATCCAACAACGAGTCTATCGCCTCGTGCTTTAGCTTGCGCTAAATAACGTACATGCCCCGCATGTAAAATATCAAAACAGCCATTAGTGAATACAATGGTTTCGCCGTTTTGTTTTGCAAATTCAATATGCTGAAGTACATCATCAAATGGTGTTTGGTAATGCTCACCCGTAGTATGTAAATACTGACCAAGCTTGCGGCTTAGCTCCTCTGGCGAGACAGTTGCAGCCCCAAACTTACTCACAACGATACCTGCGGCTAAATTAGCAATTTCGACAGCATCTTTAGGTTCCATGCCAGCACCAAGCATAACCGCGAGTGTAGCTATAACCGTATCACCGGCCCCGGTTACATCGCTTACTTCAAGCTCTTGCGCTGCAAAATCAAATTTTTCATCTGCACTAATAAGCGACATACCTTGCTCAGAACGCGTAAGTAACATAGCTTTAATGCCATTTTTGCTTATTAAATCACGCGCACTTGCTGCTAAAGCTGCTTCTGAATCGGTTTGACCACCCGCTAACTTAAACTCATGTAAATTAGGCGTAATGTAATCAGCACCTTCGTATAAGTGTAAGTCTGGCGATTTAGGGTCAATTAAAACGGTTTTTCCGGCGCCCTTAGCAAGGCTTACCATTTCTTTAATTAAGCTTAAAGATCCTTTGCTGTAATCAGAAAACACAATGAAGTCGTATTCATCAAGTACAAGCTCTAAGCGGTTTAATAAAAGCTGGCTGTGTTGCTCGGTAAATGTTTCTTCTAAATCAAGGCGAACGAGTTGTTGATGGCGGCTAATAACACGCATTTTTGAAATAGTCGGTAAATCACATACACTGACTAATTGTGAGCTTATTTTTTCACCTTTTAGGATGGTCTCTAAAATCTGCCCGCTTTCGTCCTCACCAATTAAACCCAATAAGCCAACTTTTGCATCTAAACGCGCTATATTTTTTGCAACGTTAGCTGCGCCACCGGCTTTGTCTTCAAATTTACTTACTTTAACAACCGGTACTGGCGCTTCTGGCGAAATTCGACCTGTATCACCATACCAATAGCGGTCTAGCATTACATCGCCAACAACTAATATTCGTGCCGCTGATAAGTTTTTTAATAACGATAAATCCATTACTGCTGCTCCGCAACAACCATATCCATGGCTTCACATAACCAGTGACCTATAAACATGTGAGCTTCTTGAATACGTGCTGTTTCGTCATTTTTTATAATAATAGGTAACTTAGCAATGTCTTTTACTTTACCGCCATCACGTCCAGTTAATGCAACAGTAAAAGCGCCTAGTTTATTTGCAGCCTCTAATGCTAAATTAATATTGTTACTAGTACCTGATGTGGTTAAACCAATAACTAAATCTTCTGGCTTGCATAGCGCTTGAACTTGGCGTTCAAATACCGTATCAAAGTGATAATCGTTGCTGTGCGCTGTTAAAATTGAGGTGTCGGTGGTCAATGCCATTGAGGCAAGCGGACCTCGTTCTAATTTATAACGCACTACAAATTCTGCAGCTAAATGCTGTGCATCTGCTGCACTACCACCGTTACCAAACCAAACAATCTTGCCACCAGCTTGTAATGCACTATGGCATGCTTCTAACAATTGCATAGATTCTTGATGATAAGCCTCCATCGTTTCAAATAATGCCTGATGACGGTTTAATGTTTCAACGTAGCTAGTTGCCACTGAATCGATAATTGACATGAAAAAATTCCTCTTGGAACTGAAATGGCAGGAAAAATTAAATTCATTATTCCATAATTTTATTTAATTGTGTGTATTTTATCGGGTTATAACTGAACCCAGACCATATTTTATAACGAGTCTGTTTAGAAAACGGCTATTTCACGGTAAACTAACGCCACTTCCCTTTAAGAAAGATCAGTATGGCACGCATTTTTTACTCATTCGCATTAATTATTATTAGCCCACTGATTGTATTTTATCTCTATATTTTACGAGGTAAAAAAAACCAAGGCTATCGTGCACACTTTAAAGAGCGCTTTGGGTTTGTCAGTAAGTCTTTATTTACGGTTAAGACTAAACCTTTAGTTTTTCATTGTGCTTCTGTTGGCGAGGTACTTGCCGCAACGCCACTTATTAAAGCTTTGCAAAAAGTGCATCCAAATTTAAATATACTTATAACCTGTAATACTCCAACAGGCAGAGAGCAAATACTTAGCCAGTTTAAAAATACTGTAGCGTGTAGCTATTTACCAATCGATTTCCCGTTTGCGACGGCTCGATTTTTAAAGCGTATAAAGCCACAAGCATTATGTATTTTAGAAACCGAGCTATGGCCAAATTTAATGGCGATAAGCCACAAAAAAAACATACCAGTGCTTGTCATCAATGCAAGACTCTCTGAAAAGTCACTGCAGGGCTATCAAAAGGTCGCTAAATTAACGCATATTATTATGCGCTCAATTACGGTACTTGCGAGTCACAATAAAACAGATGCTACACGCTTTATTGAACTTGGTCTTGAAGCTTCAAAAAGCCATGTAACAGGCTCAATAAAATTTGATATAACACCAAGTGAAGAGCAACTAGCTAAAGTACTCAACCTTAAACAGCTTTATAACAGTAATGAAGACAATAACGATGAACGCTTTGTATGGGTGGCAGGCTCAACACATCCTGTTGAGCATGAGCTGGTACTTTTAGCCCATCAAGAATTACTAAAAAAGCAACCGAACGCATTACTTATAATTGCCCCGCGCCATCCAGAGCAATTTGACAAAGTGGCAGAGCTTTTAACGCAAAGCCCACTTAGCTTTAGCCGTCGTAGCCAAAATAGTTATAATAATGAGCAAATACTCCTTGCTGATACGCTTGGTGAATTACAGTGTTTATATGGCGCTGCAAATGTGAGCTTTATTGGTGGCAGCTTAATTCGCAGAGGTGGGCATAACCCACTGGAATCAGCAGCGTTTTCGGTAGGTGTAATAACAGGTCCACACACATACAATTTTGACCATGTTTATCCCGAGCTAACAAAGCTCAAAGGTGCTGTAATGGTTGATAGTAACGACGAACTCGCAAAGCAGCTTATAACGTTTAGCCAAAACACAAAAGCGTGCCAAACCTTAGGTATTAAAGCTGCGCAATGCGTAGCTAAAAACCAAGGTGCTATACAAAAAACACTTAACATTATTAATCAATATTTAGAGCCAAAACCGTGACCAACATAGCTATAAGCCAAACCCGTGAATGGGTGTCATCTGTTATTGTTAAATATAACTTTTGCCCATTTGCACGTAAAGAAGTGGAAAATAACTGTATTCATTACATAGTAAGCTCTGCAACGAGCATGGATGATGCTGTAATGGATATGCTTGAGCAATGTGTTGAGCTTGACCGTGAACCAGAGCGCGAAACAACCCTTATCATGTTTGACAATGGCTTTAGTGACTTTGAAGACTTTTTAGACTTGGTCGATTTAGCTAATGCACTTTTAGTCGCGCAAGGCTTTGAAGGTAAGTATCAAATCGCTAATTTTCATCCTGATTACGTATTTGCTGACAGTGATGAAACCGATGCCGCAAACTACACAAATAGAGCGCCCTTTCCTACATTGCATTTAATCCGCGAAGCAAGTATGAGCGAAGCACTTGATAGTTATAACGAGCCTGAATCTATTCCTGAGCATAATATAAATCTAGCAAGGCGTAAGGGGATTGGTTTTTGGCAGCAGTTACTTGAAGGCTGTAAAAAACCGAGCGCTTAAATGCTCGGTTTTATTTTGGTTTGTGCAGAACAAGACAATAACAAACGCTTATTTTTTAACCCAGTTGCCATTTACTTCAACGTAATGACCACTTTGGGTTTTTTCAATTGTTTTAGCGGCAGCAAGTGCTTCTACTTGTGAAAGCGACAAGTTATTCTTTTTAGCGAGCTTTAAGTACTGCGCTTTACGCTTTGCATTTATGTCATCAACAACGGCTTTTGCCTCTGCGTTTTGTACAACAAGTCCTAAATAACCAGAGCTATCTTCACCTACTAAACCTTGGTTTTTAGCGTCATCAAGGCTAATAGCCCAAGCAGAGAAAGACATACATACTGCACTAACTAACGTAATAATATTTAATTTTTTCTTCGTATTCATGTTCTAGCTCCTTAAAATAACTCACTGTCGTCACTAAATAAATTGTCGAGTTCTTTATCTACTTTTACGCGAATTTCGTGATCGACCTTCACATTTAAATTAATAGTAATGGGTTCTTTAGCAGACACCTCAACACGATGCGTGCAAGCACTTAGTGTACTAATAGCACTCAGCGCGAGCAGTACTTTTATCAATAACGACTGTCTCATTATTAGTTTCCTTTTTGTGAGTATTGTTGCTCAACTTTTTGTGTAATTTCGTCACTTAAACGCAGTGCGCGTAAAAGTGTAAATACGTTTTCTTCGTGGTTATAATTAAAGTTAACCTGCTGCTGCTCTGCTTTATTATAGCCTTGCAAATTAACCCCTAGTTTTAACCAACCATCATTTTTTAGTGCCACACTGCTATTAAGTTTTTGAATATCTAAATTAGTTAATAGCCCTAACACAGGTTGTAACTCTTGCTGTTGCTGCATTACTGAATCAAAAGCGGCATTATTGGTAATTTTTAAATTACCTGTTCCTTGGCTAAATAAGCTACCGTCAATTATTTCAATTTTTCCACTATCAAAGTGAACCGGTAAAGACCCCGCCAAGCGTCCCGTTAATACAATGCCCGACTTATCGTCGAGTGTAACAAGTTTGCTTGCATCAATATTTTCAAACTTAACATTAGCAACTTGGTTTGGCTTCCCTACTGTGTAGCTATCTAATGAAAACTCGCCACCAAACACACTTCCTTTTACATCATTTATAAGCGCGGTATTGTTATTAACTTGCCATTGACCTTTAATAGTTTTAACTACGGCACCGGCTCTAAATTCATTTAAATTAAAGTTAGTTGGTATTACATTAAGCTTACCTGAATTATATTCCCCGCTAAATGTACTGCTTAAATCACTCGCAAGGTAATCGTTATACAATGCACTTGTATGACTAATCCCTATATTGAACAGTGCATTTTGTAAGTTTATATCGCCACTAATATAGCCATTAAATTCGCCCTCTGTTAACTGTGCAAGTGGCTCAAATTGACTAATAAACGCATTTAACGACAGCGCACTTTGTTCAGGAATAACCACTTCAAATGGATGAGCTTGCGACGACATATGATGATTTATCACTAACTCAACATTATTTATAAATGCGTGATGCGTAGCTTTTAGTGCACGGCTTTGCAAGCCCGTAGACTCTACTTTTATATTATTAAGTTTTATGTCGGGGCTATTAACAGCCTTTATATTCGTTTTTGCTGTTAGATCAGCAAATAACTCACCTACGCCTAAATTAGCATTTGCTGTTAATGTGTTACTTATATCTGTGCCTTTAAATTCTTTATATTCTGCGCTTTTTAATTGCTGCGTTAACGTTACTTCTGTGTTTAACTGTTTATCCATTTTTGCAGTTAAATCACCTTGGTATTGCACTGCACTTATATCAAACGCATCTACACTATTAAGCGTTAATTTAGCATTTATAAGCCCAATGGGTTTTAAGTCTATAAACTCACTTATATTAAAGTGACCACTAAGGCTAAGCCCATCCGCTGTTGCAGGTGCAAACTCAGGTAAATTTTCAAGCACAACGGCGTAATCGCCTATAATTGCAGCGCCAGATAACTGAGCATTAACGTTAATATTATTTATATCGGGTGTATTTATTTGAGCTGACAAAGTTGACTGTAAGTCTTCAAATGGAGATGTAATATTTAGTGTTGTATCTGTTATTAAAATATCAAATTGCTTATCGCCCACGCTTACCAAATTAATTGCAGGTACCCTCAACCCACTAGCCTCTAAGCTAATTGATTGAGGGAGTTTAAGTTGCCAATTTAAAGGAACTTGTTTGCTAATAAAGCCTGCATATTCACTTGGTGGAATTAACTCAGTACAGCTTGGTGTTAAATTAATTTTGTTATTAAGCAAATCGGTATTAAACATTAACGCTTGGCTATTTAAATTAAAACGCGTCGCCAATTTACCAGTGGTTAATACGTTAACTTTGCACTGCTCATACGTGTGAGCAAACTGGGAGCTAATATCGCCATTTAACTCAAGTTCTATACCATCAAAGCTAAATGCTTGCTGAGTATTAAAGTTAAAATCTGCTATTAATGTATTTTTAGTGTTTATAACGTGCTTTAAAAAAGTGTCATTAATTTCAAACTGACCCCTTACTTTATTAGCAGTCAAAATTGCACTTGCGTTTATATCACCTGAGACATTAAATTTATTTAGTTCGGGTTCTAATATGCTTATTTTAAGTGGCTTACTGAGCTCATCACTTTTTACTACAAGCTGTTTAATATTGATTAATGGGCGATTTAAGGGAAGTGCTAAATCGAGATTTTTAGCAAGCTGATTAGCATTATCACTTTTAGGGAGTGGATTAACTGTTAGCACTGCATTTTCAATATCTACACGCTTTGTATTTGCAGTAATATCCGTCAGTTGTAATTGTTGATTTTGATAATTTACACACACTTTATCAGCATGAATATTTAAGCTAGACGTGATTGAAAAATCAAGGCAGTTTAATGTGACACCCGCTTTTTCGAGCTCAGGCGCTATAGCCCACTGTAATAAAGGCAAGCGAAATACATAACCAAGCAGTAAGGTACTTAGTAATAAAACGCCAACAATTAAACCAACTCGCTTAAACATACTATCCTTAAATGCTTTGTGCTTTTAGCTATACTAATACCAACCTGCATAAATCTTTGATCAATTTAACGAATTAAATTGCACTATAACGTCGTTAAAAGTTTTTTATTTAGAACAACTAGATATAAAAACTTTTGCCTAGTTCTAGCGTAATTTTTTTAACGTTAAATAGACCCCATATATAAGCAGATTGGTATAATCAAAAAAGGCTGCACAATGCAGCCTTTTTTATTTTACAGTAAGATTATGAATCTAACTTGTATAAACGTAAATATAATTAACCTACGTTTTTACGTGCATTACGGAACATACGCATCCACGGGCTATCCTCGAGCCACTCATCTGGGTGCCAAGAGTTGGCAACGCTTCTGAATACACGTTCTGGATGCGGCATCATTACAGTGGCACGACCATCAGTTGACGTAATACCGGTAATACCTTCTGGAGAACCATTAGGATTCGCTGGGTACTGCGTTGTAGGGTTACCGTAGTTATCTACAAATTTAACCGCTACAGTGCCGCTATCAAGCGCCGCTTTAGTGGCTGCATCGTTTGCAAACTCAGCATGACCTTCACCATGAGAAACCGCTATAGGCATACGCGAGCCAGCCATTCCGTTAAAGAACACAGACGGATTCTCTTGTATTTCTACTAAACTAAAGCGTGCTTCAAAACGTTCTGATTTATTAGTTACAAAGCGCGGCCAATGTTCAGTACCAGGGATCAACTCTTTTAACGTTGATAACATTTGGCAACCGTTACATACACCTAAGCTAAAGGTATCTTCACGGTGGAAGAAGTTTTGGAACTGATCGCGTGCCATGTCGTTAAACAAAATAGACTTAGCCCAACCTTCACCCGCACCAAGTACGTCACCGTATGAGAAACCACCACAGGCCACTAAACCTTTAAATTGCTCTAGTGTTAAACGACCTTCTAAAATGTCGCTCATGTGTACATCAACGGCTGCAAAACCTGCGCGATTAAATGCTGCCGCCATTTCTAAATGAGAGTTAACACCCTGCTCACGTAAAATAGCCATTTGCGGTTTAGCACCGGTTGCAATGTATGGCGCTGCTATATCTTCGTTTAAATCAAAGTTAAGTTTTACGTTTAAACCTGGATCTTTTGCATCAAATTTAGCATCAAACTCTTGCTTAGCACACTCAGGGTTATCACGGCGCGCTTGCATTTGATACGTTGTTTCAGCCCAAATAGTACGAAGCTCAGTACGCGTATGATTAAGTACCGTATTTTCGCCACGGTTAAATATAATCGTATCATCACTGTTAAGCGTGCCAATGTTGTGACTAATGGCTGCTATACCATGTTGTTCAAACACCACATTTACTGCATCTAAATCAGCATTAGCAACTTGAATTACCGCACCTAGCTCTTCGTTATAAAGCGCTTCAATGTCTGAACCTGTTAAAGCTGCTAAATCAACAGTTACACCGGTATGACCCGTAAACGCCATTTCAGCTACTGTGGTAAATAAACCACCATCTGAGCGGTCATGATAAGCAAGTAACTTACTATCAGCCACAAGTGCTTGCATTGCGTTATAGAAGCCTTTTAATAACTCAGGGCTATCAACATCAGGGGTTACATCACCTAATTGCTTATAAACTTGTGCAAGGCTTGATGCGCCCATGCGGTTTTTACCCGCACCTAAATCAACTAATATAAGCGATGTATCGCCTTTATCTGTGCGCAGTTGTGGCGTTACTGTTTTACGTACGTCGTCAACACGACCAAACGCAGTTATAACCAGTGAAAGCGGCGATGTTACTGACTTCTCTTGTGAGTCACCTTCATCTTTCCATGTCGTTTTCATCGACATAGAATCTTTACCTACAGGAATCGTTAAACCAAGCGCAGGACAAAGCTCTTCGCCTACGGCTTTAACAGCTTCATATAAACCAGCATCTTCACCTGGGTGACCCGCTGCTGCCATCCAGTTTGCCGATAACTTAATGTTTTCAAGGCTACCAATATTTGCACAGGCAATATTAGTTAACGACTCTGCCACAGCTAAACGAGCAGATGCACCGTAATTAAGTAATGCAGCCGGAGTACGCTCACCGAGTGACATAGCTTCACCGTGGTAAGTATCATACGTTGCCGCAGTTACAGCACAGTTAGCAACAGGTACTTGCCAAGGACCAACCATTTGGTCGCGCGCTACTAAACCCGTAACTGAGCGATCGCCGATTGTTATTAAGAATGTTTTTTCTGCAATGGTTGGTAAACGCATTAATCGCTGCGCTGCATCTGCTGCATTTATTGATGTGATATCAAGCGCTTTGCCAACAACTTGCTTTGACGTTACATCGCGGTGCATTTTAGGTGCTTTACCTAATAATACGTCCAGCGGCAAATCAACAGGGTTATTTTCAAAGTGGCTGTCTGACACAGTTAAGTGAGGTTCAGCTGTTGCTTCACCAATAACAGCGTACTGGGCACGTTCGCGCTTACAAATTGCTTCAAAGCGGTCAAAGTCCTCTACGCCAACAGCGAGTACATAACGCTCTTGTGATTCATTACACCAAATTTCGTGTGGTGCCATGCCTGGCTCATCGTTAGGGATGCTACGTAATTGGAACTTACCACCACGTCCGCCATCATTAACAAGCTCAGGAAACGCGTTAGATAAACCGCCGGCACCTACATCATGGATAAACGCGATTGGGTTTTCATCACCTAGCTGCCAACATTTATCGATAACTTCTTGGCAACGACGTTCCATTTCTGGGTTTTCGCGCTGTACTGAAGCAAAGTCTAAATCTTCGTTTGACTGACCTGAGGCCATACTTGATGCAGCACCACCGCCTAAACCAATGTTCATTGCAGGCCCGCCTAGCGCAATTAATTTAGCGCCTACAGGAATATCACCTTTTTGAACATGATCAGAGCGAATATTACCTAAACCACCGGCAAGCATAATTGGTTTATGGTAACCACGTACTTCTTCACCGTTATGGCTTGTTACTTTTTCTTCGTAAGTACGGAAGTAGCCTAATAAGTTAGGACGACCAAACTCATTATTAAATGCAGCGCCACCTAGTGGACCTTCTGTCATTATATCAAGTGCGTTTACAATACGACCCGGCTTACCAAAATCGCTTTCCCACGGTTGCTCGTAACCTGGAATACGTAAATTTGATACAGTAAAGCCAACTAACCCTGCTTTTGGCTTAGAGCCACGACCAGTTGCGCCTTCATCGCGAATCTCACCACCAGAACCTGTAGCAGCACCTGAGAATGGCGCAATAGCTGTTGGGTGGTTATGAGTTTCAACTTTCATTAGTATTTCAATGTCTTCTTGATGATACGCATATTCACCTTGCGCATTTGGGAAGAAGCGACCCGCTTTTGAGCCTTTCATTACTGCCGCGTTATCTTTATACGCCGACAATACATTTTCAGGATTTAGCTCAAACGTATTTTTAATCATTTTAAACAGCGATTTTGGCTGCTCTTTACCATCGATTGTCCAGTCAGCATTAAATATTTTATGGCGACAATGCTCTGAGTTCGCTTGTGCAAACATAAACAATTCGATGTCGTTAGGGTTACGTCCTAACTTTGTAAAATTTTCTACTAAGTAGTCTATTTCGTCATCAGCAAGCGCAAAGCCTTGCTCAACATTGGCTGTTGCTAGTGCTTCGCGTCCACCACCTAAAATATCGACAGACGACATTTGGCGTGGGGCATCACTGCGAAACAGCTGAGCCGCATCTTCAAGTTCATTGTGTGTGGCTTCAGTCATGCGGTCGTGCAATAACGCAGTTACTTGTGCAAGTTGTTCTGCGTTTAAATCACCTTCAACATAATAAGCAATACCGCGTTCAACACGGTGAACCTGCTTTAAACCACAGTTGTGGGCGATGTCGGTAGCTTTAGATGCCCAAGGTGAAATGGTACCTGGGCGAGGTGTAACAAGTACAAGTTTGCCAGCTGGGGTATGCTCAGCAATAGTTGGACCGTAAGTTAATAGTTTTTCAAGCTTGGTTTGCTCAGAGCTACTCAACGGCGATGTTAAATCGGCAAAGTGAGTATACTCGGCGTATACGTTAGTGACTGGAAGTTGCGATTGTTGGCAACGCGCTAAAATTTTATTAACTCTGAACTCTGAAAGTGCTGGTGCACCACGAAGGATCAACATAGGTAATTTCATCCGGGGTTAGGGATTGAACGATATTTTAGGCACGCATTATAGTCCAATTAGCATTCAGATTTAACTCAAAATTACGCTTTTCATAAAATTAACTTTTTAGCTTTATTTATAGCCTCTTTTGGTTAATAAAATAAAAGGTAAAGTGACGCGATGGCTTAGTTTTGCTATAACGGTGGCTGGCGAGCTTAAGGGGCACTCAATGTTCAAAGAAAAACTAATAATAATCATTACTTTAGTTATGCTGTTATGTGCATGTGATATGCAAGAGCAGCCAACTCAACTCGCCCAAATAAAAGAACAAAACAAAATACGTGTGGGTACACTTGCAAGTGCTAGTAATTATTATCAAGCCGTTCAAGGTGAACAAGGCTTTGAATATGAGCTATCTCAAGCATTTGCTGAATATCTAGGTGTAGAGCTTGAAATAGTGCCATTTTTTAACTTATCCGATATGTTTGAACGCCTTGAAAGCGGTGATTTAGATTTAATTGCCTCAGGACTTACCTATAATAAAACCCGTGCAGAGCAATACCGTTATGGACCAACTTACAGAACAATCAGCCAAAAATTAGTTTATAAGCAAGGACGTGTTCGTCCTCGAGAGTTTGCCGACTTAGATGGCAACTTTACTGTTATCGCTAAAAGTAGTCATTCGCTTACTCTGCAAAAAATGAAAAAAAACAATCCAGATCTTACTTGGATAGAAAGCGAAGAGTTTGATGAAGAAGAACTACTTCAAGCAGTTATTGATGGCGAGATTGATTACACACTCGCTGATACACATACGCTATCGTTATTTCGCCGTTATCATCCAAATTTAAGTATCGGTTTTTCTGTTAGTCATAACGACCCGATTGCATGGATACTTAATAAATCAAAAGATGATTCTTTATATTCCTTATTAGTGCCATTTTTTGGCGATATAAAACAGAGTAATCAGCTCTACGTACTTGAAGAAAAATACTTTGGCCACGTACGCCAATTTAACTATGTAAATACCCTTGCTTATATCGAAGCTATCAAAGAAACCTTACCAACATACCAACCATGGTTTGAACAATATGCTGGTAGCCTTGATTGGCGTTTATTAGCGGCACTTAGCTATCAAGAATCTATGTGGAATCCTCGTGCTAAATCGCCAACAGGCGTTCGCGGTATTATGATGCTAACCCGCAGTACAGCAAAACAAGTAGGTGTTACCAACCGCTTAGAGCCAGAGCAAAATATTCGCGGTGGTGGTAAGTATTTAAGTAAACTGATTAAGCGTATACCTGATAGAATTCCTCAACCTGATAGAACATGGCTTGCACTAGCGGCTTACAATGTAGGTTGGGGGCACGTTAACGACGCGCGTATAATTACCGAGCAGCAAGGCGCAAGCCCTGATAAATGGGCTGATGTAAAAAAACGCTTACCGCTGTTAATTAAAAAGCGCTATTACCGTAAAACTCGCTATGGTTATGCGCGTGGCGATGTAGCGGTTAAATATGTTGATAATATTCGTCGCTATTACGATGCACTTGTTTGGCTAGATGAGAATAATGCTATTGCTGTAGAGTCTGAGCCAGAACCAATCACAGAGCAGAGCACTGATACCGAGCCAAACTTAAATGAAGAAAGTGACGATAAAAGTAACAAAGATGAAGCGCAAACAGAAAAAAAACAGCCTATAATTGAGCCCGAACTACCAAGTGAAAACAATAACTAAGATTTATATAGGTATCAGTTTTTTGAGCAAACCAGTAAGCAAAATTTAAGTAAATTAAATATCTGTTTACTTGTCATCAAATGATCACTAATGTGTATTACTTGTATATTATTATTTTATAAGATATACCCTGCGCCTTTCTCACTCTTGCATTAGGAGAAAACATGCTAAAACGTAGACGCACACAAAAATTAAAACGCAATGTGATTTATTCAACAGCCACACGTCGTCGTGTTATGCTAAGAAAACTGCACAAAAAAATCATCTGGCGCCGCCGAATGTTTGCTATGCAGCAAATGGCTGAAACAGAAATAGAGCCAATCGCTAGTTAACTTTAGCTAGGTTTATTTATTTGTTCATCACGAGCAGCTTTCTTAGCTGCTTTAATTTGCGCTCTTCTACGCTTAAAAAAATTCGAAATAGTATCACCGCATTGCTGTGCCAAAACACCACCGCACACCTCAACTTGATGATTTAACCTCGGCTCTTGTAATAAGTTCATAATTGAACCTGCAGACCCTGTTTTAGCATCGAGGGCACCAAATACTAAACGCTTTATTCTGCTATGCACCAACAGTCCTGCACACATAGAGCAAGGCTCTAACGTTACATATAGTGTGCAATCAATTAAGCGGTAATTATTAAGTACTTTTCCAGCTTCTCGCACTGCAATCATTTCCGCATGGGCTGATGGGTCGTTATCCGTTATTGAGCGGTTGTACCCCACTGAAATTAACTGGTTATCTTTTACTACAATTGCTCCAACCGGAATTTCATCAAGCAACTCTGCTTGCTTTGCATACAAAAGCGCTTGCTCCATCCAGTAGGAATCATTAAATGGCTCGTTCATTCTTTCTACTTAAATAACTTTTTATGCTGTAATTATACCTAGTTAGCACTCTAAAGTGCGTCATTCATTACTTTATTGCAAAAATAAAACGATATTTACCTGTTTGTAATGGCTCACTAGTGTGGATTTACGCTATAATCTCACGCTTTTTTTATTTAGCTCACAACACGGGTAGCAAATGAAATTTCCTGGACGCCGCAGGCATAAACATTATTTTCCAGTGGAAGCCAAAGATCCACTTACTAATCAACTTAACGCAACAGAGCGATTACAACGTAGTTATATTACGGGTATCGATCAGATCGTTGTTGATATAGAGGCAAAAGTTGATCAAGCTTTCCTTGACGAATTTCAACTACGTAGAGGTATGTCACAAGTTATTGATAGCGACATAACGAACGCCTTATACGATCGTTTAAAATTAAACGATATGGTTGATTTTGAGTTTGCCGGTGGGACCATTGGTAACACTATGCACAACTACTCTGTACTTGCAGATGATCGCTCAGTTTTATTAGGCGTAATGAGCGAAAATATAAAAATAGGTAGCTATGCTTACCGCTTTTTATGTAATACCTCAAGCCGTGTAGATTTAAACTATCTCCAACCAGTAGATGGGCCTATAGGTCGTTGTTTTACATTAATTGATGAAACCGGTGAGCGTACTTTTGCGATAAGTGCGGGCCTAATGAATCACTTACGTCCTGAATCTATCGATAAAAACCTTATTGAAAATTCATCAGCATTAGTGATCAGTGCCTACCTCATGCGTACGCAAGGTAGTGAAACGATGACTGAAGCGACTATGCAAGCGGTAAAATACGCTAATGATGCAGGTGTGCCAGTTGTTCTTACACTCGGAACTAAATTCTTAATTGAACAAGACCCGACCTGGTGGGCAAACTTTGTTGAAAAGCATGTTGATATTCTTGCTATGAACGAAGAAGAAGGGTTAGCTATTACAGGTTTTGAAGACCCTCTTCTAGCTGCCGATAAAGCACTTGATTGGGTAGATTTGGTAATTTGCACCGCTGGCGAAAAAGGCTTATTTATGGCCGGCTACGTAGACGAAAGCTTAAAGCGTGAAACCGAATATCCATTATTACCAGGCGCCATACCTGATTTTAATCGATACGAATTTTCACGTGCTATGCGTAAAACCCAGTGTGATGAGCCTATCAGAGCATATAGCCATACAGCCCCATTTATGGGTGGACCTGATTCAATCAAAAACACCAATGGTGCAGGCGATTGTGCTTTAGCGGCTGTGCTACATGACTTATCAGCAAATGTTTATCATAAACTTAATGTGGCAAACTCTGCTAAGCATCAGCAACAAGCTATTACTTACTCGTCACTATCGCAAATTAGTAAATATGCTAACCGAGCTAGTTATGAAGTGTTAGTTCAGCACTCTCCTCGTTTATCTCGCGGTTTACCAGAACGCGAAGACTGCTTAGAACAGGTTTATTGGGAACAATAATAACGGTGGGAGCAATCATTGCTCCCTATCAACTTCCTAAAAAATAGAAATATCGAGCTTTTTAGATAGCAGTTCCAACGCTGCAATTCCTGCAACCGAATTACCAAACGAATTAAGTCCCGGAGAATAAACAGCTACCGTAAACTTATTTGGTAACACGGCTAAAATAGTCCCTGACACTCCCGATTTACCTGGCATACCTACTCTGTAACCAAAATCCCCCGCAGCATCGTATAAGCCACTGGTAAATAATAGCGAATTAAGCTGCTTATTTTGACGGCTACTTAAAACACGATCGCCCGATCGATTATCAACACCTTTATTTGCTAAAAAATTATAAGCTTTGGCTAATTCAATACAGTTGAGCTCAATAGAACAAAAGTTAAAGTAAGACCATAAAACATCATCGACTTCATTTTCAAAATTACCAAACGACTTCATTAAATGTGCCATAGCAGCATTACGATGCCTAAATTCATACTCAGAATTAGCGACTTTTTTATCAATCACTATCCCTCTATTACCAGCTAACAACCTAAAGGTCTCGAGCATAGAGTGCATTGGTGCAGATAAGCGGCTGTATAACGCATCACACGTTACAATTGCGCCTGCATTTATGAAAGGGTTACGAGGAATCCCTTTTTCAAACTCAAGCTGTGTAAGCGAATTAAAGGCAGTACCTGAAGGCTCCTTTCCAACTCGATGCCAAAGTTCATCACCATAGCGTTGCAGTGCCATAGTAAGTGTCATAACTTTTGAAACAGACTGAATGGTAAAACGTTGAGAGCAATCCCCCGCACATACAGTCTTACCATCAGTTGTATAAATAGCGATAGAAAATTGCTCAGGATCGACCTCTGCAAGGGCTGGTATATAATCAGCTACTTTTCCTTGTGATAATAAAGGGCGTACTTCATGTGCTATTTCATCAAGCACCTTTTGGTAATCAGCTGTAGGCAAACTAGACCTCTATATCATCATTCATAAAAATTGGATTTTAGCACGCGCGAATAAACGCAACTAGTTTTGTTGTTGAATTTAATGGGGGATGTTTTTCTTAATTAAAAAAAGCAAAAAACGTCACATTACTGTAACGGGTTTCTCTTAATTAAATCTTGGTAATATCGTAGTGCCACAGCGGTGGAGAGCCACATAGCAAATGCTACACTATCTTTGTGTCGGGGCGTCCTTCTGCGGGGGCTCGCCCTAGAACTATTTTATTTCGCCACTGAGTTCGGCATGGACTATTTACAAAATTTCAAAAAGCAAAAACCCGTCACATTACTGTAACGGGTTTCTCTTAATT
This sequence comes from Pseudoalteromonas sp. Z1A2, assembly GCF_011378755.1. Classification (NCBI taxonomy): domain Bacteria; kingdom Pseudomonadati; phylum Pseudomonadota; class Gammaproteobacteria; order Alteromonadales; family Pseudoalteromonadaceae; genus Pseudoalteromonas; species Pseudoalteromonas sp. Z1A2. The sequence continues at coordinate 407 of NZ_WTKX01000018.1, read as the reverse complement.
AAATATTGGTAATGTCGTAGTGCCACAGCAGTGGAGAGGCACATAGCAAATGCTACACTATCTTTGTGTCGGGGCGTCCTTCTGCGGGGCTCGCCTTAGAACTATTTTATTTCGCCACTGAGTTCGGCATGGACTATTTACAAAATTTCAGAAAGCAAAAAAACCGTCACATTACTGTAACGGGTTTCTCTTAATTAAATATTGGTAATGTCGTAGTGCCACAGCGGTGGAGAGGCACATAGCAAATGCTACACTATCTTTGTGTCGGGGCGTCCTTCTGCGGGGTTCGCTTTAGAACTACTTTATTTCGCCACTGAGTTGTAAGCGTCTAGCGAACCACACCTAGCATCGATGTTCTGATTATCTAAAAATACCTGCTCAATGATAAATTCGGAGCAGGTGATGAA
>NZ_WTKX01000017.1:95823-103713 GCF_011378755.1 Pseudoalteromonas sp. Z1A2 | reverse complement strand
TCACGAAATTCTGATGTATAGCGATTTGATTTTTTCATAGTTCCAGTTTCTCAAGTTATTGAGTCTCTGGCAAACACGGGGCGATTCAGAGCAAGGTTTTCAAAACTCATGCCTTTATTAAGCGCACTTCTAAATTTGGCGAGGCGATTATCTAACTCGATATCTAGTCCTTTACAGCTCAACGATAGTTTAGCTGTAAAGTCACATAGAACATCTACTTGATGTTTACGAGCACTCTCAACAGCCATACGCGCATCAATTGCTTGTTTTAGCTTTTTATCTGTTGCGTTAGATCTTTGTGACACCTAAGCATACCGCCATCAAATTAATTTCATTATCTTCAGTTTACAACAAATTTTTATTATGTGTAGTTATCTAGTAAAAAACTTAGAAATTTTAATAAGCTACTACTTATAAACTCGTATATAGGGTCATTTATCGTATTTAATTCACTTTTAAATAGGGGCTTGTTAGTCTTGTAAGCAGTTAAGTTTCTACTAAGAGTCTCTATGAAAAAGTTATTAGCCCTTTCAATTTTAGCTGCATGTTCAGCGCCTGTATTTGCCGATGTAAATTATTCTTTAGAAATCTCGCAACCACAGCATCATTTAGGTGATGTAAGTGTTGAGTTTCCAAAAACAGCGCAAGCACACCTTGATATAAAACTTCCTGCGTGGCGCACGGGTCGCTACGAAATGTTAAATCTTGCAAATGGCATTCGCTACTTCAAAGCCAAAGATGAAGATGGCAAAGAACTAAAATGGGAAAAAATAGATCACAGTACATGGCGTGTACATCTTAATGAACCTACAGAAGTAAATGTTGACTACCAGGTGTATGCAAATGAGCTTGGTAAACGTGCTCGCCACATTGACGACAGCCATGCATTTATAGATGCGTCAGGCTTTTTTATGTTTAGTGAATCATTTCGCCAAGAGCCTGTAACCGTTAATTTAGACGTGCCTAAAAAGTGGCGTTCTGTATCGGGTATGAATAATTTAAAAGGCAAAAATTCATTTAAAGCAGCCGATTACGATGTACTTGTTGATTCACCAATCGAAACGGGTATTAACCAACTACACACATTTGAAGTAGAAGGGCGTGAATACGAGTTAGTTATATGGGGCGATGGTAACTACGATGTAGAGCTAATGCTTACCGATCTTAAAAAATTAGTTGCCACGGGTAATGTAATTTGGGATGGCTATCCGTATGAGCGTTATGTATTTATGGTGCATGCAACATCAGGAGCTGGTGGTGCAACAGAGCATTTAAACTCAACAATTATTCAACGACCACGTGACCGATTTGGTAGCCGCGAAGATTACTTAGGTTTTATTAGCACCGCTGCGCATGAGTTTGTTCATACATGGAATGTTAAAGCATATCGCCCTCAAGGTTTAGTGCCATACGATTACACTAATATGAACTATTCAAAACTGCTGTGGATTGCAGAAGGTTCAACAAGTTACTTTGAAGATCATTTATTAGTGCGCTCAGGCATTCAAACAACAGATGAATTTTTTAAAGTAATGAGTAAAACCATTAACCGTCATTTGCAAACACCGGGCCGTGAAGTGCAAAGCGCAAGCGAAACAAGCTTTGATAAATGGATTAATCAAGGTGGCGATCACGCACGTAACTACAGCACCAATATTTATTCAGAAGGTTCGTTACTTTCACTTGCTTTAGATATTGACTTACTAGAAAAAAGCCAAGGTAAAATAAGCTATCGCGACGTGCACAAAGCACTTTATAACAATCATAAAATGCCCGCTGGATTTACAGATACAGATGTACTTAATATCTTAAAAGATTTAACAGGACGTGATTATTCAAGCTGGTGGCAAGAAAATGTAGAGTCGCCTGCAAGTATTAACTTTGACGATTTACTTACTAAAGTAGGTTTAAAGTTTGAGCGTCCTGAAAAAGCAAAAACACTTGCAAGTATTGATGCTACCGCCAAAAATACAGGTGAATTACTGACGTTAAGTTATGTACGCCGTGGTGGCAGTGCGTGGAAAGCGGGTTTAACTACCGATGATAAAATTGTCGCTATAAACAAACATCACGTAGGTAAAGATTTAAAAACTAGCCTAGAAACGTTTAAGGCAGGCGACAAAGTAACCGTTGACTATCTTCGTCGCGATGCACTTGAAAGCTTAACATTAGTATTATCAGAAGATTTCGATAAGCCTAAAAAAGTAGTTGCTGATAAAGAGGCAACGCCACAGCAAAAAGCACTATTCAAAGCATGGATTGGCGTGGAACATCCAAATGATGTGACAAAAAAATAAATTCAGTTTTTATAGAGTTTAAATACAGTTAACAATTATTAAAAAAGAGCTTCGGCTCTTTTTTTGTTTTTTATAATGGCGTATATAATGTACATGGAAATTTAATATTAAAATTAAATTATTATTTGGTGTTTTTTATTACTAAATAAAATTACTTATGGATATAGCCTCAAAATGAAATTAGACGACGTTGCTTCAGACTTAACCAACTAATTTGTAATTAACGACTATTTGCACCAGTTATTTGATGCGGTAAATGTAATTTCTGTTCAAGGTTATGACAATGAGCGTCGTGTTATTTATGGGAATGAAGGCAGTGTGCGACTTTACGGATACACCAAAGAAGAGGCCATAGGGCAAAAAATAGAAGACCTTATAATTCCAGAATCAATGTGTGAATTTGTAATTGACGCACACAGTGATTGGGTAGAAAAAGACATAGAAATTCCAGCATCCGAAATTACCCTAAAAGGTAAAAATGGCGAAAGTGTATCTGTTTTTTCTAGCCATGTTATGTTTACAAATCAATATAATACAAAACAAATGTATTGCATTGATATTGACTTATCTGAGGTTAAAAAGGCACAAGCAGATGCATCATTTAATGAGGATATGCTAAAAACTATTTTTGAGGCAATTCCTGACTTATTTTTCTTGATGGAAAATGATGGAACTATTATTGAGTATCATGCCAGTAATGAGACCGATCTCTACACCAAGCCAAAGCAATTTATTGGTAAAAAAATGGGTGATGTACTCCCGCGCGCTGTAGCCAAAAAATTTGAAACCTATATCAGCCTCGTATTAGAAAAAGAGCAGATGATGAGCTTTAAATATGAGCTAGCTTTACCCCATGGGCTCGTTTTTTTTGAAGCAAGAATAAATAAAATAACAGAACATAACCAGTTAATGGTTATTATTCGAGATATTACAGAACAGCATAAATCAGATGAACTAATTAGACATCAAGCGTATTACGATAGTCTAACTTTACTCCCTAATCGTTTTTTAGCACTTGATCGTTTGTCGCAATTGCTTATTGAAGTACAAAGAAATAACGAGAAAGCTGCGGTACTGTTTTTGGATTTAGATGACTTTAAAAAAATAAATGACTCTTTAGGCCATGAAACAGGAGACAAACTTTTAATTGAATCAGCGCAAAGGCTACAAGAGGCACTGCGAAAAGACGATACGTTAGGGCGCCTAGGTGGGGATGAGTTTATCGTATTACTACGAGGTATAACTGATCACCATTCTGCTTTAAAAATTACTGAAAAACTGGTCAATAACTTTAGAGCCCCTTTTAAAATTGAGGGCCGAGAACACATACTTACAGCGAGTATTGGTGTAGCCATATACCCAGAAAATGGTAATACAGTAGCTGATTTATTACGAAACGCTGACACTGCAATGTATCAAGCAAAATCATATGGCCGTAATACTTATTCATTTTTTACTAAAAAAATGAATGTAATTATTCAGCGCCGACTAGTAATAGAAGAGCAGATGCGTGGCGCCCTTGAGCGTAATGAATTTGAGTTATTCTACCAGCCCCAATTTGACGCCAAAAATAAACACATCATTGGTGCAGAAGCGTTATTACGCTGGCATAACCCTGTGCTAGGTAATGTAACACCCGATGAGTTTATACCTATTGCCGAAAATACAGGATTAATTGTACCTATTGGCAAGTTTGTAATTAGCCAAGCATTACACTTTTTAAACACATGGCAAAGTACCTGTAAACGTCAACAAAAATATACAATGGCTGTTAACTTATCTCCTCGCCAATTTAGAGACGTAGGGCTGCTCAGTTTTATTCAAAACTCATTGAGTGAAGCAAACGTAAACCCCGAAAGTTTAGAGCTTGAAATAACTGAAGGTGTATTGATGAGTTGCCACACTAATGTTGTTGATATACTGACTGAAATTACTGCATTAGGCATTAACTTATCAATGGATGACTTTGGTACAGGTTATTCATCATTAAGTTATTTGAGGGAGTATCCGTTTAATGTACTCAAAATAGATAGAAGTTTTATTGACGGTATTGTACTAAACAATGAAGATTGTAATCTCGTAAAGGCAATTATTGCCATTTCGCACAGTTTAGGGCTGACAGTGGTAGCCGAAGGCGTAGAAACAAAAGAGCAGCTTACTTTATTGAACGAATTAGGCTGTGATTTTATGCAAGGTTTTTAGTTTAGTAAACCCATACCAGCAAAACAGTTTCTTGATTTTTCGATGAATTTTGATAAAAAGTAAGATTAAACACTCGATTGTAACAATTCATTGCACGGCTATTGACCTCATTAGCTACTGACGAGTAACCTGTTATAGAAACAAATAAAAAGGATTCTATAATGCGTTTAAAACCTCTTGTAGCTACATTAGCAGCCACATTTTCTTTATCACTTTCAAGTAGTGCCATAGCCGACGAAGGCATGTGGCAACCACACCAACTTCCAGAGTTAGAATCAATTTTAAAAGCCAAAGGGCTTGAAATTGATGTTGAATCTATTTCTAAATTAACCGAATTCCCAATGAATGCGGTAATTAGCCTAGGTGGTTGTACAGCATCGTTTGTATCGCCTAAAGGTTTAGTTGTGTCAAACCATCACTGTGTTTATGGCTCGGTACAATACAACTCAACGCCTGAAAACAATATTTTAGAAAATGGCTTTTTAGCTAAAAGTCCTACAGAAGATTTACCTGCAGCGCCGGGCTCACGCGTCTACGTAACAAAAACGGTTACCAACGTAACAGATGAAGTAATTAAAGGTACTAACGAGTTAACAGCAAAAGCACGCTACGACGCACTCGAAAAAAATGAAAAAGCGCTAGTAGCCCAGTGTGAAGCCGACGAAAGCTATCGTTGTAATGTGTATTCGTTTCATGGTGGTTTAGAGTTTTACCTAATTAAGTCACTTGAAATTAAAGACGTACGCTTATCTTATGCACCGGCAATGGGCGTAGGTAAATACGGCGGCGATATAGATAACTGGATGTGGCCGCGCCACACAGGCGACTTTGGTTTTTACCGCGCTTATGTAGGCAAAGATGGAAAACCTGCAGAGTACAGCGAAGACAACGTACCCTACGTACCTGACTCTTACCTAAAAGTAAGTGCCAAAGGCGTGCAAGAAGGCGACTTTGTAATGGTTACAGGCTACCCAGGGCGTACTAACCGCTACCGTATAGCAACAGAGGTGGATAGCGTATTTAACGACAGTTACCCTAAAGCACGCGTTCATAACTCAAAATACGTGTCGCTTATTGAAGAAAATTCAGAAGACGGCAGTAAAGCGCGTATTGCTTACGAAAGCACCATTGCAGGTTATAACAACTATATTAAAAACTATGGTTCGATGATCGAAAGCTTCAAAAAAGGCACTATGCTTGAGCGCAAAAAACAGTTTGAGCAAGAGTTAACACAATGGATCAATAGTGATGGTGAGCGTAAAGAACAATACGGAAGCGTATTAGGTGAGCTATCTGAGCTAATTGCACAATCACAAGAGCACAGTGAACGCGACCGTATGTTAGGTTATGTACACCGCTCACAAATGATCAGCACAGCACGACGTTTATACCGTTTAGCTTATGAAAAACAAAAGCCGAATAGCGAACGCGAATCTGGTTATCAAGAACGTGACTTACCTCGCATTAAAGCAGGGCTTGAGCGCATGACGCGCCGTTATGATAGCAAAGTAGACAAAGCTATTTTACTGCACTTTTTAGAACTGTATGCAGCACTTCCAAAAGAAGAGCGTTTTAGCGACGTTGATAACGTATTTAAAGTACAAAATGGGTTTGATAAAGCAACCCAAAGCGCGTTACTTGATAGCATGTATGAGCAGTCAAGACTCGATAATGCCACTGTTCGCAATTCATTATTTGAGCAATCGTTTAGCCAGCTAAATCAAAGCCAAGACCCATTTGTGCAGTACGCTAAAGCAATCTTTAAAGTAATGAAAGCTGAGGAAGATAAATCAAAAGCACTTGCAGGTAAATTACAAGCAGCTCGCCCAGAGTTAATGAGCGCAATAATTGCGTTTAACAAAGCTAAAAACAAACCTGTATACGCCGATGCCAACAGCACCCTACGAGTAACCTATGGCACTGTAGGTGGCTATTCACCTCAAGATGGCTTGGTAGCAACACCGTTTACATCGCTTGAAGGATTACTTGCTAAAAACACCGATGTTGACCCATTTAATGCACCTAAAAAGTTACAAGAGCAAATTAAAGCCAAGCTTTACGGTGATTACACGGGTGGCATGAATACAGTACCCGTTAACTTTTTATCAAATGTAGACACTACCGGTGGTAACTCAGGTTCGCCAACACTTAACGGTAAAGCAGAGCTTGTAGGCTTACTGTTCGACGGTGTTTACGAAAGTATTATTGGTGACTGGGATTACAACCCTGAGCTTAATCGCTCAATCCACGTTGATTCACGCTACATGCTGTGGGTAATGGATAAAGTAGATAATGCACAAAACTTGTTAGAGGAAATGACAATCGTAAAATAAGTAATTGGTGAGATAAGAGAAGGGCGCTTACCGTAAAGGAAGCGCCTTTTTTGTTGATGTTTGATTCGTTTATGACTGCTAAGTGCCATGATCGGATAATCGAAACCTTAGTCGCTTGTTATATTTAAATTTTACGCTCAAAGGCTAGATATAAAGTTGCAAATAAAAAACCACTAAAGCCTTTTTCCATTTTTGATAACACCCACCCATCTCTTGCCAACTCGTTTGCTTTAGCGTTTGCTCTATTTAACATACCACCTGTAGCCCAGATTTGAGAAACTGCAATAAACTTATACTCCATGTAACACTCCTTTAAATATAAATGCTTTATCAGAGGACTCTTTCTCTATTTTTAAGCGAAAACGTCCTTATTTTATTAGCTTCTATTAATAGCAAAAAGCATAAGTTATTGCTAGCTATATATATTATGCATATGATGGGTTATTTGAACATATAAAAAAGGTGGAAGTAGTCATTAATTAATTACTCACTCAATGACTGATTCTCGCTCACAGCAGGCTTCAGCAAAGTGCGACTTGCTGTCATTTAAATAGAAATTAGCAAAGGCGACCTCATTTTCTTACCTTTTTGTTGATGTTTGATTCGTATATTTATGGCTGCTAAGTGCCAGTGTAGGTCAGATAAGCGAAGCGCCATCCGACATAGTAAAATACCTTGCCAATTATTATCAACATTTTATGTTGTTGTGTGGCGGGAGAGTGCCAATTGAGGACATTAAGATGTAACTCGTTTCTGCCCCAAAACGTGTTTAGACAAATACGTCTAAAGAACGAAGAACGAACAACGGACATCTACTCTCTTGCAAATCTTGGTAGTGCTTTCCTAATCTAATCCAAGCCTTTTTAGTCGTACTTCGTTTAGCTTGGACTCCTGCGCGATCTTCTTCAAAGCCGATTTGGCATTTGATTCAGCATGTTCACCAGATGACTGTTTTAATAATTTTCTCCAGGGTTCTCCGCTTTCTTCTTTAAAGAAATCATAGAAATCTGACTCCGTGATTTGAGACATTCTTGACTGATCTTCTTCACTAGCGTCAT
>NZ_WTKX01000017.1:90052-95813 GCF_011378755.1 Pseudoalteromonas sp. Z1A2 | reverse complement strand
GAAACAGACTACTATGATAATTTAAACGAGTCAGGTAAAGTGGCCTGACTTAAACAAACTGGTCTCCGATGAACTCGGGGCGATTCAAACGCACACGACTACTTTAAAAAGTTACCTGAACAAATAATTCCTCAATATGTTTATATAAAAAGGCTTGCAACAAAAGCTTATGTACATGAGTTAGTCGAACGGAAGTCCAGCCTTTCGGATTTTATTCTTAGTGTAGTGGTAAATTAATTTTGGCCACCCATTAAGAAAGAAATGTTATGCTGATAAGCATACCAATTTGGGTGAAAAAATGACGAAATTAAAACGTGCAACGTATTCTGCAGCAATCAAATTAGAAACAGCTCAGCTTGTAGTTGACCAAAGTTATACTCAAGAAGAAGCAGCCAAAGCGATGGGTGTGGGTAAATCAACCGTTAGTAAGTGGGTTACTCAATTAAAGCAAGAGCGTAATGGCCAGCCACCATCGGCTTCGCCAATGACGCCCGAACAAATTGAAATCCGCGAACTTAAAAAGCAAATCCAACGCATCGAATTAGAAAAGGATATATTAAAAAAGGCTACCGCTCTCTTGATGTCCGACTCCCTGAACAATTCTCGTTAATTGAGAAACTAAATCAACGAGAGCGTTACCCAATTAGCGTGCTGTGTAACGTATTCAATGTGCATCGTAGCAGCTATAAATATTGGGCTATAAGGGATACAACGCCGACACCAGAACAAATAAGGCTAGAGGCTGAAGTTAGAGCAATACATGCAATGAGCGGCGGCTCAGCTGGGGCGCGGACAATCGCGGCAATAGCAACGAACAATGATTTTGAATTGAGTCGTTATCGTGCTGCTAAGCTAATGGTTAAATTAAAGCTTGAAAGCTGCCAAGTACCTCAACATTCATATAAACGCGGCGGTAATGAGCACCTTGAAATTCCAAATCTGCTTGATAGACAATTTGATGTTGTTGAGCCAGATACCGTGTGGTGCGGTGATGTGACGTATATTTGGGTAGGTAATCGCTGGGCTTATTTAGCCGTTATTATTGATTTATTTGCACGTAAAGTAGTTGGTTGGGCCATGTCGTTGTCGCCAGATACTAATTTAACGCTAAAAGCGCTTGAACTCGCGTATGAAAGCAGAGGAAAGCCGACAGGACTGATGTTTCATTCAGACCAGGGTAGTCACTATACCAGTTTAAAATATCGTCAACGTTTATGGCGCTATAAAATCAAACAAAGTATGAGTAGGCGTGGAAACTGTTGGGATAATGCACCAATGGAGCGATTTTTTAGAAGCTTTAAAACGGAATGGATGCCAAAGGTTGGATATGGAAATTTTATAGATGCTAAATATAGCGTTAGTGATTATATCAACGGATATTACAACAACGTTAGGCCGCATCATTATAATGCCGGTTTAGCGCCAAATGAATCTGAGGTTAGATATCAAGATTCTAAAACTGTGGCCAAATTTTATTGACCACTACACCTCATATGTTCCTAAACTGTAACACGAGTTTCCTACAGTCGGATAGTGTATCCGCGCTTATTGAATCATGCCCACTACTATTCAGAGAATAAATACAAAATACGTTATGATTTAATAGATCGTTGTACCACTACAACCTTCCATTGCCTTAAAATCAAACGTTCAGTCGTTAAACTTTTAATTGGATTCATATGCAAACTCGATTGAACTTATAACGCCGCCATAAGCCGTGAGCAGTGCTGGCACAATTTGTTACGCCTTTATTCTTTGCAACCAATGTGATGGTGTTGCGAATCAGCTTGATGGACTGGTTATATGCCGATTACCGATAATCTTTTTCATTTAACCATTCAATTGAATTAGCTTCTATATTGTAATGAACAAAAATAAGACCTTTCGGTGGCAGTGGATGCGGGTTAACAAAACCAATGGAATTTAAATCCTTTATTCCTAAATGATAATCTTCAATAAACTCCATAAACTTAATCGTAATTAGATCATAACTACAGTGAATTGATGACTTAGGAATTAACAATTTAAATGTAAAGCCATCATTGGTTTCGGCGTGTATAGCGAAAGCAAGGGAAAATGGGTTATTTGTACTTAGCTTTCCCTTTGTCCCCATCAGAGTCGGTTCAATTCGGGGGGGGTCCATCACTTTATTCGATAAAGAGGATAAACTTTCTTTAAAAAATTGGTAATGATCTTTCCCCATTTCTTTTAAGAATCCATCAAAGTAACTCTTACCAATAAATGCTAGGACAACAGGAATAACATGCCACTCACTGCACATCATGGGGCCACTAGGCTCTTTAGATTCAACGAGTAAGTTTAATCCGTCCGTTTTGACAGAATTTTCAAATTCTTTGAAGATTTCATCTGACAAATCTTCTTCAAACATTAATCCAATATCAGGCTTTAACACATAGCCTCCCTAGGCATATAACAACTTTATCGGAGGACACTTTCCATTTTTTAGCGTGAAAACGTCCTTATTCTATGAGATTCTATTAATAGCAAATAGTGTAAGTTATTGCCAGCTATAAATATTGTTCTTAGGGTAGGCTTTTTTTAACATGCAAAAAAAGGAATGTTTAACTTTTACCAGCGTCTGCTTATCGCTCTAAGCGGACTAGAAAAAATTTCACAAAATTTATTGCCAAAAGAATCCTGGAATCAAATTTAGATTAGATCTATTTAATAAAGTTAGAGGGCTAGTGCTTTTTTAAATCATGCAATTAATAAAAAACTTTAGTCTCATTGTAACTTCAAGATACCTTAGAGAAGCCAGAGCAAATTGATGGCGTTTTAATTTCAGGCAGAACCAGACTCAACTACTGAGTCTGGTTCGTGCTATAAATAAGCTCGTCATCATATTTTAAATTAAAGCTGTTATTTACCTAACAAACATCCAAATACCGGCAGCTATCATAAATAAGTTTTCTGTTAGAGAGATAAACCCTAGTGGTACGTTACTGTCACCGCCTACACACGCACATTTTAACTCTCGTTTATCTATATAGACTGCTTTTATCACTGAAACAGCACCAACCCCACCTATGAATAATGAAATAGGGGCAATAATATAGGCTGGTAATCCGGCTATCATTCCAATGCCAACAAATGCTTCTAAAAATGGGTAAACATAAGCGTACCTGACTACTTTCATAGCGACTAAGTCATAGGTTATAAATGAATTAGTAAAGCTAAATAAGTCTTGAAGCTTTTGTATTGCTAACACTGCCATTGTTAGGGCTACAAACAGTTCAGCGGTTTGCATTGATAATAAGCTATTATCCGATGCAAAACTAAATGCCACACTAAGCAAAAAACTAACCGAAAAAATCGCAATCACGGGCGTGTAAGTTGTACCTTCTTGGGCTGCTTGTGGCTTATTAAAGTAATCACGTAAATCGTCGTAGCCACCTATACGTTTATTATCAATAAATGCTTGAGGTGTAGTTTCTACACTGTGTTGTTTTTTAAATTCATCTGTTTGCTCTCGAGAAGTTAAAAGCTGATCATCAACTGTATATCCCTCTCGCTCTAGTAGGTCTTTTGATTTTAAACCAAACGGACAAATATGCTCATCTGTTGCCATTCTAAAAAGTTGGGCTGATTTACTCATGCTTTACTCCTTATGTTATGCGGTTTATTTATTTGAATTGAAATCTGGAACAGCTCTTAATTGTGCTTGAGCATTGGTTTGTGCAATGCCGTTTTGCTCTATATCTTTTAGGAGCCATTGCATTTCTTTTATTTCTCGCTCTTGGGCTTCAATTATATTTGTAGCTAGCTTTTGAACGCGTTTATCTTTGATTTTTGCCCTGTCACTGGTGAGTATGGCAATTGAATGATGTGGGATCATCGCCGACATCCATGAGCTATCATCAACAGTCGCTTGTGAGCGAACTAAAAATAAACTTCCTGCAAATACGGCAACACTAGCAATGAGTACTGTTATATTTTTCTTTTTATCTTTATACATATTGAGCATGAAAAGTAGCATTATCACTGCCATCGTGGCTCCCATATAAAGCGCCATATAAGTACGAGTTTCACTAAAATAAACATGACTAAGTTGGTAGGTGTTCAAATACATCAATACAAACATGGTTATTGTGGATGTTGCTATCATTAAAAAAAATTTTGAATAGTGTGACATTGTATTGCTCCTTAAAAGTTTTGTATTTTGTTTTTACATATGAGTAATTTTTACACTATCAAGCTCACAAATCAGTGTTTCCTGTTGTGTAAAATGGGTATTTAACAATTAACTCAAGAATTATGCCGTTAGGCTAAAATTGCTCGCTGGATTTACTTATGTATCTGTAGGTTTCTTCATTTGAGTTGTCAGTGAGTAGTTCAATATTATATTTGTGAAATATACCCTCCATTTCCATTCCGGGAGTGCCAATAGGCATGGCTGGTACACTTAAGCCTGTAATGTGCGGAGCGTGTTGCCCAGATAAAAACTGTTTTATATGTTTAGCGGGAACATGACCTTCAAATACAAATCCATCGGCTGACACGGCTGTATGGCATGAGCGCATATTAGGTTTTATTTGATACTGAGATTTAATCGACCCCATGTCATCAACGTTAATTGCTTTTGTTTGAATATTGTTTTCACTCAAATGAGCAATCCACTTATTACAACATCCACAATTTTTACTTTTATAAACGGTAAGCTCAATTTCAGGTTTTTCTGAATTTTCATAGATTATTGATGTTTTATGCTGTTTTTCGATACTCATTGCCGAAAATGACATAGTTAATGATAAAAAAAACGCTGAGGTAATGTAGATTACTCGCATTGTTAACTCCTTAATTAGACCAGTGAATATGAGTGATTTTCCAACCTTTATCGGTGTTTTTTAATGTGATTGATTCCATTCCCGTAGACTTAATATCTTTCCCTTTATACTTTCCTTGAGTTTTACTTCTTGAAATTGAGTAAGCTATGTCTCCATTTGTGTGAACTTGATGCTCTAGCAGTTCACTATCAACTGCACTTAAGAATTTCATATCCGCTATCATATGATGGTTCGCGTATTCATCTGCAGAACGCTCAACAATTCCGCCTTCAAAAATGACGACATCGTCGGCCAGTAATTTACGGGCACCTTTGGCATCGCCTTGTTTTAGGGATGCATGAAATAAGCTAACTGCCTTTGCAGCTTCGCTATCAACATTAACAAAGACCCAGCCTTTTTTTGTGTGCTCTTCATGGGTGTGTGCGTTCACAGCAAAAGAACTAACAGCGCTAAAAATTAGTAGCAATAAAATTTTTAAATTAGAGGATTTAATTAACATACATTTTCTTTTTTTATTAATCGTTAAATAGGCGGACCAACAAGTGTTGTAAATACACTTGTTGTAATAAGTACAAATAGGGCAATTAATATTTCAACAGTGATCGAGCGTTTTAATATACTTATATGGTGTTGTTGAGTGATTTGCGGGACTAAAAAAAGCTTATGCCATGCACCTAGTAACAGCATCGCGCTGACGAGTAACAGCTTTAATAAAATTAGTTGCCCATAATTTGATGTAAACAATGCAGAAAATGACTCTAGGTACTGCAGGAGCAGAGTTAAGCCCGAAATAAGTAGTACAAATACAATAACAATAGCGAGTTGACCAAAGTAATGCATTAACCGCTTTACTTCACTGGTAGGTAGTAAAGTGCAGCTTTTGTAAAGCGGCCACAATGACCCTAACCAGCTCGCAATGGCAATAAGGTGAAAGGTTAAAATACTTTTCACTAACT
>NZ_WTKX01000017.1:0-90042 GCF_011378755.1 Pseudoalteromonas sp. Z1A2 | reverse complement strand
CATCATTATAATGCCGGTTTAGCGCCAAATGAATCTGAGGTTAGATATCAAGATTCTAAAACTGTGGCCAAATTTTATTGACCACTACAAATAAACCTCTCCACCTTTTATGGTCATTGGTTTCTTCCGTAGACAATCTTCTAAATGAATTGGCTTTAAGAAAATCGATGGGCGGAATACGTTTATTTGAACTGGAGCAGTAATAGCTTGTAGTGAACAAGGTGATAGTGTGACAAATTTGTCTAGATATTTCTGGATCTAAGTCGCCACAATGTTGTAAGCACTTTGACATTAAAGAGTATGCTTTAGAAATCACACGCATATTTGTGAGGCTAAGGGTTTCTGCACACTCACGAACTGTTTCGATCAATGCAAAATCGTTATGGATAATTAGGTCGATACATTCTGACGGAGTAGGATTAAAAGTTATCTCCTTATCTATAACTTTCTCCTTAAATTCTTTGTAGTCAGTGCTATCAGAAATACTCGCTTCATTTAGCAAGAGAACAACCTTGCATTTCTTTTGCTCTTTCAATTGAGAGACTATGCCAAGAATATCTTTAGAACTGAGTGCATTACCTTTCCTTTCAAGATCGTCAATACAGATTAAGCTGTTGGACACGTACATATAAGACATTGCATCGAGTACTGAAGAAGCATTTTTTAAAAATGGCAAGTTTTTGATTTGTTTCAGGCTTTTTTGTCCGAGGGATTTACTCATACTTACAGTATTATCTTTTAACGATTTCAAGCTTGGATCTGAGCCTATCAAAGTGCTATCAATAAGGTTTTCGAATAGGGTTGCCTTCAATACTTCTAAAGAGTTGACTCCAAATAAACTGACGTATGAATACTTATCAAATTCTAACGCTTTATCATCCCTACAATTGACTAACTCTTGATTCCAAGCAAAAGTTTTACCAACTCCCCAAGCCCCACTTATGGCAAGAACTTCTGGCTCACTGGAACTTAAAAATTCTAATATGTGTTGTTGGATGATTTGTAGTGACATTATTCAATATCCTTATTGGTACGACTTATTTATATCTCTGTTTCTAAGTAAAATTAAATTAACACATAGCTCTTTGTATATACATGTATTACTTTAGGGAAAGCGTCCAACGTTATTCTCTTGATACAAATCAATGTGTAATAGTCATTGATTTGATAAATAGCTTTTAAAAGGCCGCTTATGGTACAGAACCGTCCTTTGACTCTAACTCATAATTGTCCAAGAATGAGTTTGATCGACCGTCTGCTTCTCGCTCTGAGCTGCCTTTAACTTAAATCAAATCACCTTAACACCCTTTAATATAATTCATGTGCATTTTATAACCAAGAAGTGCTAGGTTAGTGGTAAATTAATTGAAGGAATAAATTATGAAATTAGAGTCATTAGCACTGCACCACGGTTACGAATCTGAGCCTACGACCAAATCGGCAGCCGTGCCTATTTATCACACTTCTTCTTATACATTTGATAACACGCAGCATGGTGCTGATTTATTCGATTTAAAAGTACCTGGAAATATTTACACCCGCATAATGAACCCAACCAATGCTGTACTTGAACAACGTATTGCCGCGATGGAAGGGGGCATTGGTGGGCTGGCTGTTGCCTCTGGGATGGCCGCTATTACGTATGCTATTCAATGTTTGTGTGAAGTAGGCACTAATATTGTAAGTACCAGCCAAGTATATGGTGGCACGTATAACTTATTTGCACATACCTTACCTAGGCAAGGTATTGAAGCGCGCATGATAAAGGCCGATGACTTTACCGCGTTCGAGAATGCAATTGACGACAACACCCGCGCTGTTTTTTGTGAATCTATTGGTAATCCTGCAGGTAATATTGTTGATATTGAACGTTTAGCACGTATTGCACATAGCAAAGGTGTGCCGCTTATTGTTGATAATACCGTGGCTACGCCGTATTTATGCCGCCCATTTGAGCTGGGCGCCGATATAGTGGTTCACTCACTTACAAAGTATATAAACGGGCACGGTACTGCTATTGGCGGCATGATTGTCGACTCAGGAAAATTTGATTGGAAAGCAAATGCTACGCGTTTTGCAATGATGAACGAGCCCGATCCGTCGTATCACAACGTGGTGTATACCGAAGCCTTTGCTGAAGCTGCATTTATTGGACGCTGCAGAGTAGTGCCACTTAGAAATACTGGCGCAGCGCTTGCCCCTAAAAACGCATCTGACATTTTAATCGGCCTTGAAACCTTAGGCTTAAGAATGGATCGCCACTGCGAAAATGCACAGCAGTTAGCTGAATATTTAGAAAACCATCCAAAAGTGCTTTGGGTTAATTACGCAGGGCTTGAATCAAGCCAGTATAACGAAATGAGTCAAAAAATTACCAGTGGTAAGGCATCCGGTATTTTAAGCTTTGGCATTGCGGGTGGTCTTGAAGCAGGCACGCGGTTTATTGATTCGCTAAATATGATTTTACGCTTAGTTAATATTGGCGATGCCAAGTCGCTTGCGTGTCATCCTGCGTCAACCACACACCGCCAATTAAATGATGAAGAGCTTGCTAATGCGGGTGTAAGTCGCGATTTAATCCGTTTGTCAGTCGGTATTGAAAACATTGCAGACATAATTGCTGATGTAAGCCAAGCGCTCGATAAAGCATAGTTACCTCACTACCTTTCATAAAAAACTTTAAAGCATAAAAAGCGTTAGTTGAAAATAAACTATCGTTTTTTATGTTTTTCTAAAATCTATTAATAAGTATACCTCTTTATTTTATCTACCTTTTTTATAAAACCTTCCTAAGACTTTTATATTTTTACCGCTTGTTTTTTATTCATATGTCAATTTTGTATTGACACTAAGATTACTTACTACTACATTTGTAACGGTACCACTACAAGTGTAGTAATAGGAGCGACAATGAAACTTAGTGATTTTGAAATGGATATTATGCAGCTGCTCTGGCAGGAAGAACCCTGTACCGCGAGTCAACTACATAAGGTGCTTTTAGCTGATAAACAAAAAGATAAAAAAGTAGCCTATACAACAGTTAAAACTATTGTAGATAGGTTAGAACATAAAGGAGCGATTGAGCGTTGTGGACATGAAGGGCGAGCTATTGTTTTTAGAACAATAGTGACTCAAGACACATTATCGGAGCAAGCTATGCCTAGTTTTATGCAGCGATTTTTTAAAGGTAATTCTCGTAGTTTAATTGCCCACTTTATTAAAGAAGAAAAGCTAAATGATGAAGATATAGAATATTTACAAACGCTTTTAAAAAATAAGAAGTTAGATTAAAGGAGAGGGTAATGACGGATTATTTACTAACTTGCACACTTATTAGCTTATGTATTTTGCTTACAGTAAAAGGGCTAAAAAATGCCCCAGCACGATTAAACTTTTACATTTTAATGACTGCCTTGGCATGTTGGTTTGTCCCTTGGCAGTACTTTTCCCAGTTACCCTTATTTGAAGGGGCAAATCGTTACACATTCAACGTGGCGCAATTGATTCCCGATGTTAAAGCACTAATACCAAATGCTGAACAAGTAGCAATTAAGGACGAATTACAAAGCGATATGGTTATATGGGACTTATTGCCATCACTTAGTAGTGTTTTTATAGTTTTAGTTTTAGCTGGTTTTGGATTGTTTTTATTACGCGTGGGCTTATATGTAAAGCTTATAAAAAATTTATACATTAACTCAAAGCCAAGTCCTGAACTTAAGCACATCAACAATCAGTATCCAATTAGACTAACAACCCATACAGAGCCTGCTTTTGCTACCGGGTTAATAAAGCCTGTTATTTGGTTAGAGTCGACGATGACAAACCGTGAAGAATTAGATTCAGTCATTCAGCACGAGGTAACTCATTTACAACAAGGCGATATTTATTGGATGTGGGTTATTTGTTTTATAGAAAGCGTTTTTTGGTGGAATCCTATTTGCTTAAAGTTAACAGGTTTAGCACGAGAGCAACTCGAACTTAGCTGTGATGAGTTGTGTATGCAAAAGCTAAAAGGTAAATACCAATTGGATTTAGCAAGTTTATTGCTACAAAAGCAAAGTGCTAAAAGCTCGCCTAACTTTTTTACCCCCCCACTTTTGAATATTGCTCACTCTAAGAGTTTTAATATTCAGAGGATCAAAATGTTAAACAAGGAAAAAACAATGAAAAGTAAATATTTGGTTATGGTTGCGGCGGCAATGTCTTTTAGTGCTTTAGCTGCAGCGCAAATTGTAGACGGTAGTTCAGATAATAAACAGCAAAGTAATAATACGTCTCAGGCTCCTGTTAAAAGTGAAGTTTATAATCAACAACTTGCACAGCTTCTAAAAAGTGCTGCTGGGGCAAAAAGTGATAACCCTGAACTGTTAAACCAAGCTGCGCAAGGCATTCAAGATTGGCACTTGAATAGAGACAAACTTACGGGGTTTGAAGAAGCTGAAATCAAACTACAAAGCTTTAGGCTGCTAAATCACGTTTACTCTAAACTTGAGCAATATGAAGACATACTGAGTGCTTACGAAAAATGGTACGAGCAGGGCAGTAACCCACCTTACTTTTTAAAAAATTCACTAGCAACGGCCTATATACAGCTAGGGCGTTATGAGCTTGCTGTTGCAGAGCTTGAAGATTTATCAAAACAGCTTGAAGGTAAGCTACATGTTGGCTCAGCTGATAACTTAGCACTGGCATACATTTACCTTGATGATTACGATAAAGCATTAAAAACCCTAGAGCAGGTTGATGCAAAAGACGATGTATACGGAAATATCCTTAAATATTATGTTTATGATAAACAAAATAACCGTAAAAAGATGGATGAAATCAAAAGTAAAATACCAGAAGCATTTGCAGTTACCCCCGCGTTATTACCACAAAGCGGCGTACCTGGTTCGCAATTGTTGAGATTGCTATAAGTTTTTAATTACGATGAGGCTCGGAGTATCTGAGCCTCTGTTTAATGTTATTGGTACAAATACAGATTTATTCATTAAAATAGGTCTAGGTTATTTAAATCTCAGGGCAACCGCTTAGCGATAACTTAAATAAAAATGGCTAAAAGTAGTGATTTTTCGCAATAGTTGGTATGTTACAAGTAACATTTTATTTAATTGTGTGTGATGAAAAAAAACAAACGTTCTTCTCTTCAAGATATTGCCGATGCGGTTGGTGTAACCAAAATGACGGTGAGTCGTTATTTACGTAATCCCGAAAAAGTATCAGAGTCTACTCGCACTAAAATTAGTGCAGCTATTGATACGCTAGGTTACATTGCAAATAAAGCCCCTGATTTACTCTCTAATGCTAAAAGCTACTCTATTGGTGTACTAGTCCCATCGTTAACGAATCACGTGTTTGCTCAAGTTATAAGAGGCATTGAAGATGTGACTGGGCCTGCAGGGTATCAAACAATGTTGGCCCATTATGGTTACAACCCTGAAATTGAAGAAAAACGGGTTGAGTATTTATTGTCGTATCACGTTGATGGTTTAATTTTATCAGAAACCACACACACAGACAGAACGCTAAAAATGATTGAAATGTCAGGCGTGCCTGTGATTGAAATAATGGATACTCATCACTCTCCTATGCAGCAAGCGGTTGGTTTTGATAACGTTAAAGCCGCTTTTGATATGACGACAGCGCTTTTAAATAAAGGCTATCGCAATATTGTTTATATAGGTGCAAGGCTCGATGTACGAACACGCCTAAAATTTCAAGGTTATTCAGATGCTATGTTAGCTAAAGGCTTTACGCCTAAAAGTGTGATGACTGATCAAGCTTCATCTTATAGTTTAGGCGCTGAACTTTTACAAAAAGCGCGTACTGACTACCCAGATACTGACTGTTTGTTTTGTACTAATGATGATTTAGCAATTGGGGCTATTTTTGAATGCCAGCGAAGCAACATCTTAGTGCCTAGCCAAATGGGGATTGTGGGTTTTCATGGTCATGATATTGGCCAAGCAATGGTGCCTCAATTAGCAAGTGTGATCACCCCTCGTTATCAGATAGGTAATGTTGCGGGAAGAGAGTTGTTGAGGCGGATTAATTCCGATTTGGATGCTAGCATTAATTATAAGCAAGTAATTGATACTGGTTATATAGTTCATCTAGGTGAGAGTGTTTAAATCCTCTAAGTACATGAGCCTAATCACCTGAGCCTAAATAACAAAAGGCTTAGGTGATTTTTATATGTGTGATGATAACTCTATACCCTGTAATTTTATAAAAACAGAGAAATCATCATAGCGACAAGTGCGCCAACAGTACCAATAATGGTTTCCATTACCGTCCATGTTTTAAGAGTTTGCATTTCGCTCAAACCGAGATAGCGACTCGCTAACCAAAATCCTGAGTCGTTTACGTGGGAGAGCACAATAGATCCCCCACCAATAGCGATAGTGACAGCGGCAAGCTGCGCCCCATCAAGTCCTAAAGGCTGAAGCATTGGAATAATTAAGCCACACGCTGTAAGCATAGCTACTGTCGCAGAGCCTTGAATGACCCGCACAGCGGCTGATAATACAAAAGCGAGTATTACAATCGGTAAGCCTGAGCCAGCTAAGTAATTACCTAGTGCCGTACCTACTCCTGAATCAACTAATACTTGTTTAAATACCCCACCGGCACCAGTGACAAGAATAATAATTCCTGCAGGTTGTAAGGCACTACCACAAATTTCCATGATTCTAGCATTAGGGACACCGCGCCTTGCGCCGAGTAAATAAAATGCCATTAGGCAGGCAACTAAAATTGCTGTAAATGGATGACCTATAAAGGCTAACCAATTATATAAATCAGAGTCTTTTTCAACAAAGCGACTACCAATAGTATTTAAACTAATCATAATTAACGGCAGAGCAATTAAACCTAATGCTAATCCAAAACTAGGCGTGCCTTTACCAACTCTTTGGTTATCATCGATTTGTTCGTGCTGTGGGAGTTCTACATGAATAGATTTAGAAATAATAGAGCCCCAAATTGGACCTCCTATAATCATTGCCGGTATGGCAGCAATAAGGCCAAATAAAATCATATAACCATAGTCAGCGCCTAATTGAGAGGCAACCAAAATCGGCCCTGGCGCAGGAATAAGAAACGCCTGACAAGACGCTATCCCAGCAAGTAGCCCAATACCAATTTTAACAACGCTGCCACCGCCTTTTCGTACCACAGCAAAAACAATACCGATTAAAAGTACAACGGCTACATCAAAAAAGAGGGGGAGGGCACAAATAAAGCCCGTAAAGGTAAGCGCCCAATTAGCGTTTTTTTCTCCAAAACGGTGTAAAAGTGTGTGGGCAATGCGATCCAGCGCGCCGGTTTCTTCCATTACTTTGCCAAACATGGCGCCTAAAGCGACCACCACCGCTACAAAGCCTAGTGTTCCGGCCATTCCTTTTTGAATTGTAGCGGCAATTATTTCTGGGCTCATTCCTGAGAATAATCCTGCAATCATAGAAACAAGGATCAAAGAGACGACAGCATGTAGTCGTACTTTCATTACTAAAAAAAGCAATAAAAATATGGAGCCTACCGCTGTTAGTATTAATGATAAATCTGACATTTTCCCTACTTATATTCAGTGTGAATTATGATGTTTAGTGTGTGTTTAACTTCACTTTCGTATTTGTTACGCGTAACATGTTACCCGTAACTCAATATAATATATACATTGAAAATAATTAATTATTAAATTAAGGCGAGGGTAAATACATGAGTAACACAAATGTAGGTCGTATTTATATTGTAATGGGGGTTTCAAGCACAGGAAAATCAAGTGTGGGTGATGCATTAGCAAAGCGCATTGGCGCTAAATTTATCGACGGAGACGACTTACATCCCAAGGCTAATATATTAAAGATGTCATCTGGGCAGCCTTTAAATGATGCTGATCGTGTGCCTTGGCTAGAAAGAATACGTGATGCTGCATTTAGCATTGAAAAGAAAAATGAAGTCGCGGTAATAGTCTGCTCAGCATTAAAAAAGAAATACCGAGAACAAATATGTGATGGAAATACAGGCATTACCTTTTTACATCTTTTTGGTGATTTTGAGCTGGTTAAAAGCCGTATGCAGGACAGAAAAGGGCATTTTATGCCTGTTGATTTACTCAAAAGCCAATTTGAAGCGCTAGAAGTTCCAAAAGAAGATGAGCCCAATGTTATAAATATAGATATTAATAACTCATTTGAGCAAGTAGTCGAAAGCTGTATTAGCGCAACTAAAATGAATAGCCACAACAAGTTAAAAGTTTTTAGTTAATCAATTAACTGTTACTTTTAACATTTAGGGGCTTTATTTGTTATGAGTTAGCGTCTGCTCGTGGTGTTTCTAAAATCGCTTTTTTTTCATCTTCAGATAATATTATCCAATCAAAAATTTCTTCGTTAGTACGCCCACAACCGGTGCAGTAACCGCTGCGCCTTTCGCATATTCCTAGGCAATCAGTTTTAAATTTAGATTGTTTTTTGTTTTGATTTAATTGGCGCATATTAAAGTCCTAGTGGTGGTGCAATTTCAAAGCGAGAAGAAAACCCGTTACCTTCTTGATTAGTAGCAAGTGTAATGACTGGGGTTTTAGTATCAAGTACAAAGGTGCTGTAAATTGAACTTGCTGTTTCTTTTTGGCTTTCCAACCAACCTGTTTTGGTTAAGCATTGGCGTAATTGCTTAGCCAGTTTTTGATGAGACTTTATTGTTTGCGTTTGTGTTTTAACAGGTGTTTGGCATTGGTAGCTTGCTTGCTCTGACTTATTTAAAGTAACCGTACAGTTTGCTCCAATCATATGAGCACTAGTACGCCATTGATTAGTAAACTGGTTATTTACTTTATCTGTTTTGATTGAATTAAAACCAGACTCATAACTGCTTATAAGGTTATTTATGGTGCTGCATTCGTCGGGTGTTACTGTGGTTTTTACAGACTGATTCGTTGTAGTAGTAGTGGTTGTTGTAGTTGTAGTCTGATTAGTTTTGCTGGTACAGCCCGCTAAAATAAACGCGACGACTAAAATAAATGCGACAATAGAAGGAGTAATATAGTTTTTCATAGTTCACAGTAACCGATTAATTTAGCCACGCACTATATCACACGTGATTTACTGTAAAAATAAAAAAGCCCATATAAATATGAGCCTCTTTTGTTAGTCACAACTAATGCTATTTATGGCGACCTTGCAAGCATTTAACTACATCTTCAAGGGCTAAGCCTTGGCGTTGTAGTAATACAGTCAGGTGATAAATTAAATCAGCAGACTCGTTTGTTAGCTCATCGTTATCGTGTTTCATAGCGGCAAGGGCAACTTCTACGCCTTCTTCACCTACTTTTTGACAACTACGGCTTAAGTCTTTTGCAAATAATGACGCTGTGTAGCTTTTTTCAGGGTCGTCATTTTTACGCGCAACAATCACATCTTCTAACTGTGCTAAAAAGCTTAAACTTGGTTTTGCTTCATCACCAAAACAGCTTTGTGTACCTAAGTGACACGTTGGGCCTTCTGGGTTGGCAAGTACTAAAATTGAATCGTAGTCACAATCTGTATGCACAGATACTACGTTTAAGTAGTTTTCTGATGACTCGCCTTTAGTCCATAAACGCGATTTTGAACGCGAGTAAAACGTTACCTTATTGGTATCAAGCGTAACAGCGAGTGCTTCGCTGTTCATAAAGCCTTGCATTAAAATAACACCAGAGCGGGCATCTTGAATAATCGCAGGGATCATGTCACTTTTAGCGAAATCGACCTGAGCTTGGTTTTGTTGTGTTACTTGCATAATCTTGCTGCCACTTGGTTATCTGTTAAAAATTGTTTTAGTTCGCCAATGTTAATCACATTTTTATGAAAAACGCTGGCAGCTAATGCACCATCTACTTTGCTTTGTTTAAATACATCAACAAAATCTTGCATACTACCCGCACCGCCAGAGGCGATTAAAGGAATGTCACACAGCTCGCGAATTTTACTTAGTTGCTCGTTGTCGTAACCGTTACGAACGCCATCTTGGTTCATACAGTTTAATACAATTTCGCCTGCGCCTAGGTCTTGTACGCGTTTAACCCATTCTTGTGTTTTATAGCGCGTACGGCTTGATGCATTAGGATCGCCGGTTAATTGGTAAACTAAATACTCGCCGGTAATTTCATCAAAAAAGCTGTCAATGCCGACTACAACACATTGCTTACCAAACTCATCGTGTAATTCTTTAATAAGTTCAGGACGCGCAATAGCAGGGCTGTTAATGCTTATTTTGTCTGCGCCGCGCTCAAGTACCCGCGCTGCATCAGCCACTGATTTAATACCGCCCGCTACACAAAATGGAATATCGATATTACGTGCAATGCTCTCTACCCAGTTTACATCAAGTAGGCGTTTTTCAACGCTTGCACTGATTTCGTAAAAAACCAGTTCATCGGCGCCAGCTTCGCTGTAGGCTTTAGCCATTGTTAAAATATCGCCAACTATTTCATGGCCTTTAAACTTTACGCCTTTAACTACTTGGCCGTCTTTAACGTCTAAACACGGGATTATGCGTTTTGATAACATGCCAGTGCCTCCTCAACGCTAAATGCGCCATCAAGCAATGATTTACCTAAAATAACGCCGCCCACACCAAGCTCTTTAAGCTTTTTAATGTCATCTAGTGAGCTTACGCCACCTGAGGCTTGCACTTTAATTGTGCTGTTATGGCGAGTTAAATCTTCGTAAAGCTCAAACGATGGACCCGTCATGGTGCCATCTTTACTGATGTCCGTGCATAAAAAATCAATAACACCTAAGCTTACATAAAAATCTACCAGCTCAAGTAAACCAAATTCAGATTCACTTAACCAACCGTGCGTTGCTGGTGCCCAGCCCGTGGCTGTTTTATTTACATCAAGAGCAATTACAAAATGCTCTGCGCCAAATTGCTCAATCCAGGCTTTTACTTGTTCGCGTTTTTCTACTGCCATTGAACCAATAACAACTTGGTTTGCACCGGCTTTTAGCCAATCACTTACATCTTGCTCTGAGCGAATACCGCCGCCCACTTGGTACGGTACGTTAAGTGCTTTGGTTGCAGCTTGAATATGTTTCCACTGTTTTTTACTTGGATCGCGTGCACCTTCTAAATCAACAAGGTGTAACTTGCCTGCGCCACTGTCGGCGTATTCTTTTAAACGCGCACCAAGTTCGAAAGGGTAAAACTGTGCTGTGTCGTATTTACCTTGGTACAAGCGCACAATTTGATTTTGTAATACGTCTAATGCTGGAATAATCACAAATAATCTCTTTTTTGTTAGTTAATGGGCAGCTTATAACTGCCAATCAACAAAATTTTGTAATAAACGTGCGCCAACTTTTGCGCTGCGCTCTGGGTGAAATTGCATGCCTGCGTAATTGTCTTTAGCAACAATGGCTGAAAAGGTTTGACCATATTCGCCGCTCACTAGTGTGGCGTCGTTTACGGTGTGCGCAAAGCTGTGAACAAAATACACTTGCTCATCAAGCGTTAGCCCTTTAGTTAATGCATGCTCTTTGTTAACGCTTAAGTTATTCCAACCCATATGCGGCGACGTTAAATTGCCTACATCAAGCGCTTTTACTTGCCCTGGTATTTTACCTAGGCACTGTACGTTACCTTCTTCGGTGCTTTCGCACAGTAACTGCATACCTAAACAAATGCCCATAAGCGGGCGCTGGTATTCATTTATAGCTTGTTGCCAGCCGTTATCTACTAGGCGTTTCATAGCAACCGACGCGTGACCTACACCTGGCAATATAGCGCGCTCAAAACCCGCTAATTGCTCTGGTGAAGTAATTACTGTTGGTGTTTGCCCTAAGCGTTCAAACGCAAAGCGTACTGAATTTATATTGGCACAACCGGTATTAATTATGGCAATCATAAACATCCCTTAGAGCTGGCTGTTTGTTGGGTCGTGTCTTGTGCTACGGCCATACGAAGAGCACGTGAAAACGCTTTAAATAAGCCTTCTACTTGGTGATGACAGTTACCGTCGCTTACCGATAAAATAAGGCTAATAGCGGCGTTATCACTCAAGCTTTTGAAAAAGTGCTCAACCATTTGCACGTCTAAGTCGCCTGCTTTTTCGCGGCTAAAGTTAGCGTTTAATACAAATGATGCACGGCCCGATAAATCAATTTGTGCTTCAGCTTTACACTCGTCCATAGGAAGGGCAAAACCATAGCGTGCAATTTGCGATTTAGTGCCAAGCGCTTGTTTAAGTGCGACACCAAGAGCAATACCAATGTCTTCAACAAGGTGGTGCTCGTCTATGTGTAAATCGCCTTTAGCTTTAATGTTTAAACCAATGTTTGCGTGGGTTCGAATTTGATCAAGCATGTGATCAAAAAAGCCAAGTCCGGTGTCTATGCTGCCATTTTTAGTTTGATCTAAGTTTATGGCTACATCAATTTGGGTTTCTTTAGTGTTGCGTGTAACACGACCTTCGCGGTTTGCGGTGGTCAATTTAGTTACTATCGTACTCCAATCGCCGTCGTATAAAATACCTTCACAACATAAGTTTTGAGCAAGGCCAATATCGGTCTGGCGATCGCCAATAACAAAAGAGCGCGCTAAGTCTACTTTGCCAGAGCGCATAAGCTCGGTAAGTAAGCCCGTTTTAGGTTTACGGCAATCACAGTTTTGCTCATCAAAGTGTGGGCAAATTAATACTTCGTCAAAGCTAATGCCTTGGCTTTGCATTATGTCCATCATTTTGTCTTGTGCTATGTCAAAATCAGCAGTAGGAAAGCTATCTGTGCCTAAACCATCTTGGTTAGACACCATTACTAAACGGTAACCTGCGGCTTGTAATTGTAATAACGCAGGAATAACACCAGGTAAAAATGCTAGCTTTTCAAGGCTATCTACCTGTTTGTCGGTAATTGGCTCTTCAATAATAGTGCCGTCGCGGTCTATAAATAAATAGGGGTTACTCATGATACTTCGTTTCCTGCTAAAGATGCTGCGGTAGCCGGCGTTTGTAAGCCATCTAACCAAATTTTTACTTGTTCAAGTTCTTGTTCACTGCCAATTGAAATTCGTAGCCAGTCGTCTTCACCGTATAGTGTAAAAGCGCGCATAACCAAACCTTGCTCAAGTGCAATTTTAAAGTAGTTTTTATCGGCTAATTTTAAAGTAACAAAGTTACCTTCACCAGTGAGAATTTTTAATGCAGCAGGGGAGGCGTTTAGCCAATCTACCAACTTAGCTTTTAAGCTATTTAAAATAGTGACCTGGCGGCGCATTGATGTAATTGCATCGGGTGCAATTGCTTGCGCTGCAATACTTGCTACAACGCCTGATACCGGATACGGCGCAATGACTTTACGAATTGGCGCTAGTGTTGCTGCTTGTGCAAGCGTAAAGCCCGTTCTGAGCCCTGCTAGCGCAAAGGCTTTAGAAAGCGTGCGCAGAACCACTACATTACTAAACTCATTAATAAGTTTTGTGGCGCTTTGCTCTGGGCAGAACTCTATATAGGCTTCGTCAACAATAACCAGTGCTTTACCCATAAGTGCTGTTGCAATCGCTTTTACTTTATCAAGTGGTGTTAGGCTGCCAGTTGGATTATTTGGGTTACAAATAAATACCAGTTTTGAGCTGCCAACAGCTGCAACTATTTCATCAACACTGCCACTTAATAATAATTCTTGGGTAAGCGCGTTAATACTAACGTTGTGTGTATCGGCGGTAACTTTGTACATACCGTAGGTTGGTAAAAATAGCGCAATACTATCTTTAGCTGGCTCACAGTATGTGCGCACTAAAAGCTCAATGCCTTCATCTGCGCCGCGCGTCATTAATACATTTTCGCTTTCAAGCTCTGTATAAGCGGCGTAACGGTCAATAACCAGTTGCGGTTGTGGATCAGGGTAGCGATTTAAATCCTCAATACTCAGTTCAAGATTTTTAGCATACGGGCTTTCGTTAGCATTTAGCCACGTAGTACCGGTTAGCTTTTCACTTTTTGCAGAGCTGTATGCAGCAAGGGCTGTAATATTCTTAGGTAATAAGCTAGACGCTTGTGCGCTCTCATTGCTCATTTTTAATTGCCTCTAAACGAATTGAAACCGCATTAGCGTGGGCATCAAGGCCTTCTGCATCTGCAAGTGGTAAAATTGCTTTTGAAAGCTGCGTTAAACCACTTTTAGTAATTGTTTGAACTGTGTATGTACGGAAAAAATCAAGCAAGTTTAAACTCGAGTAAGTTGCACTGTAACCATATGTTGGTAACACGTGGTTAGTACCCGATGCGTAATCGCCTGCAGATTCTGGTGTGTAGTCACCTACAAATACTGAGCCTGCATTTTTAACTTTATCTAGGTAAGGTTTTGCATCGCCTAGTTGTAAAATTAAATGCTCTGGGCCGTATTGCGCCGATACATCAAATGCTTGCTCAACTGAATCAACCAAAATAAGTGAAGAATTAGCGAGCGCTTGCTCGGCTGTTTCTTTACGGCTCAAATTAGCTAACTGGCGTGTAAGTGCCTGCTGAGTTTGTTCTATAATACTTTCGCTGTTACATAATAAAATAACTTGCGAGTCTGCGCCGTGCTCTGCTTGTGAGAGTAAATCGGCGGCTATAAATTCTGGGTTTGCACGTTCATCTGCAATAACTAATACTTCAGAAGGACCTGCTGGCATGTCAATTGCCATACCTGGGATAGTTTGCGCAACGAGCTGTTTAGCCATTGTTACGAAGCTATTACCTGGGCCAAAAATTTTGTTTACTTTAGGAACCGATTCGGTGCCATAAGCCATTGCTGCAATTGCGCCTGCGCCACCACTTTCTATCAAAGTAGTAATGCCACATAACTTAGCTGCATATAAAATAGCAGGGTTAATTGCTTTATCACCTTGTACCGGCGTAGCAAGTACAACGGTTTTAGCGCCGCTTAACTGTGCTAATACACCTTGCATAATAACCGACGATGGCAGTGGAGCACTGCCACCGGGTACATAAATACCGACTGCTTCGATGGCTTGATATTTCAGTTCACATACAACGCCTGGTTGGGTTGATAATTTAATATCTTTTGGCAACTGCGCTTCGTGAAAACGTTTAACATTTGCATAAGCGGTGTCAATTGCGTATTTAAGCTCAGCACTTAGTGCTTGCTCAGATGCGTTAATTTCATCTAGCGGTACGCGCAAACGTGGGTTAGCTCTATTATCAAACTCTTTGGCCATGCTAAGTAAGGCCTCATCGCCTTGCTCTTTTACATTAGCTAAAATAGTTTTGCATATTGCTTCAACCTTTGCGCTTACAGAAACTGCAGGGCGCATTAGCGCCGCTGCTTGTACTTGTGAAGATTCCTCATTCCAACGAAGCATGGTACTTACTCCATCATTTTTTCAATTGGCATAACTAAAATAGAGTTAGCGCCTAGGGCTTTTAACTGCTCCATTGTTTCCCAAAATAATGTTTCGCTGCTTACCATGTGCAGTGCTACGTATTCTTCATTACCCGCAAGGGCAAGTAGAGTCGGTTGACCAGAACCAGGTAAAATTTCACAAATTTCATCAAGTTTGTTTTTTGGTGCGTGTAGCATGATGTATTTGCTTTCTTTAGCTTGTCTAACACCACGTAGGCGCGGCATAAGCTTATTGATTAGTGCTAGTTTGTCAGCGTCTTGCAGATCTTTATTTTGAATTAAACATGCGTTTGATTCTAAAATTGTATCACCTTGAATTAAGCCGTTAGCTTCAAGTGTTGCGCCAGTAGATACTAAATCACAAATTGCATCAGATAAACCTGCACGTGGTGCTACTTCAACAGAGCCAGTAAGCATTACTGTACTTGCGTTGATGCCTTCGCGCTTTAACCACTGAGTTAAAATTTCTGGGTAGGTAGTTGCAATACGTTTGCCTTCAAACCAGCTCTTATCGCGAGCGCCTAGCTCTTGTGGCCATGCAAGTGCAAGACGACAGTAACCAAAATCTAGTTTTGAAAGTTTGTTTACTTCGCTTGGAACACCTTGGCGTTCACGTTCTGCTTGAACTTCTACTAGTACGTTTTCGCCAACAATACCTAAATCACATACACCGTCCATTACTAAACCAGGAATATCGTCATCGCGCACACGTAGTACGTCAATTGGCATATTAGTTGAGTGTGCAATTAAGCGTTGTTCACGAAGGTTAAGCTTAACACCTAACTGTTTTAACAGATCTTGACAATCTTTAGATAGGCGGCCGCCTTTTTGGATGGCGATACGTAGACGATTTGTGTTACTCATTATTCATTTTCCTTTAATTTAAAAACTAAAAACCCCGAGGGGAACCTCAGGGCGAAAATGAATCAATGTTTTTTGAATCGCCAGAGGTTCCTTTTAGGAATAACCTCTCAGCGAAAGACCTGACAGGTTATTCCGGTGAATGGTGGTGATGATGTACTGTTGTCAGGTTTAAGCGCATTTTTTATCCTATTTAACTGCTCGTTGTTATAGTAACGTTCAGTTGTTATCTGTTTAAATAAATTTCGCATTCATAAAAACATAAACAGCCATATTATGGCAAGTTTTTTTTAGCTTAATTAAAGCATATCTTATAACTGTCGATAATATTAAGAAGGAAAGTGCAATTTTTGCATGTATTTGTTTGTTTATTAGCCAAACCAAGCGTTTAGATAATTTAACAGTAAACTAAGGAAGTGTGTATGGATATCATGATTCCTTATTTAGGAAGAATAACCAGACTAGAAGTTGAGTCAAAAAGTGCTTTTCATATTGCGGGTGTGCAAAGTGGATCGGCCGCTGAAAAAGTTGATCTAGAGAATAAAAAAAGGCGTGAGTTACAAAAAAAGAAAAAGCTCAATATGCTTGACGACCAAAATAGTAAAAAAAAGTCTAACGTAGACGATGACGAAAATCCCCATTTAGATACATGGGCATAGGTTACAGTTACTGTATATTGCTAGAATTATAAAAGGGAAGCCTATAAATAGACTTCCCTTTTTCTGTTGAACTAATTAGTTCTGACTTTTACTTTTTAATATATAAAAGCTAAATATAGCGAACACACATACCTGAGCCACAATACCTTGCCATGTCGATTTTATACCAAGCCATGCTATATCAAAGCTCATCGGCAGCGACGCAATACCTATTATATCGGCCTCTTGTAATGCAATAACGGCTTTGCCCATAAGCACAAACGAGAGTGCAAATAGTAGGTAAGTGGTAATGGCAAAAAACTTAGCCACCGGTAATTTAATTGAGTATTTAATTAATACCCACGTAATAATAGCCAGTATTGCTATAGCTATCGCAAAACCCGATGCAATAGATGAATATTGAGCAGGTGAGCTTTGCGTTAATAAAGACTGATAAAACAATACGGTTTCGAATACTTCACGGTATACGGCAATAAAAGAAAGCCCCGCTAATCCCCATAATGTACCCGACTCAAGGCGCTTATCTATATTGTCTTTTATATATTTTTGCCATTGCTGCGCACTTGTTTTACTGTGCATCCATACGCCAACATACAGTAAAATTACAGCGGCAAACAATGCGCCAACACCTTCCATAACTTCGCGGCTCGCACCACTTATTTCTATTAATGTTTGCGCAGCAGCCCACGTTAAACCACCTGCAATAAGTGCTGTTATCCAACCAATATGTACATATTTTAGCGCATCTTTGCGTTTAGTTTTAATAAGCACAGTCATAAGGGCAATAATAACTAAGAGTGCTTCTAAGCCTTCTCGCAGTAATATTATTAAACTCGCTGAAAGTAGAGCGCCATCAGTTAGCTTAGTTTCGTTTAGCATGCTATCTGCTTTAGCGAGTTGTCTGAGTGCGGCATTTACTTTTTCGGCAACGACGGCAGGATCTTTTTCGTTTTTGAATGTTTGGCGCAGGTTCATCAGTTGTACTTCGATGTTTTTACGCAGTGTTTCGTCGTAGGCATTTAAGTTGTTTTCAACAAGCTCAAAGCCATCTAAGTATGCGCTAATTGATAAATCACTTGCTTGTGAGTAATTGCCTTTAGCATGAGCGGCTTGCGCTGCAAGTAATTGCGTGCGAGTAACTGTTATCGGATTTTTGTTAGCGCTAAATAATTGCTCTGGATTACCACGAAGCCATTTAACGTAATGTGCTTGTGCTTCACTTTGACCTGCCGATAATTGTGCGGGGTTTAGGTTTACAATCTGCGAAGCGGTAATGTTTTGTTCTACAGTTTGTGGTTTTTGAACATCTTTAAATGCCAAGCTGCCTACATAGAAAGCTAAAGACCATCGTTGTTGTTCATTAAATTGGGTAAAAGCAACCATAGGTGTGTCGTCAATGCCGTTACTTACAGCGTCAAACAACCCCATTAATGAGCGGTTTGTTGCGCGTTCTTCGTCGGTAAAGTTGGTAGGCTCTGGCGATAAATTTTTTGCAAGCGGGCCGTCGCCTTGACCATTTGGGCCGTGGCACATTGAGCAGTTAGTAGCAAAAAGCGCTTTAGTTTGCTCAACGGGAAGTAGTGATGTAGGTAACGATAGTTGTGGCATAAAGGTAAGCAGCGACTCACGAAGCCCTGAGCTTGCTGCACGTACATCTACAACACTCGCTTTATTAGCAATCGCTGTATGCAGTGCTTTAGCTTGTGCCTTTACTGTATCAAACTCATTGGTTTGGCTTGATAGCTGTCCAGCTTGCTCAATAATAACGTGCGAAAATTCAGTCATTTCTTGATATTCGTCGGGGTCTAGTATTTCACCATTTCCAACAGCTGCCACGTAATCTACACCTACATACTCTGCAAGCTGTGCAATTTGTTTTATTTTTGTTTGCTCATTAGGTGAGGCCGACACATTAAAGCTTGCCATAGCCATTATAAAAAGCACAATAAAACAATGAAGTTGTCGTTTGCCCAGAGATACCAAATTTAAAAACACGTGAGAATTATTTTTGGACATTGAAAAGCCCTACAGAGGAAAAGCCAAAATTATAATTGTTTTCATTTGCATTTCAAGCGGATTAATTTAAACAAAGAAGATAAATAAAAAGGATAACAATTTATAGAACTTTAAAGTGTTTTTGTAACACGTGAGTAACAGTAACCAAGTGATTTATATAATAACTTGGTTACTGAGTTGATTGCTCACAAAGCATTTATTACTTTGCTTGCTCAGCTGATTTAATACTGCTTTGAATAAGCGGTGAAATAGTTAAGCCTTGTACAATAATAGAAAATATAACCACAACGTAGGTAACAATCACGATTAGGTTATGTAAGTCAGAGCCACCTACAAAAACTTGCTCGCGTGGAATTGCTGCCGCCATTGCCAGTGCAAGACCACCGCGTAGCCCACCCCAGGTTAAAATTTTAACACTGTGTTTATCGTAACTTCTAAAGCGTTTAAAGATGACAAAGGGTGCGCCTACGCTAATAAAGCGTGCTAGTAATACTGCAGGTACCATTAGTAAGCCTAAGCCAATTTCACCAAGCGTGATTGGCATCGTCACTATTAGCATACCTATTATTAAAAACAGTAGGGCATTTAAAAAGCTATCGGTTGCATGCCAAAAATCTTTTACGTAACGAGTGTCTTCAGGCCCCGTGCGCTCAGTTGCTTTAGTACGAGTAATGTTACCCATTAATATGCCGCTCGTAACCATGGCAAGTGCGCCTGATATTTCCCAAATATTTGCAGCAGCAAAACCTGCGGTAGGAATAGTTAAGGTTATCAATAAGCGAATGTTTACATCGCGGCTGTTAATAATTAAAAAGTGGCCAACCAAAGCGATAACCAAACCAAACGCAATGCCGCCTAGGGCGTCTACAAAAAAGAGTTCTGCTATATCGCCAAATTGTGCATCGGTGCCATAAAAAGCAACCGAAAAAATGGTCGTAAATATTACTAAACCAATACCGTCGTTAAATAGCGACTCACCTTCTACTTGAACTGAGATTCCTTCTGGCGCTCGCATTTGTTTAATAATAGCAAGTACAGCAATAGGGTCGGTTGGGCTAATAAGCGCGCCAAATAATAAACAGTATATAAACGGTACATCAAAGCCAAATAAGGCAAATAGATAAAAACTTAAATAACCGACTATAAAAGTGGAAGCAATAGTAGAAAATAGCACTAGTGCGGTTATTTCCCAGCGCTGTTTACGAAGCGCCATAAGGTTAATTTCCAATGCGCCAGCATAAAGTAAAAATCCGAGCATACCTTTGAGTAATAACTCGTTAAAGTTAATACTGGAAACAATTTGGGTCATGGCTAACGCATTTTGATCGCCTAATAATTTAACGGCAATAATTAATAATAAAGAAATAACAACTGAGCCTGTAGTAATGGCAATTGTAGTTTGCATTTTGAGGATATATTGGTTTGCAAAAGCAATAAAAATTGCAATGGCAGAGAGAAAACAAATGAGATACCAAGCATTCATTGGCTAACCTTACTATTTTTTTAACGACAAACGAAAAAGGGGAGTATAAACGCGGCATATGGTACTCCTGTAATATTTCAGAGTCACAGTTTTTATGCCTAAATATAGCTTTTAATACGGATTATTTTTAGTAAGAGTTAATAGAAAATTAGGCTTTGTAAATATTGTCATTATTAAATTAAATGTACGTTATAAATACACAGTGTATTGTAATATCGAATGATTAATCTCACTATTAAAGTGCGTATTAATTCGTAAAGTAAAAGTGGGTTTTGTAATTACTTGCCCTTAATGCTTTGCTTACGTAAAATCCCGCTATTATTTATTGTAAAGTGATTGGTATTATCAAACAGCTGTTTAGTGCAACCGGGCCTTTAGCGTTATCTTTAGATGGGTATACGCCTCGCCAACCACAAATTGATATGGCAGTAGCTGTTGCGGATGCATTAAAAAACAGTTCGCAATTAGTTGTTGAAGCAGGCACGGGTACGGGTAAAACATTTGCATATTTAGCCCCTGCACTTAAGTCAAAAGGGCGCACGATAATATCAACAGGTTCTAAAGCTCTACAAGAGCAGCTTTATCACCGCGATTTACCGCAACTAGTTAAAGCTTTAAGTGCTTCAAAAAAAACCGCCTTATTAAAAGGGCGCGCCAATTACCTATGCACCTACCGACTTAATCAACATGTTGCACATGTACCTACTGACGACTCTGACGTAATGCATCAACTAGCTATGGTAGCTAAGTTTGCAAGCGAAACACAATCGGGCGATTTGGCTGATTGTATAGGTATAGAAGATGATGCCAAAGTACTGCCTTATGTAAATTCAACAGCCGATAATTGTTTAGGTAAAGAGTGTCCAGATTTTCAAAGCTGTTATATACGCAAAGCACGTTTAACTGCGGCCGATGCCGATGTGGTTGTAATTAATCACCATTTGTTTTTTGCTGATATGGCTGTAAAAGAAAGTGGCTTTGCTGAACTTATGCCAAAAGCAGATGCTTACATATTTGATGAAGCCCATCAGTTAAGCGAAATTGCCAGCGATTACTTTGGTGAAAGTGTTAGCACTAAAAAGTTGGTAGATTTAATTAATGATTTACGTGCTATTTATAGAGCTGAAATTCCCGATATGCTGCAACTTGGTAAAAGCTTAAACAAGCTTGAGACAAGCGTTGCTGATTTACGTTTACAATTTGGTGTTGATGGCAGCCGTGGCGATTGGCGAGAAAAACTAAGCGATAAACAAATTTGCGCGGCGCTCCATCGTGTGATCAGTGATTTAGATTTTGTTTATCAAGTACTCAAGCTTTGCCTAGATAGAAGCGACAAAATTGAGCATCCATTTGAACGTGCACTTGCGTTTAAAGGGCAGTTAGAGCGGGTTTTTGATACAGCCCAAACCGGCTTTAGTTATTGGTATGAAACAACGCGCCGTTATTTAACAATTAATATAACGCCATTGAATGTATCAGCTAAGTTTGCTCAAATGATGCAAGACACGGGCGCAGGATTTGTATTCACTTCTGCAACACTTTCGGTTGATAACAAACTAGAGCATTTTAATGCAAGCCTAGGTTTAAAGCCAAAACAAAGCATGATGGTAGATAGCCCATTTGACTATCCTAATCAGGCGCTGCTGTGTTT
Organism: Pseudoalteromonas sp. Z1A2; assembly: GCF_011378755.1. NCBI lineage: Bacteria > Pseudomonadati > Pseudomonadota > Gammaproteobacteria > Alteromonadales > Pseudoalteromonadaceae > Pseudoalteromonas > Pseudoalteromonas sp. Z1A2. The sequence continues at coordinate 67,983 of NZ_WTKX01000017.1, read as the reverse complement.
ACCTCGCTACTTACCCGAATCGCACGCTGATAATATGCCACATGCAATTGTAAAACTAACGCTTGAGCTTATAAAATCAGCACAAGGGCGTTGTTTTGTGTTATTTACTAGCTATCGAATGATGCACTTAGTGGCCGAAGGGCTAACTACACAAATAGACTACCCAGTTTATATGCAAGGGCAAATGTCTAAGCGTATAATTTTAGAGAAATTTACTCGCCATGGTAATGCGGTATTACTCGGCACGGCTTCTTTTTGGGAAGGTGTCGATGTACGCGGCAGTACATTAAGTTGTGTTATTATAGACAAATTGCCATTTGCAGCCCCTGACGATCCATTGCTACAAGCTAAAATGCAAGATTGCCAAATGCAGGGAAAAGACCCTTTTTCACACATACAATTACCGCAGGCTGTAATTGCGCTAAAGCAAGGTGTAGGGCGTTTAATTCGAGATAGTAAAGACAAAGGCGTACTTGTAATATGTGATAATCGCTTAGTTACACGCCAATATGGCCAAGTATTTTTAAAAAGCTTACCACCGATGCGCCGCACGCGAAGCTTAGAAGATGCCAATACATTTTTAAAACAAATTAATTAGAGTACTAAAATGATCAAAAGTAATATCCTTGCCCTTGATGCTTCAACTGAAGCACTTTCAATTGTTTTACATTACCAGGGCCAAACGTTTCATCATTTTGAAGAGTGTCCGCAGCAGCACAGCCAAAAAATACTTCCACTTGTGGATGAACTTTTAACTAAAGCAAACTGTAAATTAAAAGATTTAGACGTAATTGGTTTTGGCCAGGGGCCAGGTAGTTTCACCGGTGTACGTATTAGTGTTGCTATAGCGCAAGGCTTAGCGTATTCAACTAATTTGCCGCTTGTTGGTGTGTCTACACTGGCTACTATGGCTCAACAAACGTTTGAACAAAAAGGCAGCCTGAGTGTTTATCCAAGTATAGATGCGCGTATGGGGGAGATATACTTTGCACATTACCAAGCGCAAAATAATCTAATGCTTTTAGTTAACCAAGAATGCGTTATAAAACCTGATTTACTAAATAATGACTATATAGCGACCACTGAGCCATCTGTAGCTGTGGGCACGGGCTTTAAAACCTATCCTGATGCGCTAAATGACTTTGAAAACGTGACAATTAATACTGATATTACATTGCCTGATGCGCGTTATATGTTAGCGCATGTTGAAGCCGCGTTTTTAGCGGGTGACGTTGTAAAAGCGAGTGACGCTCAACCTAAATATGTGCGAGATACGGTAACGTGGAAAAAGCTACCAGGGCGTGACTAATCATATTATTTGCAAATTGGTTGTTTTTAAATCATAATTTTATACAATATTAAGGTTGGAGACGCGTAATGACGCTGCCTATTGGTTCAGGTTTTTTTACCGGGGATATTCCGGGTAGGGTTAGCCCTACTAAAGTTGTTACTAATAAACCACAGAGTTTATTAGACCAGCCGGCTGCTCAAAAAACGAATACCGATTATGTAAAAAGCAGTGTCGAGGGCGTCGAACTAGCTAATCAACTGTTTAAAAGCAGTGCTAAAAGCAATGAATACAGCCAAACAATTTACGACCAACCGACAGCTCAAGTAAGTAAAGCGATTTCTACTTATACTGAATTTGCTAATTTAGAACGCAGAGCCGAAGTACAAAATTTAATAGGTGTTGATATATACGCTTAAAGTTTAATTGAGCGTTTTAGATAAATACAGCGATAAAATTCAATAAAAAGCCCGAACATGTGTTCGGGCTTTTTGTGTTCAAAACGAGGTGAAATTTACTGCTCAATAAAGCCAATCAGCTTATCTGCAATATCAGTATTATTTTGTGAGCCGATAAATTGCTCACTGCCTTTGCCATAGGCAAATACTTGAACGTCTACAGCGGTGTGTCCGCCAGTTGTCCAGCCAGTAAAGCTTGCATCACTAATAATACTTTTAACAGCTAAATTAAGCGCTTTTTCTCCCATTTTTTTAGCTTGCTCAAGTTTGATTTGGTTTTCAGTTGTAAATTCAATATTGGTGTTAGCAGTCCATACTGGTTTTAAGTCTTTAGACTCCATAAGTTTGTCTGTTAACTTACTAGCCGTTGCCTTAACACCTTTAATTACGTCTGTTTCCCATTTAAATTGGCCGTGCGAACCAATAGTTAAGCCGCCCGTTGAGTGATCGGCTGTAACTACAAGTATAGTGTCTTTATTTTTATCAACGTACGCTTTTGCTTTTTCGATTGATTTAGCAAAGTCGTCCATTTCAGCCATCGCACACGCTATATCGTTAGAGTGACCACACCAATCAATTTGGCTGCCCTCAATCATCACAAAAAAGCCTTCTTCATTCTGGTTATCTAGTAAACCAAGCGCTTTAGATGTTAACTGAGTAAGGCGAGTTGGGTTCATATCAAGGGCAAATGGCAAGCCTTTGCTTGCATACAAACCTATGGCAGGTATTTGTGTAATTTGTCCCAGATTATTAATATCGTCACCGTATTGGTAACCTGCCGCTTTAAATTCTTCAACTAAATTACGGTCGTCACGAATAAAATATTTAGTACCGCCACCTAGCATTAAATCAACAGGTAATTTACCAGCAATCTTATTATCAATATAATCGTTGGCAATATCATCGTAGTTGTAACGAGATTCATTGTGAGCTGTAAAGCTAGCAGGTGTTGCATGGTTTATTTGTGAAGTTGCTACAAGCGCTGTTGTCATACCGCGCTCTTTTGCCATTTCAAGCATGGTTTTAACTGGCTTTTTATCTGTATCTACAGCAACTGCACCATTATAACTTTTATGGCCGCTACTAAGCGCTGTAGCACCCGCAGCGCTGTCTGTTACATAAGTATGGTCATCAGGGTAGGTGTGAGCCATGCCTTTTAAAATAGTGTCAAAAACCGTGCCTTCTACTTCTTTTGTTGCAGGGTCGTCTTTAAAATAGCGATAAGCCGTGGTGTAAGCCGGACCCATGCCGTCACCAATCATATAAATTACATTTTTAGGTGCTGATTCTGCGTAAGCACCAGAAGCGCTGCATAAAAGCGCTAATAAGCTGATCTGTTTTTTCATGGTTGTACCTTATGAGTGTACCTTATTTAATAGCCGCTGATATTGTATACAGATAGGATGATAAATAAATGAATATCTGAGATATTTATAATTTATACTTTGATTTTATATACATAAAATTATAGTTAACGCTGTTAGTTCTATTTATTTAAATTATACTAGTTATAAGTTAAGTATATACAATGCCGCCACTTTTAAATTGTTCAAAATACATACAGAGTGAGCTTATTAAAAACGGTTAGTTTGTTGTTTTTAGTATAAGTTATTAATAATGTTATGTTTAATTATTATGCTTTGCTTCTTTTTTCATCACGAAGATAATTAAATCGTGAATTTGGCACCATTTTCTAAGTTAGTGGTCTGACAACTTGTATGCTATAAATAATGATGCTCTAAATTAATAAAGGACTTACCGTGCAGCCATTTAATATTGAAACCAATAATTTAAATATCCATGGCTTAAAAGTAGGTTCAGGGAACGAAATAGTAATAGCATTGCATGGGTGGTTAGACAACTGCCATAGCTTTATGCCAATGTTAAACAACGTTAACCCAAAGCATACGTGGTACTGTATTGACTTTGTCGGGCACGGTTTATCATCTTGGCGAAGTGATGATGCACACTATTATTTTGTTGATTATATTGATGATGTGTACCAACTTATAAATGCCCTTGGTGTTAAAAAAGTACATTTAGTTGGGCATTCGATGGGAGCCTTGGTTGCAGGGCTTTTTGCTAGTTGCTTTGGTGATTATGTAAAATCTGTTACCTTTATTGAGGGGATTGGGTGTGTTACAACTCCTAGCGAAGGCGTATGTGAACAGCTAAAAAGTGCAGTATTAAATAGAGCGCGTTTAAAAAATAAGAAGCAGAGAGTTTATAAATCGAAAGAGCTTATTTATGAAGCACGTGCTCAAACAACCGATTTGAATAGTGAGCTTATTGCTCTTTTAATGCAGCGAAATATAAAATCGGTTTTAGATGGTTATACATTAACAACTGATCCAAAGCTTAAAAATCACTCAGGTTTTAGGTTTAATGAGGCGCAATGTATTGGTGCAATAAAAGATTTAATTGCACCGTGCCAATTAATTTTAGGTAACGAAGGTTATTCGTTTGTAAAACAAAATCTGGCAAAGTATATTAGTTATTACAATAGCTTAAAGGTAATTAATGTAGATGGTGGGCACCACTGTCATATGCAAAGCAGTGAACACTGTTTTGAGCATATTCAAGACTTTATGCTGCAAAATGGTGCATGTTAATTGTAAGTTTACGTAAAATGTGGGATTATTCCTCCATTAGAGTATTTGCTCAATTGTTAAAGCGCCTTACTTAGATTAAGGTTAATAAAAATATAATTATAAACAGGGGCTAAGAGTGGAAAAAATCTGGCTTAAGCGCTACCCAGAGGGTATGCCTGAAACAATCGATCCTGAGCATTACAACTCGTTACTCGAAGTGTTCGAAAAAAGTTTTACTGACTACACCGATTTACCTGCATTTACTAATATGGGTAAAACGCTGTCTTATAGCGAAATAGATACAGCAACAAAAAAAGTTGCTTCCTACATTCAAAATGATTTAGGTCTTAAAAAAGGCGACAAAGTTGCCGTAATGATGCCTAATTTACTACAAACACCAGTAACCATTTTAGGTATTTTACGTGCAGGTTGTGTGGTTGTAAATGTTAACCCACTTTACACTGTGCGTGAATTAGAGCATCAGCTAAAGGATTCTGACACTACCGCTATTTTCATTTTAGCAAACTTTGCTGACACACTTGAAAAGTCGCTTGCACACACTGATGTTAAACACATTGTAGTAACGCAAGTAGGCGACATGGTTGGTGGGCTTAAAAAGCTCATAGTTAACTTTGTTGTGAAGCACATTAAAAAAATGGTGCCAAAGTTCAACTTACCAAACACAATTAACTTTTCAGACGTTTTAGCTGCAGACGAAACTAAATATACACGTCCTGAAATGAGCTTGTCAGATCTTGCTTTTTTACAGTACACCGGTGGTACAACAGGTGTATCAAAAGGGGCAATGCTGAGCCATGGCAATATGGTTGGTAACCTTGAGCAAGTTTCAGGCTGTTTAGACAAAGTGTTAAATCGTGGTACAGAAGTTGTTGTTACCGCTTTACCGCTTTATCATATATTTGCTTTAACAGCTAACTGCCTGACGTTTATGAAGTACGGTGGTTTAAATATATTAATCACAAATCCACGAGATATGCCTGGGTTCGTTAAAGAGCTAGGTCAGCATAAATTCACTGCTATTACTGGTGTTAATACGTTATTTAACGGTTTATTAAACACACCAGGTTTTGCTGAGCTTGATTTCAGTCATTTAAAAATGTCACTTGGTGGCGGTATGGCCGTGCAACGTCCTGTTGCTGAAAAATGGCAAAAAGTGACTGGCTCAAAATTAATGGAAGGCTATGGCCTTACAGAATGTTCTCCATTAGTAACTATTAGTCCTTATGATTTAGAAGCATATAATGGCTCTATTGGTTTGCCTGCGCCTAATACTGAGATTAAGCTAATACTTGATAACGGTGAAGAAGCCGCTAAAGGTGAACCAGGTGAAATGTGTGTAAAAGGCCCGCAGGTTATGGTGGGCTATTACAAGCGACCAGATGCAACAGCTGAATGTTTAAAAGATGGCTGGTTTGCAACAGGTGATATTGCAACTTATGACGATGAAGGTTTCTTCTTTATTGTAGATCGCAAAAAAGACATGATCATTGTATCTGGCTTTAATGTTTTCCCTAATGAGATAGAAGAGGTAGTGGCTATGCACGAAGGTGTGCTTGAAGTTGCTGCTATTGGTATTCCTCACGATGTAAGTGGCGAACAAGTTAAAGTTTTTGTTGTTAAAAAAGACCCTTCTTTAACTGAAAAAGATATAATAAGTCACTGTCGTGATAATTTAACTAATTACAAGGTCCCAAAACTGGTAGAGTTTAGGGATGAGTTACCTAAAACTAACGTAGGTAAAATACTCCGAAGAGCCTTGAAAGATTAGCAACCTATAAAAAAGCCGACATATGTCGGCTTTTTTATTGTAGGAGATTAAGTGCAATACCAATTGATCGAAACCCAAAATCAACTGAACACTTTTGTTGAACAAATAAAAAATAAGCCTATTTTAGCTATTGATACTGAGTTTATGCGTCGTCGCACTTTGTATCCAGAAGTTGCACTTATCCAAGTTTTTGATGGTGAGCATTTAGCGCTTATCGATCCGTTAGCTGAGCTCTCATTATTCGATTTTTGGGAAATACTAAAAGATCCTAGTGTTTTAAAAGTACTGCATTCTCCTTCAGAAGATATTGAGGTTTTTCAAAAATACGCAGGCTTTGTTCCATCCCCACTTTTTGATACACAATTTGCGTTGCAGTTACTTGGGGAAGGTAACTGTATGGGCTTTGCCCTTATGGTAAAAGAGTTGCAAGGTATTGAAATAGATAAAAGTGAGTCACGCACTAACTGGCTGCAACGTCCGTTAACTAAAAAACAGTTAGATTATGCTGCTGCAGATACTTTTTACTTATTGCCGTGTTTCGAGCTGATTATAGAGCGTATTAATGCCGCTGGGTTCTTTGACATTGTAATAAACGAAAGTGAATTGATAGCTAAAAAACGTGCGTTTCAAACACCAGACGAGCTTTTATATAAAGATATTAAAAATGCATGGCAACTCAAACCGCACGAACTTGCGGTTTTAAAAGAACTTGCTGTATGGCGCAGAAACAAAGCCATTAAGAAAAATTTAGCGCTAAATTTTGTGTTAAAAGAACATAACATGACTGAAATTGCCAAACGTGGTCCTTCAAGTTTAAATGCTCTACGTCAAATTCCAGGAGTTGAAGCTATTGAAGTTAATCGCTCTGGTGTAGATATAATCAAGTGTATTGAAGTTGCCAAAGCAGTACCAGATGCTGAGCATCCTGAAGTACTTAAGCGCTTAATTGATTTTCCTACTTATAAAAAAGTAGCCAAAGATATTAAACAAAAGATCACTAAAGTCGCTAAAGAGCACAACATACCAGAAGACGTTATGGCCTCTAAAAAGCAAATTAATCAATTGATTAGTTGGAATTGGAAGTTAACTAATGAGCAAAAACAAAGCCATATTAAGCCTGATTTATTAAGCTCTTGGCGATATACCTACGTTAAAGACGCTTTAAAAGAGTGGGATACTTAAGACTAGATATTTTTTTTACTGTGTAATACTTATACCAATCCGCAATAATACTTAATCATTTTGCGGCGCTAAACGTGTCGTTACCTGTGTTAAAAAAATCTCATTTAGAACAACTAAATAGTGATTTTTTTTTGCCTAGCTATCAACACGTTTTTCCATCCTCAAAATAGATCACTTAATTAAGCGAATTGGTATTATCTATAATTTTTGTGTTACATAGTAGAAAAGTTTTAGTTGCATGCAAGGGATTAAAACGTAGATATTTAGAAAGTTATTAAAAAGTAAATGAAAATAAAGAGGGCGCTTATAAAGCGCCCTTTCTTCAATTACTTCTTTTCTTCATCAGGTAGTGTAACGTTTAGCTCAAGTACGGCTAAATCGTCTTCGTTTTGATCAAACTGAACCTGAACTGCATCGGTACTTACGTTCACGTATTTACGGATCACATCTAAAATATCTTGTTTTAATTGTGGTAAGTAATCCGGCGTTCCTCGCTGAGAACGCTCGTGCGCGACAATGATCTGCAATCGCTCTTTTGCTAGTGACGCACTGTTTTTCTTTTCTGAGCGGAAGTAGTCAAGTAAAGACACGTTAACCTCCAAAAATCCGTTTAAATAAGCCTTTTTTCTCAACGTCTAAGAAGCGAAAATCGACGGTTTCACCTAGTAAGCGGTTAATTGCATCAGAATAAGCTTGGCCTGCATCAGATTCTGTATCCAATATAACAGGTTGGCCTGAGTTTGAAGCACTTAATACCGCTTGCGATTCAGGAATAACCCCTAATAATGGGATTGACAGAATATCTTGCACATCTTCTACCGATAGCATTTCACCTTTTTCAACACGACCAGGGTTATAGCGTGTTAATAGTAAGTGTTCTTTAATATTTTCTAGGCCTTCTTCAGCACGTTTTGATTTGCTGTGTAAAATACCTAAAATACGATCTGAATCTCGAACTGACGACACCTCTGGGTTTGTTGTAACAATTGCTTCATCAGCAAAGTACATCGCCATCATAGCGCCAGCTTCAATACCTGCTGGTGAATCACATACTATGTAATCAAAGTCTTCTTTTAGTTCATTTAGTACGCGTTCAACACCTTCACGTGTTAAAGCATCTTTATCACGAGTTTGTGAAGCAGGAAGTAAAAATAATTTATCTACACGTTTATCTTTAATAAGCGCTTGGTTAAGGTTTGCCTCACCATTAATTACATTTACAAAGTCATAAACAACGCGGCGTTCACAACCCATAATTAAATCTAAGTTACGTAAACCAATATCAAAGTCGATAATAACTGTTTTATAGCCTTTTAACGCTAAGCCTGTGCCAATTGCAGCACTTGATGTTGTTTTACCAACACCGCCTTTACCTGAGGTAACGACAATTACTTTTGCCATGAGATTTATCCTTTAACCAAAGCTGAAATTTCTAATGATTCGTCTTTTTGTTGTATTTGCACTGCATTTCCCCAATGTTCACCTTGTAGCGAATCACTGATCCAGTAATTACCATCTATTGAAACCAGCTCGGCTTCAAGTTTTTGGCAAAAAATATGTGCTTCTTTAAAACCTTTTGCGCCTGCAATAGCGCGACCGCGTAGGGTGCCATAAATATGCACATTCCCATCGGCAATGACTTCCGCACCATGACTAACTGCGCCAAGTACTATCAAATCTCTATCTTTTGCATAAACTTGTTGTCCAGAGCGAACTGTACCGCTGATAATTTGCGCTGGTAAATGCACCGTTTTTTCTACAATCGATGTATTGGGCTCTTGTTTAACAGGTTCGCTCTTAACGTCTTGTGAATAATTTAAAACAGATAAGCCAGCAGCCTTTGCTTGAGTATGTTGCTCATCTGAGCCATTACACACACCAACCGCATTAAAACTCATTCGCTCGATTAATGATTTTAAGTGAACAAAATCAAGTGAACTGTTTTTAATTTCAATTAAATTAACGACAATAGGCGCACCCTCAAAAAACTTAGGGGCTTGGGCTATTTTTACATACAGTTGTTCTGCTAAAAGGTTTATATCAGTACTATAAAGATGCAAAACTGATAACGTAAAAAGATTCCCTTTTAACTCAAAAATTTGGTCCGACATACACGCTCAATTGATTTGTCTGATTAGAAATTAATTTTAGATAAACGTAGGCTGAATAGGGCCTTTATTGAAATTTCTAATCTAATTTTTCTAACTTATTATTACTCTCATGTTATAGTGTGCGGCATTGTTAAGCAAGAATTTATAGGGCCATAATGCTCACTGCAGTATATAAAAGTAAGAAAAAAGCGGATACGTTCTTATTTGTTGAAAAAAGAGATGATTTTAGTAAAGTTCCGGAACCTTTGATGGCTATGTTTGGTCAACCTGTTTATGTGATGATCATCAATTTAGCAAAACGTGAGCATTTAGGTGGGGCAGATTTAGAAACTGTAAAAGCAGCGTTATCAAATCCTGATAAAGGCTACTACTTACAAATTCCACCACCTGAGCAAAATTTGCTAAGCCAATTACGAAAAGACAATGGAGTTGATAGTGATTAAAAAACTTATCGTTATATTATGTGGTGTATGTTTAAGCTCACCTGTTATGGCAAAAACTCAGGCTGAATTTCAAGATTATTTAGCGAATTTAAAGCAAGAAGCTATCGCAAAAGGTTACGAAGCCAAACTTATTGACGATGCGTTTGCAACAGCAACGTATAAAGAAAAAGTGGTTTCGGCTGACAAAAACCAGCCAGAAGTTAAAGAAACCCTTGAAACGTATTTACCAAAACGTGTACCACAATGGAAAATTGACCGCGCACGTAAGCTTTACGCAGAAAACAAAGAGGTACTTGAAAAAGTAGCGAAAGAGTTTGGCGTACAAGCACGCTTTATAGTCGCGCTTTGGGGGCTTGAAAGTAACTTTGGTACAATTCAAGGCGGTCATAACGTTATTTCATCATTAGTGACACTTGCTTTTGATGGACGCCGAGAAGCACTTTATAAGCGCCAACTTTGGGCTGCACTGGATATTTTAAAGTCGGGCCACATAACGCTTGATAAATTTAAAGGCTCTTGGGCAGGCGCAATGGGGCAAACGCAATTTATGCCTACCTCTTTTAATGCTTACGCGGTTGATTACAATAACGATGGTCGTAAAGATATTTGGACTACAAAAGAAGATGCTTTTGCCTCAATTGCTAATTACCTAAAGCAAGAAGGCTGGAATGACTCTCTTACGTGGGGTCGCCAAGTTCAGTTACCTGAAAACTTTGATAGTAAATACGTTTTAGTGCGTGGTACAAAAACTCGCAAGCAGTGGTTAGAATATTGGAACGACTCAGAGCGCTCATTAGCTGATTGGCAAGCACTGGGTGTTCGTAAAGCTGATGGTTCTGATTTACCTAATGTAGACGTACGTGCTGCGCTGGTTATGCCTGATGATATAAATGGACGTATGTACTTAGCGTACGATAACTACAAAGTGTTTATGCATTGGAATCGCTCGTATTACTTTGCTACTAGTGTAGGTTACTTGTCGGATAGAATTGGTTATCCAAAAATCTAATTTTTAAAATATACCTATAAATAAAGCCGCAATTGCGGCTTTATTCTTTTTTGAATATCTTTTCTTTTAGGTCAATAACTTTACCAATTCCAGAACCTAGCTTCATTAGCTTATTAAGTTGCTCTGGCGTTAAACGCTGTAGTTCTGATGACCATTTAGTGACGGTTTCAAGTAGGTTGTGAATCTCACCCATTTGTTTTTGTGCGTAAAGTTCATCGTCGTTACTGGCTTCGTCTAATAAGTTATCGCGTAGTAGTGTTAAGGTGGGCTCAATTTCACGTTTTTTACGTTCTTCAAATACGCGATTTGCCATATCCCAAATATCGCCAGCAGGGGCGTAGTACTCTTTACGATCGCCAGGAATATGCTGTACTTTAATTAACTGCCACGATTGCAGCTCTTTAATGCCCATACTTACATTACCGCGAGAAATACTAAGCGCATCTGCAATCTCATTAGCTGTCATTGGGTTTTTAGTAATAATCAGCAAACCACACATTTGTCCGATCGTACGATTGAATCCCCATCGGCTGCCCATCTCACCACAATGCATTACAAAGGCAAAATTCTTTTCGGATAAACTCATAGCTTAGTAACTTTCAGTAATTTCAGAAAGTAAATGCTAGCACGCTCATTATGGATAGCAAGTTCTTAGCAGGCTTATAAGTTAATTTAAATGACTAAAATATGATTTAGATTAATATTTATACATCTATATTAGGATATGTTGTACACAACAATACGTAAATAAATCCTTATTTTAATTTTTTTTCACATACGATGGAATGACTATGAAAGCTGCAATTAATACTCAATACAAAGGTAAATTAGAAATAACAGACTTACCAATTCCTGAGGTGGGAATAAATGATGTTTTAGTAAAAATAGCGGCCTGTGGCGTTTGCCATACCGATTTACATGCCTGTCATGGGGATTGGCCAGTAAAACCAAAAATGCCATTAGTACCAGGGCACGAAGGTGTCGGTGTTATCGAAAAAGTCGGAAGCAACATTAAGCACTTAGAAGTTGGCGATAGAGTCGGTATTCCTTGGCTCTATAGTGCATGTGGGCACTGTGAGTTTTGCCTAGATGGTAAAGAAACACTGTGTTTATCGCAGCACAATACTGGCTATTCTATTGACGGTAGTTATGCAGAATATTGTTTAGCGCATGGCGACTACGTTGTAAAAATACCAGAAGAACTCGGTTTTTCTGAGGCTGCTCCATTATTTTGTGCAGGTGTTACAACCTATAAAGCATTAAAAGTATCCGGTGCTAAACCAGGGCAGTGGGTTGCTATTGTTGGTGTGGGCGGGCTTGGTCATTTAGCAGTACAGTACGCTAAAGCAATGGGTTTTAATGTAATAGCTGTTGATACAGGTAAAGAAAAACTCGCGCTTGCTAAAGAGCTAGGCGCAGATATCACCCTCGATTTTAAAGAGGTGGTTCCAAGCGAAGCTATTTTTGAACAAGTCGGTGGCGCGCATGGTGTTGTGTGTACTGCGGTGTCTAAAGCGGGGTTTGAACAAGCCTATAAAAGTGTACGCCGTGGCGGTAAATGCGTATTAGTGGGATTACCTCCAGAGGATATGCCACTTCCTATTTTTGATACTGTGCTTAATGGCATTTCAGTAGTTGGCTCTATTGTTGGTACACGTAAAGATTTGCAAGAATGCTTGGAATTTGCCGCTCAAGGTAAAGTAAAAGCGATTATTGAAGAAAAACGCTTAGAGGACATTAACGAAATTTTTGATGATATGCTCAAAGGTGAAATTAACGGTCGCATAGTGGTTACTATTTAATTTAGATTAAGCGTTTATAAAACACAAAAAAGCACGGCTTCTAAATTAGAAAACCGTGCTTTTTAAGTATTTAACTAACCTGAGCGCTGAAAATAGCTGCTTGAGATAGATTTATTTATCCAGAGTTCAGGTTAACCAATTAAAGTGTGTAACTAAAACTTAGTTTTGCATTACGCTCTTCCCCTGGCATACCACCTAAAAACATAGCTTTTGAGTAATACTTTTTGTTGAACAAGTTATTTAAGTTTAACTGCATATGCCATTTATCAGTTGTATACGATACAGCTGTATCGTAAGTCGTATAACTTGGTACATAACCATCAGGAATCGAGAATGAACTTGAATTAGTACTTCTGTTATCTACAAACGTAATACCACCACTTATATTTACAGCTTCAGGTAAATTAAACATATCTGCGTAGTAGGTTACCCACGTACTTGCTGTTACGTAAGGCACACCTTTTTGGCGTGTGTCGTAACTGCTGCTATTAGGATTACTTTTGTCACGTGCATCTTGATAAATACCGTTTACGTTTACTTTCCATTTATCGTTCAAGTAAGCATTTAAATCAAGCTCAACACCTTTTGTTTGCTCTTTACCATCATAATAGCTTTCAGGTACATCTGAGCCTGATGTTAATGCGTCATAAAGCGGGTTTGCGTATTCTAAATTAGTACGAGAGCTTTCAAATATAACAACAGATGCGAGTAGTTGGTCATCAAATGCTTTAAATCTAAAGCCTAGGTCGTTACTTATAGACTCTGAATCTTCACGGTCAGCTTCGTTACCTGCCACAGAGCCTAATACACTATACGCTGTACGCCCTTTTGAATGATTTACAAATACAGATAAATCTTCAGATGGCTGATACGTTGCACCAAGGTTATACGTTAAGCCAGAATCTGATGTACTCGCTTCAGGTGTTGGCTCTGCACGGCTAGAACTGTAGCGCTCATCAACACCAAAGTGCTCATAAGTTTGCTCAATTCGGTTATACGCCACACCAATACGCGTCGTAAGTTCTTCAGTTATGTAACCAACATGTTGAATGCCTAAGCCCCATGCTTGTACTTTTTTATTGTAGTCACTTGTTTTAAGCGGATCGTAATCTTCAAAGTTACCGGTTGGCCAATTTGGTTCTCTTATATCGTAAATATACGGCAACGAACCTTGGTACGTTACATCACCATCATTGTTTGTGAGTACGTAATCTTGATCCCATATTGAGAATTGTTTAAAACGAATATCTCTATCTTCGTAGTTGGCGTTAACTAGTAATTCGTTATCTACGTCGCCTAACATAAAGTCATAACGTAAATCTAAGAAGTACTGCCATGATTTTTCATCTGCTTCTACTTGGCGGTATTCTTGGCGGCGTGCTGCATACGGGTAAAGTACACCGTCTTCAACTAATGGAGCACGAGGGTCGTTATTAATTATTCCATCGCGTGTTGAATATACGTAGTTATATGCACCTGTTTGGCGCGCAAAACTTGATGTGTAGTTACGGTACTGTAGCTGCTGGTTTAAAAATAAATCGTCAGTAATGTAATAGTTATGCGTTAATTTAAAACGCAGCTCTTCACCTTCGTTAGCATCAGCCATTGGTGAAATAATACCATTTGTGCCAAAGCTATAAGGTGTTAAGCCATCAAATGCTGATAATGAATTAGCAAGTTGGTCGCGCTGTGCATCACTTAACTGTACGCCGCTTCCTGTCGGATCGTTTACTAAATCGGCACCAGTTACTTCACCCGCGCTTAAGCCGTTTGCAGTTTCTGCACTGTAAATACGAATAGGATGACCAATAGAATCAACCGCTATTTCATCTTTTATATAGGCTGCAGAAAGCATGATGTTTTGTCTGTCATTAAGCACGTATTTAAGTGAGGTATAAATTTCGTCGCGATCTTCTTTTAAATCGCGAAATCCGTCACTTGACGCTGTTTTAGCCATAACACGATAAGCTAAATCATCTGTTATAGCGTTAGTGCTATCAAACGATAATGAATAGCTATCCCACTGGCCAAGCTCAGCCGATACTTTGTGTTTTTCTTCAAACTCTGGCTTTTTTTCAATTAGGTTAATTACGCCACCTGCGCTACCAATGCCATATAAACCTGTTGCAGGGCCTTTTAAAACCTCAACAGATTCAACATTTGTAAGTGAACGAGTTGGGTTAAATGTATTCCCCAGGCCTGCACCACCATACATACCATCGTAGGTGTAGTTTGCATCTAAACCACGAATTACTAAGTTATCACCAATACCGTAATTATTACCTGCTTGTGTTAAGCCACTTACGTTTCTAACTAAATCTTGTAAGCTATCTACACCTTGGGATTCAATCAGTTCTCGGTCAATAATTACAACCGGTGCAGGAGTTTCCATTAAAGACATGTCTGATTTAGTAGCAAGACCAGAGCTCATCACCACGCGGTTTTGCTTTTCGTATACGCTGATGCGTTCAATATCAGCATCAACTTGTGTATTTTGGGCAAATGCCATATTTGCATTTAAACAAGCAAGAGTAATAAGAGAGTACTTAAACGTTTTCATAGAGTGATAACTATTCGCGTTATTGAATTTTCGCGAATGATAATGGTTATTGTTTTTAAAGTGAATAGAAAGTTCATTTTATTTGATTAAATAAAACTGTTCGGATAATTAATAGACAAAAGCTAGTCTAATAGGGGGGCGGTGACCCTTTTATGGCATATTCAATATAGGTGAGAGTTTTATTAAGGCTGAGTAAACTCAGCCTTAATAGCGTGTATTTACAACTGGTTTTTATAAACAACACCTGCTTTCATTACAAAAGGTACTGCCTCTAAGGTTTTAATACTTTTAAGAGGATTTGCTTTTACCGCAATTATATCAGCTGCAAATCCGGTTTTAATTTGTCCTAACTGAGTATCCATTTTTAATAACTTAGCGCTATTAATAGTTGATGCTTGAATGGCTTGTAGTTCTGTCATGCCAAATTCAACCATGCGGCTAAACTGTTTTGCATTATCTCCGTGCGGGTAAATTGCTGCATCGGTACCAAAGACCATTTTAACACCCGCTTTTACAGCACGGCTAAAGCTATCACGTTGCCTTTTAGAAACTTGGCGCTCTTTATTTAGGTTTTCTTCGTCTACGCCGTTTTGCTCGCCATAAGTGAGTGTGTATTCGGTGTTATAAATATCCATAGAAAGCCAAGTTCCATGCTCTTTGGCAAGCGCTATCGCTTCGTCATCTAAAAAGCTGGCATGCTCTACGCTATCAACACCTGCTTTAATGGCTGTTTTTATACCGCTTGTACCGTGTGCGTGAGCAGCTACTGGTAAATCTCGCATATGGGCTTCATCAACAATGGCTTTCATTTCTTCAAAAGAATACTGCTGTGCACCTACTTTAGTCCCTTTTGAAAATACTCCACCTGTGGCGCAAAACTTAATAGCATTTGCCCCGTATTTAATATTTTCGCGTACTTTTATACGCGCAGCCCATGGACCGTCTGCGACGCCACTTGAAGTATATTTAAGCTCAGGAGGCAGGCGGTTGTTATCACAGTGCCCGCCAGTAATGCCGAGTGATGGGCCTGCAGCCCAAATACGAGGGCCAACTATGTCACCCGCATTTATGCCGTCACGCACGGCTATGACGCTGTAACCTTCTGCGCCAACATTACGTACTGTTGTAAATCCAGCTTCTAAGGTTTTTTTAGCAAAATGAGCCGCTTTAATCGCCATTCTAGGAACTGACTGGCCTAAACGTTCACTGCGCGGCACCGTAGGGTCACTCGTTAAATGCACATGCATATCCATTAAACCAGGCATAAGGGTCAAATCAGGGAGTTGAATATGTTTATCATCTTTAGTTAGCGTTGGTTTTTTATTTTGTTCAATGTTTGTAATTACGCCATCATCAATAGTAATTAAGGGTGATTTAATGAGCTTGCCATCTTTAACATCAACCATGGCTTTAGCCGATAGGTATGTAACTGCATGGCTATTAAAAGCGGTTAAGCAGAGTAAGGCAATAGAGGTGCTGAGTAGTTGTTTTTTCATTTTATTTTTCTTTTAAATCATATTTGAATTAATAGAAATGTAACAAGTTCAGATAAAAGTGCAAATTTAATACGATGAATGCAATCTATCGTAATTTCTTTATTAAGCACGGTTTAATGCGCATAATTAAAAAACGATATTAAAAAGGATTATCATGAAATCAATTAAATTAGCATTAGTTGCCAGTGGCGTTATGTTTGCTTTAAGTGGCTGTATGAATACTGAGCTTAGTACACAGACTAATACCAGTACGCAGTTAAACACAGTTAACGCATCAGCAGGTATTGTTTCAGAGCTTTCAGCAGAGCAACAACTCGATGTACTTGTTGCACAGTATTACGATGAATCGCTCACATATAGCCCCATCAGCGCAACGTACAATGGTCGTAATGAGTTTAACGATCAATTCACGCCTGTGATTTCAAAAGAAAATAGAGCTAAAAAAGCCGCTTTTTATAAAAAATATCAACAGCGATTAAACTTTATAGATAAAGCACAGTTAACAGGGCAATCGCTTTTAAGTTTTGAAATATTAGAGCGTGACCTTGCACTTAAATTAGAAGGCATGCAGTTCCCTGATTATTTACTACCAATAAATCAAATGGCGGGTGCGCATAACACCTTTGCAGGTTTTGGTTCAGGTCAAAGTGCTCAGCCGTTTAATACCGTTGAAGATTACACGGCTTTTATCTCGCGTAGCGAAGGTTTTGTAAAGTGGCTTGCAAGTGTAGAGCGTTCAATGGCGCAAGGCATCAAACTAGGTATTACGTTACCAAAACCACTTGCTGAAAAATTACAGCCACAATTTGCAGCTCATGTAGTTAAAAATGCCGAAGATTCATTATTTTGGGGACCAATTAAAAAATTACCAGAATCGTTTAGCGCACAACAAAAGCAAAAAATTACAGCGCAGTATCGTCAATTGATTATGCAGCACTTAGTACCGGCTTATAAAAGTATGAGTGACTTTTTAGCTAATCAATATATTCCTAATAGTCGAGAAAGCGTAGGTTACAGTGACTTACCAAACGGTAAAGCATGGTACGAATACCAAATTAAGAAAAACACAACGCTTAGCTTATCTGCAGACGAAATTCATGACATTGGTTTAAGTGAAGTGTCGCGCATTTTAAGCGAAATGAAAAAAGTAAAAGAAACCGTAGGCTTTAAAGGTGAGCTATCTGAATTTTTTGATCATTTACGCGATTCAGATGAATTTTACTACGACACGCCCGAGGAGTTAATTGCGGCATATGAAAACGTTAAGAAAAAAATAGATGCGCGTTTACCTCTACTTTTTAACATAGCACCCAAAGCACCTTACGTTGTAAAAGCAGTTGAAGCCTACAGAGCGCAGTCGGCAGCAGGTGCATCCTATGCATCTCCGGCGCCTGATGGCTCTCGCCCTGGTATTTTTTATATCAATGCTTATAACTTAAAAGCGCAGCCTAAATTTTTACTCGAAACTTTATCGATTCACGAAGCAGCCCCAGGTCATCACTTTCAAATAGCACTTCAGCAAGAAATAGAGGGCTTACCTGATTTTCGTAAATTTGGTGGCTATACCGTGTTCGCAGAAGGTTGGGCGCTTTACGCAGAAAGCTTAGGCAAAGAGCTAGGCTTATTTACCGACCCTTATATGTGGTATGGACGTTTATCGGATGAGCAATTACGCGCAATGCGTTTAGTGCTTGATACTGGTTTTCATGCAAAAGGGTGGACGCGTCAACAAGGTATAGATTACATGCTTGCAAATTCATCTATGGCTAAAAGTGATGTAATTGCTGAAGTAGAGCGATATATTGCATGGCCAGGACAAGCGCTTTCTTACAAGTTAGGGCAATTTAAAATTCAAGAATTACGTGATTTTTCTAAAAAAGAACTCGGTGATAAATTTGATATTAAAGCGTTTCACACGCAAATATTAATTGATGGCGCATTACCAATGCCAATCCTTGAGGAAAAAATTAAGCGTTGGGTTAAATCTCAAAGCTAATTTGTAGCGCAAAGCCAGTACTTTGAAAGGGTATTGGCTTTGCGCCATTTACAGCAATACGGTAGAATGCGCGCTCTTTAGGGGGCACGAGTAAACTATGTTTGATCAACAATTAGCAAATACACAATTTTGGCTTAAAAAAAGCTTAAGCGACATGAGTCAAAACGAATGGGAAGCCATTTGTGATGGATGCGGAAAATGTTGTTTAAATACGTTTATTGATAGCGAAGATGAAGACGAATTTACCGCCACCGATCAGTTACGCGAAGGTGAGCAATTAATATTTACTAATATTGTATGTCAGTATCTTGATAACAACACCTGTGGTTGTAGCGAATATGAAAACCGCCAAACGCTTGTTCCTTCTTGTGTAAAACTCACAAAAGAAAACCTTAAAGACATCTTTTTTATGCCACAAAGCTGCAGTTACCGTCGTTTACATGAAGGTCGTGGTTTGGCTTCTTGGCATCCGTTATTAAATAATGGTGATAAAACAAAGATGCATGAGCTAGGTATTTCTGTAAAAGACAAAACAGTAAAAGATTGCGATGTAAAGCTCGACGACTTTGATTTGTACATTGCAGAATGGCCAACAAAGGACGTAGATTAATGAGTAAACAACAAGCCGTAATTGGTTTAATCAATCCTAAAAGCCCGACTAATGTTGGCGGTGTATTGCGAGCAGCTGGCTGTTATGACGCTAAACAAGTTTTTTTTACAGGCAATCGCTACTTAAACGCCAAAAAGTTCCATACAGATACAAAAAATGTAGTGGAGCGTATTCCTTTAACCGAAACAGATAATTTAGAAGCAATAAAGCCACAAGGCGCAACGGTTGTGGTTATTGAGCTTATTGAAGGTGCAACACCTTTACCTGGGTTTAAACATCCTGAAAATGCATTTTATGTATTTGGCCCCGAAGATGGCTCTGTATCAAAAGACGTCTTAAAGTGGTGCGATGAGGTTGTTTATATTCCAACTATTGGCAGCATGAACTTAGCGGCAACCTGTAATGTAGTTTTGTATGATCGCTTAGCTAAATTAGGCGGCGTTGAGAGTAGTGACGATACTATTATTAGCTCTCGTGATACAAACAATAAAATGAGGTGGCAAAAAAGCTGATTAGTTAAGGTTTATTTGTGCAAAAGTGTTAGTAGTAGCTAAACTTAAAAACACTATTAATCACAAATAGATACTAAAATGCGCTGGTTTTATTTTATATTATTGCTAACAACTAGTAATAGTTTTGCTGAAACATCGGTTGAGTATTTTCAAAATGGTACTCAACACACTTTAACTGGGCATTCCCATAAATCAGGGGTGCTCTATGAAGCTAAAAACTCCAAACAAACACTTCATCTAGCCACACTCGATTGGCCTCCCTATATTGGTAATAATGTATGTAATAAAGGCTGGGTTTATCAATTTTCAATTGCCTTGTTAAATAGTAAGGGCTACAGCGTATATATTGAATTTTTGCCTTGGGCAAGAGCGGTACGAAATGTAGAACTAGGCAGGGCTGACATACTAATGCCTGAATACTTTATAGAAGATACAGCCCCCTCCGATTATGTTGATGGTGAAACACGTCGAGAATTACTCGGCTTATCTAATTCGTTTAAAGGTGGCGAAATTGCTTTTTTAAAAAGGAAAGGCGATACAGACCATTTCACAGGAAACTTGAACTCGCTCAAAGGGCTTAAGATTGGTGTTGTTCGAGGGTATCAAAATACGCCAGAGTTTGATGCCATGATGGACAATGGTGAGTTTGAAGTTATCGCCTCTGTTGATGACTTACAGCTTGTTAAGCTACTGACTGCTAAACGTGTTGATTTGGTCATAGGCGATCCTCAAGCTTTGAAATCATCTGTGGCTTACTCCTCTTTAACTAAACCTGAAAAACAGTCTTTGCTTTCTTCCATTGAGCAAGAAAGCATTCCTTTGCAATATAACTCGTTATATTTTGCCATTAGTAAGCGTGCACATAATTGGCTTTTAGTATTAGAGGATATAAACGAAGGGCTTTATCAGTTTAATAACAGTGGCGAAATAGACCGAATTGTTAGAGCGACCAACACGCAATGTGAATAACGCCACTGGAACGTTCCATAAGTGGGCTGACTAATTTATATTTAAACATGTAAAATCGTTTTCAACTTGTTAATGGAGTGAAAACGACGTGAGTGAAATAAATACAAACCAATCATTCGCGGTCAACGAACAGCCAAATAAAAATTATCTGTTTCCACTGACTGCAATGACGACCCTATTTTTTTTATGGGGTTTTATTACTGTTTTAAACGATGTACTAATACCACGCTTAAAAGGCGTATTTGATTTGAGCTTTTTTGAAGCGATGCTAGTACAGTTTTGCTTTTTTGGGGCTTACTTTATTGTTTCTATTCCTGCGGGGCTTTTAGTTAAGCAATTTGGTTACAAAAAAGGAATTTTAACTGGTTTAATTGTGGCTTCAATGGGGTGTATGTTGTTTTACCCTGCTGTTGTAGTACATGAATATTGGCTATTTTTAGGCGCTTTATTTGTACTTGCTGCTGGTGTAACTGTACTTCAGGTTTCTGCTAACCCTTATGTTGCAGCTCTTGGCAGTGAAAAAACAGCTTCTTCTCGTCTAAATTTAGCACAAGCACTTAATGCGCTTGGTACTACCGTTGGGCCTTATGTTGGTGGTTTATTATTTTTCGGTACGGCAGGTAGTTTAGCCGCATCGGCAGCAACTGCTGAATCTGTAAAAGTGCCTTATTTAATGCTTGCTGGCGCTTTATTGCTTATCGCTATTGTATTTGCCTTTATAAAGCTTCCAGAAATTGAAGCCCACAAAGAGGAAAATAATACAGCAATTGAATCTCGTTCGTTAATGCAAGCACCGCACCTAACTATGGGTGTACTTGCTATATTTTGCTACGTAGGCGGGGAAGTTGCCATTGGCAGCTTTTTAGTTAACTACTTTGGTGAGGCGCACATAGCAGGGCTTGAAGAGCATACTGCGGCCGCACTTATTAGTTATTACTGGGGCGGGGCAATGGTAGGGCGTTTTATAGGCTCTGTATTATTACAAAAGATAGCACCTTCTAAAGCTATAGCGTTTAATGCATTTAGTATTATTGCGCTATTATTGATCACTATTTTTACTCAAGGTGACGTCGCTTTATACTCAGTATTGGCAATTGGTTTATTTAACTCAATTATGTTCCCGACTATATTTTCAGTTGCAATCGAGCGACTAGGATCATTGACGAGCAAAGGTTCTGGCTGGTTATGTTTAGCAATTGTTGGTGGTGCACTTGTACCATTACTGCAAGGGTTTATAGCTGATACAGTAAATATACAGCAAAGCTTTTTTGTTCCAATGTTATGTTATGTATTTATTGCATGGTACGGTTTAAATGTTGTTCGCTTAGCAAATAAGTGGAAATAACAGACTATACAAGAGTGACTGAATACGTATTCAGTCACTTATAAAACTATATTTAATGGGAACGTTCCATAAAAATAAATCTAGTCATTAATTATTTAATATTAGCCAGTTACCCACGAAAGCCTTTTGTTTTACAATCCTTTATTCTTATTTTTCATCAATAACCTAACTGTAAGTCTCTTTTACTAGGACATTTAGCTAAATTTTTGCTAAAACAGTAAGGCTAATAACGATAAATAATAAAAAGGGTGTATATGCTTAACTCGTTGAAATTTACTTCCAAAGTGACTATTGCAGCCTCCTTAATTTTGGTTTTGGTGCTAGGGTTATTTACTTTTAATAACTACATTGCAATGCGCAAGCAAACCGAGCAGCAGTTAAGCTTGGTATTGCAACAAAATTCCGAATCTGTTTCACAAAATATAGCGAGTTGGTTAAATGCAAAGTTGGCGATTGTTATATCAATTGCTAAAACCCATAAAGCGAATGATTCTAAAGCACTCACCCTTTCACAATTAAATACAGCAGAGCTTGCTGGAAGCTTTAAAAATACGTATATAGGTAAATCCAGCGGCACGTTTATATTAAACGATCAATCAGTCGTTTTACCTGCAGATTTTGATGCGACTTCTCGCCCTTGGTATAAATTAGTCGAAAACAAATCAAATACCGCTTTTACAACTCCTTATATTGATGTGACTACTAACGAGCTTACAATTTCAGCGGTAGTACCCATACTCCAAAATGGCCAGTTTAGCGGCGTTGCAGGTGCCGATATTGATATGCAGACCGTGACAAAAATTATCAACGATATTGACTTTTTAGGACTCGGTTATGGTTTTTTACTCGATAATAAAGGCCAAGTGTTAAGCCATCCAAATGCTCAGTTAAACTTAAAAAATACATCAGACATCTTTGGAACCAATACACCTTTACAAAGTGAGTTTACCCAGTACGAGATAAACGGAGAGTCTAAGCTTATTTCGTTTACAAAAATTAGTGATATTGAAAACGTAGATTGGTACCTAGGTGTTGTTATAGACAAAGATAAAGCGTATGCCAGTGTCTCTAATTTTGGCCAAACCGCAGCTGTTTTTATGGTGATAGGAATTATCACTATTATAATTATGATGCAGCTTTTATTACGCTATTTAATGCAGCCAATGAATCGTTTAAACGATGCTATTAAAGATATAGCACAAGGTGAGGGCGATTTAACAAGGCGTTTAACCGTTGAAAATGATGACGAGTTTGGCGACTTAAGTCATTCATTTAATATTTTCATCGAAAAAATTCAGCATTCAATAGAGCAAGTAAAAGAGTCTACAAAGCAATTAGATACAGCTATTGAGAGCTTGGTATCACAAACACATTCTTCGCTGTCTATGTATGATGATCAAAGTAAACGAACGGATATTGTTGCAGCGGCTATCAACCAGTTTTCTGCCACATCAATGGATATCTCAAGTAATGCAGAGAGTGCATCGCAGCTTGCTAAAAATGCAGATGAACATTCAACACAAAACCAAGAAGCATTAAGCCACAGTGTTGCAACTATCCACCAGCTCTCGGGTAATATGGAAAAAGCTCAGCAAACTATAAACAGTTTAAATACGCATACAGCCAGTATTGGCCAAGTGCTTGAAGTTATTAAAGGTGTAAGTGAACAAACGAATTTATTGGCACTTAATGCCGCAATTGAGGCCGCTAGAGCAGGAGAGGCGGGACGCGGTTTTGCCGTTGTAGCAGATGAAGTTCGCCAATTAGCGCACCGCACTCAACAGTCAACGCAAGAGATTGAAGACACGGTTAGTCAGTTGCAAAAAGGCTCAAACCTTGCGGTAGAGCTTATGAAAACAAGCCTTGAAGGCAGTGAACAAAGCGTGCAACAAGCCGATGCTGTTGGCAATTTAATGAGCCATGTTATACAAGCGATTCAACAAATTAACGATGCAAATCACTCTGTGGCCACTGCAACAGATGAGCAAAACCAAGTTGTTAAGTTATTAGATACAGATATTCAAACAATTAATTCGCTTTGTATACAAGGCAAGGCCAACTTAAATGACACGCTTGACGAATGTACCAAACTAAAACAACAGTTTAGTGCTTTAGAAAATATGGTTCAAAAGTTTAAAGTATAAAATTAATGACTAAAAAAAATGTTAATAAACCAAATTGGCTCAGTCTGATAAATATCGACAGTGTTTATAGCTCAGACATGCAACGCAAAGCGTTTTCCTTATTTACCATGATTGGGATTTCAATTGTGTTGATCGCAGTATTAGTGTTTTTTAATTATAAGCTTTATTCGCCACTACTGACCGCTTCATTAATTATCGTTAACATTACAAATATAAGCTGTTCTATCTATTTTATAAAAACGGGTAATCTGCAAGTTGTGGCATTAATAAGTATGAGCATTGTGTGCATGATGTTTATTGCACTTGTTTATACCGGCGGTAAAGATAATACCGCGCTATATTGGCTAATGTTTTATCCTGTCGTAACGTTTGCATCTTTAGGGGTTAGATTAGGTGCTTGGTTAGGCTGTACCTTACTGTTTTCTTGTATTGTTATTTTATACGGCCCTGACTTTGGTCAAGTTAGCTATGGCAACGTAGAAAAAACACGTTTTATAGCGTCCTTTTCTATGGTGTTTTTATTCTCATTTATTGGTGAGTATTTTAGGCATAAAAGCCACATGGCTATTGCCGATATTACGCTAGAGCAAAAACAAGATGCTTATACTGACCCCCTTACTGGCATAGCAAATAGGCGTTTTATTACCTCTCATTTTTTAAAGCTTGCTCAAACACGCCCAGAGCAGTACTTACCTTTTTCAATTTTGTTAATTGATTTAGATAATTTTAAATCTTTAAACGATACGCATGGCCACGATTTTGGTGATACGGTATTGATAGAATTTACCAAACTTCTTGAGTCTCAATTTTTGGCAACTGCGTTAAAGGCCCGTTATGGCGGTGAGGAATTTGTTGTTATTTTACCGCAGCTCACAGCCTCTGCAGCCTCTGTAATTGCGAACAAATTTCGAGAAGCCGTGGCAGGGCATGTTATATTTACTGATGACAAGCAGCGTATTTCAATCACCTGTAGCATTGGTATTTCCCAAGTAAATAAAGTAACTGATTATGATGATTCATTAAAGCAAGCTGATGAAGCTCTATATAGTGCAAAGGCTTCAGGTCGCAATAGAGTCGTCTCGAACTAGTTGAAGGATTAATATGTCTCAAAGTAAGTTAATATATGTTCATGACCCAATGTGTAGTTGGTGTTGGGGTTACTCACCAACCTGGCTTAAGCTAAAATCAGAGCTTGCTGGTAAAGTGGCAATAGAATATAAAGTAGGTGGTCTTGCTCCCGATAGCCAAGACCCAATGCCACAAAATATGAAAGAGATGCTTGAGGGGACTTGGCATAAAATTTCAGCGCAGTTAGGTACGCAATTTAATTATAACTTTTGGCGCAACTGCCAGCCAAGGCGTTCAACGTATCCCGCATGCAGAGCTGCACTTATAGCGCGTAAAGCGGGTAAAGAAGCTCAAATGGTGGCTGCTATTCAACACGCTTATTACCTAAACGCACAAAACCCGTCTGATGAAAGTACATTAATTAGTTTGGCTGAAAAAATTGGCTTAAATAAAGATGAGTTTTCGGAGCAGCTAACATCAAGCGAGCTTAATGATGAATTTAAAGCTGAGTTATCGTTTGTTCGCACTTTACCAATTCAAGGTTTTCCCTCACTGGTGCTTATTAAAGATAATAAAGCTCACCCTATAGAAATTAATTATACCGATTGGCACTATTCTCTTAATCAAATTAATTCAATTTTGGATTAACCACCTTCTTGCATCTTCTTAATAAGGGGTATTTGGCCAGCAAGTACCCTTATTCGCGTTAAAACTTCCTCGTAAGTCTTAATTGTTACCATTGTCATAAAAGCGACTTTTTTGCGCAACATCCTTGTCATGTTTCATCTATAAACTCCTGCTCATTGAATTATTAAGTCATAAATTATTTATATAACAAAGTTTATGACCTAAAAAAACAAACTAGCAAATCCGCTAACTAACGAGTAAAGGTGTATGCGATGAAAGGCGTTAAACCATTAATCTTAGCTGGTATTGTGGCCGCAAGTGCAGCAGTACACGCAAACGATTTAGATAAGGTTATTGATAAAAGCAGTGAAATTAATAAATCAGCTGCGCAATCACAAACAAAAATAGACAAGATTGCAGATTCAATGCAAGGACGTTTACAGCAATTTAAAACCCTCAATAAAGAGATTGATGGTTTAGCTGTATACAACGCCCAGCTAACTAAACAATTAAATAATCAAATAGAAGAGATGGAATCTTTAAACCTGTCAATGGATCAGGTTTCTATTATTGAACGTCAAATTACTCCGCTAATGCTTAGAATGATTGAAGGTCTTGAGCAGTTTGTATCTTTAGATGTTCCATTTTTAGCTGATGAGCGCACTAAGCGCGTTACGTCTTTAAAAGAAATGATGAATCGTGCTGATATTAACTCAAGTGAAAAATTTCGCCGTGTACTTGAAGCGTATCAAGTAGAAGTTGACTACGGGCGCACTATTGAAGCTTATACCGCACTTTTAAATGTGGATGACAAAGAGCGTGAAGTTGATTTTTTACGCATTGGCCGTTTAGAGCTTATTTACCTAACACGCGATGGCAAAAAAGCAGGTAGTTGGAATGCAGATACAAAATCATTTGAAGCATTACCAGACTCTACAATAAGCCAAATTAATAAAGGTTTACGCATTGCGCGTAAACAACTTGCCCCAGATATGTTAACTCTGCCAGTACATGCAGCAGAATAAGAGGTTGAAAATGAAATTGTTTACTCAAATGACAAAAATAGCTCTTTTTGCTGCAAGCCTAAGCATTACTGGTGCAAGTATAGCGGCAGAGCCAATGAACTTAGATTCATTACTTAAAACGCTCGAAAATGGTAAATCAGCTCAAAGCGAGCAAAATAAACAACGTGAACAAGAGTTTGCTGCTCGCCAAAACGAGCAAGTACAAACACTTAAAAATACCCAAGCAAAGCGCAATCAAATGCTGGTGGAATCTGAACGTCTAGAAACGCAATTTGAAGAAAACGAAGTAAAACTTGCTAACTTAACAGACACGCTTTCTAAACGCATGGGTTCGCTTAAAGAGTTGTTTGGCGTTCTTCAACAAGTTGCAGGGGATTCTAGTAATAAGTTTGCGACATCAATAGTATCTGCTCAGATTGATGGACGCAGTACGTTTATGGATGACCTTGCTCAAAAGATGGGCTCAACTTCAAAACTTGCGTCAATAGAAGATATTGAAAAAGTATGGTTTGAATTACAACGCGAAATGACCGAGCAAGGTAAAGTAAGTCGTTTTAACGCAAGTGTTATTGTTGAAGGCGGTACTAAAGCACAGCAAGAAGTTGTGCGAGTGGGCGCATTTAACCTCGTATCAAACGGTAAGTATTTAGAGTTTAACTCCTCGACTAATTCTTTGAGTGAATTAACTCGCCAACCTGTATCGCGCTTTACTGCAACAGCAGAAGAGCTACAAAGCACTAAAAGTGGCGTGGTGCAATTTGCACTTGACCCAACAGGCGGCTCTATTCTTGGTTTATTAGTACAAGCACCTGATACACAAGAACGTGTTCATCAAGGTGGCACAGTGGGTTATGTGATTTTAGGCGTAGGTGTTATTGCACTTCTTATATCACTTGAGCGTTTTTTCTCACTATTGATTATGGGCGGTAAAATTCGTCGCCAGCTTAAAGATACAGTTGCACGTGATGACAATCCGCTTGGACGCGTAATGAAAGTAAAAGATCAATTTCCAAGTGTTTCACACGACACACTGGAGCTTAAACTAAGTGAAGCTATTTTACGTGAAATGCCAAAAGTGACGCGTAATTTAACACTTATCAAAATCATCTCTGTTGTTGCGCCGCTACTAGGTTTATTAGGTACGGTAACCGGCATGATCAATACATTCCAAGCAATCACCTTATTTGGTACTGGGGATCCTAAGCTTATGGCGGGTGGTATTTCTCAAGCGCTAGTAACAACGGTATTGGGCTTAGTGGTCGCCATACCAACGGTATTTTTATACACCTTACTTAATACGCGCGCTAAAAATATCTTGTTAACTATTCAAGAGCAGAGCGCCGGTATTATTGCAGAGCGAAGCGAGAAAGGAGCATAAACCATGGTGCTATTGATTGATTCAATCAATGCTATCCGTGATTTTCTCGACACTGGTGGCCAAGTTCTCTTGGTCATCGGGGTGTTAATCTTCGCGATGTGGTTATTGATACTCGAGCGATTTATTTACTTTTTTAATGGTTTTAGAAGCTATAAACACGCTCTTAAAGCCAATTGGATTAACCGTGCAGAACGAGATAGCTGGAATGCAGAGCAAATACGCGAAGCTATGATATCGCGAGCTGGTATGCGCTTAAACACCAATCTTTCTTTGATTAATGTGATGGTTGCTTTGTGCCCGCTACTTGGTTTGTTAGGCACGGTGACGGGCATGATAGAAGTGTTTGATGTAATGGCAATTACTGGCACAGGTAGTGCGCGTTCAATGGCATCAGGGGTATCTAAAGCAACTATTCCGACAATGGCAGGCATGGTAGGTGCGTTATCTGGGGTATTTGCCTCAACGTACTTACAACGAAAAGCTAAGCGCGAAGTAGAACTACTACAAGACAGCATGGTTTTAGACCATTAAGCAAAATTTTGATAAGCGGCTTATATAAAGCCACTTATCCTAGGAGAATAAAAATGAGAGCCCCGTTAGGAAACCTATTTCAAGAAGACGAAGCTGAAGAAATAAACATGACCCCAATGTTAGACGTTGTATTTATCATGCTTATTTTCTTTATTGTAACTGCCTCTTTTGTTAAAGAAGCCGGTATTGATGTAAACCGCCCAGAAGCCGCAACAGCTGTTAAAAAAGAGCGTGCTAATATTTTAGTGGCTATTTCTGATACAGGCGAGATTTGGATTAATAAACGTCAAATTGATGTACGCGCAGTACAAGCCAATATCGAGCGTTTAAAAGCAGAAAATCCACAAGGTAGCGTTGTGATTCAAGCAGATAAAAAAGCCACTACCGAAATGTTAATAAAGGTGATGGATGCCTCGCGCGCGGCGGGCGCATTTGATGTATCAATTGCCGCACAAGATGCGTCTTAAGGGCTAGTTATGTTGCGATATTTAGTTGCATTAGTGATAGCCGGTGTAGTGACCTTTATGTTGTTTTTAGGCATGCAGGCACTGATCACTGGCGGTGAAGGCGCTATGACGGATCCGGTTAAGGGTAACGTACTTGATTTTGTTCGCTTGAAAAAAGAAGAAACCGTACAAAAAAAAGAGCGTAAGCCACAAAAGCCACCAACACCAAAAGAGCCGCCACCACCAATGGAATCACCGCAAATGCAAAATAGTGATGCTACAGCAAATGCTAACAACTTTGACTTTGGTGCCAATGTAGATGCGGATGTAAATTTAGCCGGCGGGTTAGCACTTGAAACAAGTGATGGTGAATACTTACCGATTGTAAAGGTGGCCCCAGTTTATCCGCGCCGTGCGTTATCACGTGGCATAGAAGGCTACGTGATTGTTGAATTTACAGTAACTAAACAAGGCACTGTACGCGACCCACAAGTAGTAAAAGCAGAGCCTGAGTCACTTTTTGATAGAGCTGCGATGGATGCAGCCCTTAAATTTAAATATAAACCGCGCGTAGTAAACGGTGAAGCCGTTGAAGTTGCGGGTGTTCAGAACAAAATATCTTTCCAAATTAGCGGTTAATTAGTAATTAACCACGAGTAAACGGACAGAAATGCGAGGCGATTATGAAATTACTACCTACAGCTAAACTTTTAAAGTTAACACTATTTTGTACCGCTGCGATCAGTACAAGTATTGTTACACCAAGTGCTCTAAGCCTAATTCCAGGGCTACATGTAGCTACGGCATATGCAGAGCAAGAACAAAAAACGAAACGTGTACCAGCACTACGTGAAAAGGTTTATAGCCAGCTTGCTCGTGCCCAAAAACTTGCAGACGATGGTGATGTTAAAGGTGGACTTGAAGCGCTTGATAGCATTCAAGAGCGAGCTGCAAGCATGAACTCGTACGAAGTGGCAATGATGCATAACTTTTACGGGTTTATTTATTACAACGAAAACGACTTACCAAAAGCGATTGCCTCGTTTGAAAAAGTGGTAGCTGAGGAAGCCATTCCTGAGTCACTTCGTTTAAGCACTACATTTAGCTTGGCTCAACTGGCTATGGCTAATAGTGATTACACTAAAGTTATCTCTTTTTTAGATGATTGGGACAGTATTAACACTCAGCCTAAAACAGAAGGCTACTACTTGTTAAGGGCTCAAACATACTATCAGTTAAAGGATTATAAAAAAGGGCTTGAGTATATCTCCCAAGTTATCTCCTTAAGTGATAGCGAAGGTAAAATTCCTAAGGAAAACTGGTTAGTACTTCAGCGTGCAATGTATTACTCGCTTAATCAAGCTGACAAAGTTGTTGAAGTACTTGAGCGCATGGTAAAGCTTTATAATAAGCCTGAGTATTGGGTGCAGTTATCGGGTATGTATGGTGAAACAGGTAGGGAAAAACAACAGTTGGCGGTAATTGAAGCCGCTTACCAGCAAGGATTTTTAACCTCTAAATCTGATTTACGCCAATTAGCGCAAGTGTATTTATACAATGGTTTAGCGTTTAAAGCTGCAAAAGTGATGAGCGATGCCATTGATAAAGATATTGCTGAAAAAACAGCAAAAAACTACGCTTTTGTTGCCGAGGCGATGATCCAAGCTAAAGAAGATGAAAAATCTATTACCTACTTTGCAAAAGCTGCTGATTTATCTGAGCACGGTAAATACGATCAACGTTTAGCCGAAGTATTTGTAAATACAGAGCAATATGAAGAAGCCGCCGATGCAGCGCGTAAAGCACTTGATAAAGGTGGTCTTGATTTTGAATCAAATGCATTTGTTGCACTGGGTATGGCGCAGTACAACATGCAAAATTTTGATGCATCAATTTTAGCGTTCGAGCAGGCAGAAAAACATAAAAAATCTCAGCGTTTAGCACAGCAGTGGATCAAATATGTAAAGCGCGAAAAAGTGCATGCAGAAACACTTAGAACAGCTTTACTGTAAATTTTAAAGCGCTTTACTAATTAACAAGTAACGCGTGTAAAACCAGTTCATAATCGCAACACTAAAACCGCCTCAGGGCGGTTTTTATCGTCTCTAAAAGCATTCAATTATTTGATTTTAAATAAGTTACTTTTGTCATCTTATGGTTATTAAACTGTAACTACTTTGTCATAAGTCTCCCGTATTGTAACCGCAGCTAAACTCAAGTGACCTTAAAGCATTATTTAAGTGTTTTATGGTGACTTGAGTTTATTTGAGCACCTAAAAAATAATTAAATACTTTAACGGAGTGAACAATGAAATTATCTGACTTATTCAAAGTAAGTTTGATTGCAACTGCAGTATCTTTAGCTGGTTGTGGTGGAGACTTAGTAGTATCTGAAGGCGACACAACTATTAATGAAGGTGATACAGTAACTAACGTTATTGAAGGCGGTGACGATACAAGTGGTGAAACGTCATCACGTGATGATTCACAAAATGCTACCACTGGCTTTCCTACTGATATTGATAATGCACTAACTCAAGGTTTAGCAACTGATGTTTCTAGTGAGTTTACATCTATTACAGATAAGCCCGTATATCGCTTAGCTGCAGATACCGTGTTCACTACTGATGTATCGTTAACAAACGACGCACACTGGATCTTAAATGGCCGTACTGCGGTTGGTAATGATCGCGCAGATAACGCCAAGCTTTATATTCAGCAAGGTACAACGATTATTGGCGAAACAGGAGATGACTTCCTAGTTGTTCGTCGCGGTTCACAAATTGAATCGGTAGGGACTGTAAGTCAGCCCATTACAATGACCTCAATTCAAGATGTTACAGCTCAAGAAACAACGATTGGTCAGTGGGGCGGTTTAGTATTATTAGGTAACGCGCCAGCAAATTCTTGCGGCGACCAAGAAGGTGAAGCAACAGCTGATGAACTTGCTAATTGTGGTGTGTCGGCTGAAGGTGATGCAGGTCAGTTTGGTGGCGATATCAGTGATGATAATTCAGGTACTTTAAAGTATGTACTTGTTAAGCAAGCCGGTAAAACGTTAGGTAATGGTGATGAGTTAAATGGTATTACGTTTGCCGGTGTTGGCTCTGCAACTACGGTTGATTATATTCAAGTACATGAAAATCTTGATGATGGTATTGAGTTCTTTGGTGGCACAGTTAATGTAAGCAATGTTGTACTTACAAATATTGGTGACGATTCGCTAGATTGGTCTTTTGGTTGGACGGGCTCAGCTACAAACGTTTATATTCAGCAAGCGGCTAACGTAGGCGATAACGCTATCGAAGCTGATAACTCTGAATTTGATTCAAGTGCAACACCATTAACACTACCTACTATTTCAAACGTTACAATTGTGGGTGCTGAGGGCAATAACGGCATTCGTTTACGTGCGGGTACTGCAGGGGTTCTTAAAAATGTATTTGTAACGGGCCCAGCTACTTATGAAAACTGCTTACGTGTAGGTTCTGATTCAGTACCTCGTGCAGAGGATGGCACACTTACGATTACAAACTCTATAGTTGCTTGTCAAACTGCAGCGAATAACTTTGGCAGCGAAGTTATTAACGGTGGCGATGTACAATCTTGGTTTGAAGGCCAAGACGCTAACCAAACACTTACCCCAGCTGATTTAATGCTAGATGACAACGGTTATACACCACTTGCTGGCTCGCCGCTTATTGCAAATACGCAAGTTGGTGCATTTGATGGCTCAACTAATTGGATGGAAGGTTGGACTGTTGGTATTAATGGTGGCTTCCCTACTGATATTGATAATGCGCTATCACAAGGTTTAGCCTCAGATGTATCTAGCGAATTTCCAGAAATTACAGATAAGCCAGTATATCGCTTAGCTGAAGATACAACGTTTACAGCGGATGTAACACTTACAAATGACGCACATTGGATTTTAAATGGCCGTACTGCAGTAGGTAATGACCGTGCAGACGCTACAACACTTTATGTTCAAGCAGGCACGACATTAATTGGTGAATCAGGTGATGACTTTTTAGTTGTTCGTCGTGGTTCGCAAATTAACGCAAATGGTAATGCAACTGCACCTATTACAATGACATCTATTGAAGATGTAACAGGCGCTGAAACAACAATTGGTCAATGGGGCGGTTTAGTACTTTTAGGTAATGCTCCTGCTAACTCGTGTGGCGATCAAACTGGCGAAACGACTGCTGAAGAACTTGCTAACTGTGGTGTATCAGCTGAAGGTGACGCTGGTCAGTTTGGTGGCGATATTAGCGATGATAACTCAGGTGTACTTCGTTATATTGTCGTTAAGCACGCAGGTAAAACTCTCGGTAACGGTGATGAGCTTAATGGTATTTCGTTTGCGGGTGTAGGCTCTGCAACAAAAGTAGAATATATCCAAGTTCATCAAAACCTTGATGATGGCGTTGAGTTTTTTGGTGGTACTGTAAATGTTCGTAACATAGTACTTACTGACATTGGTGATGATGCATTTGATTGGTCGTTTGGTTGGACAGGTCGTGCGCAAAATATTTATATTCAACAAAGTGCTGTTGGTGGTGATAACGCTATTGAAGCGGATAACTCAGAATTTGATTCAAATGCTACACCTTTAACAAAGCCACTAATTTCTAACGTAACAATTGTAGGTGCTGATGGTACTAACGGTGTTCGTTTACGTGCAGGTACAGCGGGCGTTCTACGTAATGTAGTAATTACAGGACCTGAAGGTTACTCAAACTGTTTACGTGTGGGTTCTGACTCTGTAGCAAATGCAGAATCTGGAGAGCTTTCTATTGAAAACTCAGTAGTGGCATGTAGTGAAGATAATAACTTTGGTAGTGAAGCAATTGGTGGTGGTAACGTTCAATCTTGGTTTGAAGGCCAAACAGGTAACCAAACGCTAACAGCTGCTGTCCTTAGTTTAGCAACCGATGGCTTTACACCTAAATCTAGCTCACCATTATTAGGTTCGGGTGTTGATTCGTCAGACCTTGATTCGTTCTTTACTAAAACAGATTATATTGGTGCGTTTGATGGCGATAATAACTGGATGGATGGTTGGACAGTCGCTATAACACCAAGTTTTCCTGATGATATTCAAAATGCCTTAGAGCAGGGTTTTGCTACTGATGTATCAGCAAGCTTTCCTGAAATAACAGACAAGCCAGTTTATCAGTTAACTTCTGATGTTGTATTCACTTCAGACGTAACATTAACTAACGATGCCCATTGGATTCTAAAAGGCCGTACAGCCGTAGGTAATGACCGCGCTGATGAAACGACTTTATATGTTCAATTTGGTACTACGCTTATTGGCGAGTCGGGTGATGACTTTTTAGTTGTTCGCCGTGGTTCTAAAATAGAGGCTGTGGGCAGTGCAACTCAGCCAATTACTATGACGTCTATTGAAGATGTTACTGGTGGCGAAACGACTATTGGTCAATGGGGCGGTTTAGTGCTTTTAGGTAATGCACCGGCTAACTCGTGTGGCGATCAAGAAGGCGATGCTACCGCTGATGAGCTTGCAAACTGTGGTGTGTCTGCTGAAGGTGACGCTGGCCAATTTGGTGGTAATGACCCAGAAGATAACTCAGGTACTTTAAAATACGTGGCAGTTAAACAAGCAGGTAAAACGCTTGGTAACGGAGATGAGTTAAACGGCATTACGCTTGCTGGTGTTGGTAGTCAAACAGAGCTTGATTACATTCACGTTCATGAAAATCTGGACGATGGTGTTGAATTTTTCGGTGGTACTGCAAACATCAGTCACCTGGTTTTAACTAATATTGGTGATGACTCACTAGATTGGTCATTTGGTTGGACGGGTAAAGCGCAATACGTACTTATCAAGCAAGCTGACTCAACAGGTGATAATGCAATTGAGGCGGATAACTCTGAGTTTGATTCAAGTGCAACTCCACTCACAATGCCTACAATTTCTAATGTTACTATTATTGGTAATGTTGGGGTTAACGGTATACGTCTACGTGCAGGCACTGCGGGTATGCTTAAAAACGTGGTTGTGACAGGCGGGGCAGATTATTCAAATTGTTTACGTGTAGGTTCAGATTCAGCTCCTCGCGCAGAGGATGGTACATTAACTGTTACTCACTCAGTTGTTGCATGTGAAACAGCAAATAACTTTGGTACGCAAGCAATTGGTACTGGTAATGTTGAGTCTTGGTTCTTAGGCCAAACAGGTAACTCTGTGCAAGCAGCCACAGACCTTGGTTTAGCAGATAACGGATATATGCCTTCGGCTGAGTCATTACTGTTAGGTAATGGTTTTGATTCTTCAAGCCTAGATAGTTACTTTGATTCAGTAGATTACATTGGTGCAATGGATGCACAAACAGACTGGACAGCAGGTTGGGTTAAGGTAGGTCTTTAATCCAAACCACATTATAGCCGAGCGAAAGCTCGGCTAATGTCTTGTTTTGTTTCGGAGTATAAAAATGAAATCTTTTAAACCCTCTTCTCTTGTTCTTTGTAAACTAAATTGCGCAGTTATGGCTGCAATTATGGGGCTATCAGTAAACACAGCTATAGCAGCCGAAGCCGAAGAGCAAGAAATAGAAGAAGTTGTTGCTGTAGGGCAACGATTAAAAGGCAGTGCGGGTGCGGTACTGCAAGAGCGTCAAAATCAGGCATTTGTTGCTGATATTATGGGTGCTGATCAAATATCACGCACAGGTGATGGCGATGCAGCTTCAGCGCTTCGTCGTGTGACTGGTTTAACCTTAGTCGATGGTAAATATATTTATGTTCGTGGTTTGGGTGAGCGTTATTCAAGTACCCAACTTAATAGCATGTATGTTCCAAGCCCAGATCCCACTCGATCAGTTGTTCCACTGGATTTATTTCCATCGGATATTATTGAAAGTTTAAGTGTGCAGAAATCGTTTTCTCCTGATATGCCAGCGCACTTTGGTGGTGGTAATGTAAATATACGCACCAAATCTATTCCTTCTGATTTTTTGTTTAAAATACAGTTAGGTACTTCATATAACACCTCTAACAGTGACACCGGTTATTTTTACAGTGGTGGTGATGATGATTGGATGGGGCGCGATGATGGTACACGTGCTTTACCTTCATTAATTTCTACAGCGCTTAAAAGTGATGCAGGACTTGAAGGTGACAGCAGTACTACGCTTGAGCAGCGTCAAGCGCTCCTACAATCTCTAGATTGGCAAGTTGGACCTACTGAGAAAGACGTTGATCCAGGCATGAATTTTTCAGTAGCACTAGGTGATAGGTTTGAGTCTGAAGTAGGTACTTTTGGCGTTCTTGCAGCTGTTTCCTATGACAATGAATGGGAAGTAGTTAAAGAGCAAAGCGGTACAAATTTAGGTAGTTTGGGCTGCGAAGACAAATGTTTTGCACAAACTTATGATGGCATATCTACTGAACAAACCGTTCGTTGGAGTGGCACATTAAATTTAGGTTATGAATTTAATAATAACCATAAATTTGAACTAACGAATATAGCTCTTCATGATATGAGTGACAGAGTGCGTAATCGTGACTTTTTCGATGCTAACGAGTCTGAAGAAGGTGTTACTGAGTTACGCCGTGTTGACGTTATGTATGAAGAGCGTGAAATGTTCTCTACGCAGCTCAAAGGGACGCATAATTTTCCTGAATTAGAAAATTTATTTTTTGATTGGTATGCAGGTACAAGCCGCGCCAACAGGGATGCTCCAGGTGCGTTAGATGTTGTTTTTCAAACTAACTTAAATGATGGTGTATTTGAATCAGAGCAGTTACAAGATGTTGCTGCTACTAACGTAACGCGTGATTATCAAACTTTGCATGATGACGTAGATACGTATGGTTGGAATATGGGCATCCCGTTTTATGGTGATGGCTATGAGTTAGAGCTTAAGGTGGGTGGCGATTTTTCTGAAAAAAAACGTGATGCAAGTAATATTCAATTTGGTATTACGCACCGTGGTATAACAGATGAATATACATTTGGCTCAAACATAGACCAAATTTTTTCTGACGAAAATTTAGCTAATAGTGAGTTTTATACAAGTATTACAGGCTCTGGTATTTTTGATGATGGTACCGCAGATGGTGATAAGTACAGCGCTGCACATAAGTTAGACGCTTATTATTTTATGGCCGACTTTTTCTACGAAAACACATGGCGTATAACCGGTGGTATTCGTTGGGAAGACTTTTCTCAAATATCAGTGCCTTTTCAGGCTCATACTAATTTCTTTGATGGAACAATTGAAGAAGTGAGCGAAGTTGCAATAAAAGAAGATAACTTTTTTCCTTCTTTAGCAATTACTTATATTATGGATGAAGAAATGCAGTTTCGCTTAAACTTAAGTGAAACGACGATTCGCCCAGATATGCGTGATGTAAGCTCAACTTATTATGTTGACCCACTAACAGAGTTTTTAGTGCGAGGCTCGCCTACACTTCAAAGCTCTAAGCTAAAAAATGCTGACTTTAGGTTTGAGTGGTACATGCCTTCAGGAAACAATCTATCAGTTGCTTTGTTTTATAAAGATATTGAAAACCCAATTGAAATGGTTGAGTTAGCGGGTGTTGGTGGAGCTGCTCCGCAATTACTAACAGCAAATGCGCAGTCGGGTGAACTAACAGGTATTGAGGTAGACTTTTTAACTGACTTTAGTTTTATTCATAATGATTTATCTGCCATATTTTTATCAGGTAACGTTACTCTATCGGATTCAAGTGTTGAGCTTGGCATAAACGATGCTGATGGGGTTGATTCATTATTTGAACAACAACTAAAAGAGGCGTTGGAAGCTGACTCTGTTTCTAACATTGTTACTAATAATAAACGTCGTTTAGTTGGTCATTCTGAATGGGTAGCAAACTTACAAATGGGTTATGACTCTGCCGATGGTTTTCATTCTACCTCAGTTGTTTATAACGTGTTTGGGCCGCGCATAATCGTACCAGGTACGCGTGGTAACGAAGACGCAGAAGAAAAGTCATTTCATTCTCTTGATTTAGTTTATTCTTACTTCCCTAACTTTAATACTAAAGTTAATTTTAAAGTTAAAAATATACTTGGCCAAGAAAAAGAAATTGAACAAGAAAACTTAACACTTTGGCGTCAAGAAGAAGGCACTGAGTTTAGTTTAAGCTTTAGCTACGAGTTTTAATTTTCTACCCAAGGAAGGGGGATATAATAAAACCTAATTACCTATTAGCCCTGTATTTAATACAGGGCTTTTTTATGACTATGAAAAATATTTAAGTTCTACTTTATTCACTAGTTTTAGCGCGCTGGTGGTGTTATTTTGACGTTAATGAAAATTAAATCTCACGCAATGAATTTAATTTTTAATGTATTAAGGCATCTTTTATGAATCAAACAGTGGAACAAACAATGAAAAAAGTAGGATTAGTCGGTTGGCGTGGCATGGTTGGCTCTGTGTTATTAGAACGTATGCAGCAGCAAAGTGATTTTGCCCATATCGACACCACCTTTTTCACCACCTCACAAGCGGGTCAACTAGGCCCTGATATAGCAGGCGACGCAAAACCATTGCTAGATGCAAGTGACATTAGCGAACTTGCTAAAATGGATATTATTGTTACTTGCCAAGGCGGTGACTACACCAATGCGGTATATCCAAAATTACGCGAGTCGGGTTGGGATGGTTACTGGATTGATGCAGCTTCAGCACTGCGTATGAGTGAGGACAGCATAATAGTGCTAGATCCCGTAAACAAAGATGTTATTGAACAAGGCTTAGAGCAAGGCGTTAAAACGTTTGTTGGCGGTAACTGTACAGTATCGCTAATGCTACTTGCACTAGGTGGTTTGTTTGAGCAAGACCTAATTGAATGGGTAAGCCCAATGACTTACCAAGCAGCCTCTGGTGCTGGTGCACGAAATATGAAAGAGCTTATTGCA
This sequence comes from Pseudoalteromonas sp. Z1A2, assembly GCF_011378755.1. Lineage (NCBI taxonomy): Bacteria > Pseudomonadati > Pseudomonadota > Gammaproteobacteria > Alteromonadales > Pseudoalteromonadaceae > Pseudoalteromonas > Pseudoalteromonas sp. Z1A2. The sequence continues at coordinate 28,687 of NZ_WTKX01000017.1, read as the reverse complement.
CAAATGGGCGCTATTCATGCAAGTGTTGCTGAGCAATTAGATAACCCAAGTTCTGCTATTTTAGAAATTGATAAAATAGTCAGTCAAACAATGGCGTCAAATGACTTACCACAAGACCAATTTGGTGTGCCATTAGCGGGCAGTTTAATCCCGTGGATTGACGTACCTATGCCAAGCGGTCAGTCTAAAGAAGAATGGAAAGCGCAAGTAGAAGCCAATAAAATTTTAGGCTCTTCTAAGCAACCAGTACCTATTGATGGTTTATGTGTACGTATTGGCGCTATGCGTTGTCATTCACAAGCGATGACCATTAAATTACGTGAAGATATTAGCGTAGAAAAAATTGAAGAAATTTTAGCGTCTCATAATGAGTGGGTTAAGGTAATTCCAAACGAGCGTGAAATTAGTGCCACAGACTTAACACCGGTTAAAGTAACGGGCACTTTAAGCATTCCTGTTGGGCGTATTCGTAAATTAGCTATGGGACCAAAATACATTAGCGCATTTACAGTTGGCGATCAGCTTTTATGGGGCGCGGCAGAGCCACTTCGTCGTATGCTACGCATAATTGTTGATGGTGAGTAATACCAATTCGCAATAATACTTAATCAATTTGAGGGGTTAAATCTGACGTTAACTACGTTAAATATTTTTGATATAGAACAACTAAATAACGAAATTTTTGCCTTGTTATCGACACGATTTTCTTCCCTCAAAATAGATCACTTAATTAAGCGAATTGGTATAATATATAATCAGTATTAACAAAAGGGGTTGGCAATTTGCCAGCCCTTTTTAGTTTAATGACTTATAAAACCGCTTAAGAGGCTAAAACAATACTTTTTTATGAATGTTCACTTTTGTTTATTATTGAACTTAAGTAAACTGTTTACATTGTGCAACAGCCTATTCAAGTAACATTAATGACCTCTCACACAAATAACTTTGCCAATAAGCGATTAGCATTTGTTAGCTCCTATTTTAGTTCTGCAATTGCTATAAACACGGTTGTTTCTTGTTTTCTTATTTTTAGCAGTATTAACCACAGCGCCTCGCAAGAAAAACTTTATTGGCTTTTTACGTTATCATTTATTTCATTACTTCGAATAGCAAGCCATGTATTTGTTAACAACACCCATGCTTTTAAATATCATCTGTATTTTATAGGTTTATTATTAACGGCTTTAACATGGGCTGTTTTTCCTATTTTGTTTTATGAAAACATGCAAATGCAGGAAAAATTTGTATCATTGGTTGTTTTTAGCTCCCTTGCTGGTGGAGGCGTTAATGTTTTAGCTTCAGATATTCGTTCCTCCTTGTCGTATATAACCTGCTTATTGGTTCCTTTTAGTATTTTATTACTTTTACAGCCTATTGAAGATGAGAATGTACTAGGTGTTTTAGGGCTCGTTTTATGGTTTATTTTGTGTTTTATAACGGCTTCACGTAGTGCAAAAGATGTAAAATCATCAATTAATAACGAACTTAAGTTAGATCAATTTATTGAAAACTTAGAAAACGAAGTGCAACTTCGTACCGAACAAATAATTTCTTTAGAGCAAAAAGACAACCTAACTAAATTGTTTAACAGGGGGAGCTTTGTTTCTAATGTTGAACTTGATTTAGCCAATCAAAATGATGATATTAAAGCTGTTTTATTTTTAGATATGGATGACTTTAAAATCATCAACGATAAATACGGTCACGATTTTGGTGATTTTGTGCTGGCTCAAACAGGTAAACGATTAGTTGAAACACAAACCCAAGGCGACTTTATTGCTTGTCGATGGGGAGGTGATGAGTTTATTTTTTATTCTCGCACTAACACCGAAGACGAACTTTTTGACTGTGTTTTTAGATTAGTTAAAACCTTAACGAAAACAGTAAGCATGGACAGCTATCAAGTAAATCCCTCTTTTAAGGTTGGGCTGTATTTTACGCGCGAAAATTTTAATCTTGCAGAGGCTATTAAATACGCTGATGTAGCTATGTATGAAGGTAAGAAAAGCCGTAATGAAATATCGGTATTTGACGAGCGAATGCATGAATCGCTTAAAAGAGAAGAAGTACTTCGCAGCTCAATTAAAGAGTGCGTAGAAAAAGGTGACTTTCATCTGTGCTATCAACCTATTGTTGATATAAGCACAAATGAAATAACTACGTTTGAAGTACTACTTCGTTGGCAGTTTAATGATGAATTTATTCCCCCTTCAGAATTTATAGATATTGCAGAGCGATATGGAAAAATTAATATACTCGGCGAATTTGTACTAGAGCAAGCTATTGCGAGCTTAAGTAGGCTAAATGCCGTAAATAGTAATATTGGATTGTCGATTAATGTGTCGGTGTTGCAACTAGAAAACCATAACTTTTTAGATTTTTTAGTTGCGCTTTTAAATAGATACGCAGTTAAACCATACAATGTGCATTTAGAAATAACAGAAACAGTCATGATTAAAAATTTACCGTATTTGTCAAAAGTGATTACGGCCATAAAAAATACTGGAGTGCGTATTTCTATTGATGACTTTGGTACCGGGTTTTCTTCTATATCGGTTTTAAAAGAGTTGTCAGTTGATTACATTAAAATAGATAAATCTTATATTGATAACATTTGTGAATGCTCAAAAGATAAAAGTATTGTATCTGCGGTAACTAACATGTCGCATATGATAGGTTGCCAAGTAATAGCGGAGGGCGTAGAAAGCCCAGCTCAGTTAACGTTATTACAAAGCTTACAAATTGATAAGTATCAAGGTTTCATATTCAGTAAACCAGTTAGATTTGCCGACGCGCTTAAACTTATTAGTTAGAGCGCTGACTTTTTCATAAAGTTTGTTTATGTAGGGATGATCCAACAGTGCCGTGCGTTTTGTTTAGCGTTTTCATCATGCTTTGTACATAATCCTGCTACTGAAAAATCAGTCGCTAAAGGTCAATACCCCTAGTAATAATGAACTTTTATTAACTTAATGTATTCACATGAGCCACCTGATTACGCCCTTCATTCTTGGCATGGTAGAGTGCTTTATCTGCTTCATTTATTGCACTCTCAATTGTCGTTTTATTACATTTAATATTTATTACGCCAAAACTTGCCGTTACATTAATTACTTTATCGTTAAAATGAATTGGGTAACTGGCCAGTGCACTTCTTAGTTTTTCGGGAAGATCTTTAGCTGACGATTCGTCGTTTCTTGCTATTAATAAAGCAAATTCTTCGCCGCCAATGCGGCCAAATAAATCACATGGGTTTATGCAGTTTTGCATTATTTTTGCAGCTTCAACTAAAACTAAATCACCACCTGCATGTCCAAATTCATCGTTTATTTTTTTAAATTTATCTATATCCCAATAAATTAAGCTGACGTAGTTATAATTATTAAGTTTATCTTTTAGTTGCTCTTGGCTTTTATTATAGAATCCACGCCTATTTAAGCAGCCTGTAAGTTCGTCGCTCATTGCAAGATGGTTCATTTTTTCAGCTAAATCTGATGCCATCATAAATATTATGAATACGGCCATGCCTACATGTGCAGTAGGGACAGTAATAAAATTAATTAATGTATACAGCGCTATATATTCTTCATTTACTTGGCTGCCTTGCAGTAACGCTATGCTTGCTGCAACAAATAAAAGTAATCCACATAGCGTATAAGTAATACTAGCGCCTATTTCGGCAGGAAGTGATTTTTGTTTATGCCTGAAAATAATAACTGCATTGAGTACAAGTAAAATCACATCATAATACACATACAAGGACATAAATAAGCCAACATGCACATATATAGCTGTAAAATAATAGACAGCAGCAAGAGTAACTATTGCTGAGATAATTAAATAGCGAATTTTTATACCCGAGTTTACCCTAATGCAATGCCCCCACGTACCTAGCAGTACTGAACCTACAGAGAAGCTACTTCCTAACATCCAATATAATGTGTTTGAGTTAAATAATGGTTCTGCCAACATTGTTGCCCATTGGCATGCAGAGAATGCAAATGCGATTGTCCAAAGCATGGCATATTGCTTTTTACCTAACGTATACCACGACATTAAAAATATGACAGACCAAATAATACTGGTGAAAAAGAGGGTAACTAATATATAAAAAATAGGATTCATGTATTTTTATTCTTGTTTGCGTTAATTTTACTTTAGTAGATGAAAGCGGTTTATTCGACCTAACGCCGGTTATTAGTTAGCTAAATTGTAAATAGATATGTATGCAATCATTTCTTAAGTTGTGTATTTGAATAGTGGTATATCCCTTGCTGTAATAACTGTTGTTTAGAGCTTTAAGCTTATATGGCTTTGCTTTGTTTATAATTTTATTCCTAACAGGTATTTAAATTACAATTATTAGTAATTTTTACACGTTTATTTATTTGCTTAATTAAAGAATTCAGCTAGGGCTTATTTATTCTTCTAGGTTAAATTTGTAGCTGTACGTTTAGGTTTTAGGTAAAGCAGAGTTTATGTTGTGTGGCTATCTTCATAAGTGCTTTATAAAAATAAATATTAAACATACGCAGCCCTTTATATAGAAAAATTTAACCCTGAAAGGTCAAAAGCCCCCCGTTTTTAGTAAAGGAAATTACAATGCATTTTTCATCCAAAATATTTCACGACAAATACCTTAAAGGTGTAATAGCGCTGGTTGTGTTACTTATACTAACGCGAATAGCCGCGCCTTATGTAGTTCAGCACTACGTAAATTATCAGCTAAAACACACACAAGGTGTTACTGGGCATGTTGGTGACGTAGATTTGTTTTTATATCGCGGTGCCTACGCAATTGACGACGTTGAAATTTATGCTGTTGATGCAACTTCAGCTCCTAAGCCTTTGCTGAGTATTCAAACTCTCGATTTTTCACTTGCGTGGTCAGCCCTTTTAAAAGGGAATTTAGTAACAAACATGGCGTTTACGCGTCCTAAAATAGTTATTTATGATAAAGACCCCAATGCTTCTGAGCAAAATAAACAAGTAAAAGACGAAACTACTTGGGTAGGTCTCGCCAATAATTTAGTACTGTTTTCTATTGATACCTTAACAATTGAGCAAGGCAAGTTAACTCAACGAATAGTGGTGAAAAACCCACTTTTATATCAAATATCAACGCTCGAATTGAAAATATAACCAACGCGCAAAACCTATCAAAAACACTAGTGACTACTCTAAGCGTAGAAGGTGCATTAATGGGGGAGGCCGCATTAAAGTTTGATGGCAAATTAGATCCCTTTAGCAAACAAGCCAATTTTGATTTTAACGCAGAGGTACAGCGTTTCTCTGTTAAAAACCTCGATACTGTATTTAAGGTATACACGCCTTTTGATATTGAAGCGGGTGGCATTGATGGCGCTATGGAATTGGTGGCTAAAGACAATAACTTAAATGGTTATGTAAAAGCGGGCGTTCAAAACTTGAGTGTGTTCTCGTGGCGCGAAGATATAGAAAAAGATGACGATGGAATATTTACGGCCATATTTGAAGGCAGTGTTGATTTACTGGGCTCTATACTCGAAAACGATGAGTCTAAACTTGTTGCTGCACGTATCCCTATAGAGGGGCAATTAGATAATACGGATGTTTCGACTTTTCAAGCTGTGATTTCGGTATTAGAAAACGCATTTTTTGATGCGTTTAAAATGAAAGTAGATAACGTTATTTCTTTTGAAGATACGGATGAAAAATCTGATAACGAGGAGAATTAAAGCTCTTTGGTAATGTTCGTTTTAGTTAAATACTTAAGCTGCACCCACTTTTTAAACTTTAAGTGGGTGCTTTAGTACTTTTCTCAGATTAGTTTTTGCGGTTACTAAATAGCTCTTTAAGCTCAGCAATTTGGGATTGTAGTTCGTTTACTTGCCCTTGCGTTGCAGGTAATGAGCTGTCGTCTGCGAGCTCTTCTCGCGCTTTGCGGTGCTCTTCACTCATTACTTCTAAAATGGCACCTACCATCATATTTAAAAATACAAATGCGGTTAAAAATATAAACGTAAGGTAATAAATCCAGCTTAGTTCGTACACCGCCATTGTTTCATACATTATGTCGGTCCAATCTTCAAATGTTGCCACCCTAAACAGAGTAAGCATGGAGATTGAAACATCTTGCCAAAGTACGGGGTTTATTTCAGCAAACATCATGCTGCCCATTGCAGCGTATATATAAAAAATAACAAACATTAATAGGGCTATATAACCCATTTGTGGAATGGCTTTAAGCAATGAATTAACTAATAAGCGCAGCTCTGGGATCATCGATACCAATCGCAGTACTCTAAATATGCGAAGTAATCGAGCAATTAACATAGTAGAGCCAGCAGCAGGATATAAACTGCCCAATACTATGATGGTGTCGAATATGTTCCATCCTTTAGAAAAAAAATGTTTTATGCCTTTACTTGCAATAAAGCGGATTACTAGTTCAATTAAAAAGAATGCGGTAATGCCAACGTCCATCCAATTTAGAGCAAGCTCTACGGTAGGATGTAGTGAGTAAGTGTGCGCACCTACTGTCAGGGCAGAAACAATAATTACAGCTATAACAAATGATTGAAATATCTTGCTTTTGTCTATACGCTGAAACAACTTTTGTAACTGCGACATCATAGAAATAGATCCTTTGGAGATTAAGATTTTATGGCGCTAATATACAATAATACTGTAATAATTTAACGCTTTTTCGATATAGAAAGTGTAAGGAAATTTAATGTTTATCAATAAACTAAAAAGTAGCGCATTACTTATTGTTGGATTATGTGTTTTAGCAGGTTGTAGCTCTGATGCGCGTTTTCATGAAGTTCAATCGGCGCGCCTTGATGAGTGTAACTATAAAGCTGACAAAGAATATTACGAATGCTTAGATAAACAAGATTCTAACTACGAAGAGTTTAAAAAACAGCAACAAGCAGAAACTAAATAAGTAACCTTTATATTATGACTAAAACTCAAAAGCAGCGCGATAAGCACATTAGACTAGCACTTACTAATGCATGCGAAGCAATAAAAGAAAGCGTAATTGGTTTTGATTATCTAACGCATACCATTGATTTAAATAATGAGGCCAATACGTTAAAAGTACAATGTTACTTTATTGATGAGGTAGCCCGTGAAGATGCAAAACCGCAACTTGATGAGTTAACGCAGATTATACTTAGCCAGCTAGCAGCTATTAAGTTGAACGCAAAACCAGCACACATCTCATTTTTAGCCAATTAACAGCGGTTTAGTTGGTATGACACCACATGGACGTTATAATTAGATAAATTATTTTTAGGGTTTAAATTATGGCTGTTCCTTCGCGTTCGCAAATTTCACCAGGTACCACAGTAAATATTGTATTAAAAGAAGATCAACGCAGCGGCACATTAACAGAGGGTGTGGTTGAGCGCCTTTTAACAAAATCACCAAACCACCCACACGGCATTAAAGTACGTTTAGAAGATGGTCAAGTTGGCCGAGTAAAAGAGATTTTATAATGGCAGCGTTAACAGAACAGGCTTTTTGGGAATTAGTAACAACGCCTGATTTAGGGCTCGATCCGCAAAGTGTGAGCGATAACCTAAAAACTAAACTTAATGATTTAAGCGATCAACACCTTATTGATTTTGATAAGCATTTTGGCATACATATGCGCAAGTGTTTTACCTGGGATTTATTTGGTGCCGCTTTTGTGATGGCTGGATGTAACGACGATTACGGTTTTAGTGAGTTTAGATGTTGGTTAATTTCGCGTGGTAAAACAGTTTTCGAAAACGCTTTAGAAAATGCTGATTCGTTAGCGCAGTGTACACCTGTTTATTACTTAAATGAGCAGCCTTACCCGTATATTGATGAGTATGATTTAATAGCCGGTTTATTATTTGAAGAACGCAGCGAAGACGAATTACCGTTTATTCCATCAGGCAGCGATGAACCCAAAGGCAAACGTTTTAAAGACAAACCTAAGTTTTTAAAGCAAAGCTACCCGTTATTATTTGCAAAGTACTGGCAATAAAATAAATAGTAATTTGTGCGCTATTTAAACAATTTAATGAGTTTAATTTCCCTACAAGTAAGCGCATTGATATAAATCGTTTTGTTGTTTAAGTACGTATTAACTAAAGTACTTAACAGCAAAATGGTTTGTAATGCAGTATCTAGGATGAATCTTTGTGGATTTAAATGTGTTCAATCTAAGGGATTTATTTGTGGCACGAGGTTTGTAACCTAATGGGATCGGTAATTGCTCTTGCGTTATCTTACTGGCTTACACACATGTAAGAATCAGTATAGTCGAGCAAAGCTCCCTTAGCTGCTCGTGTCTTAGTTCCTGAATACGACTTCTCTCCTTTTATAGTAAATCTCTGTTATAGTTGTTAAAAGTTATAAAAGCTAGGTGATTAGGCATTTTGCTATTATTTAACACGCTGACTCACGAGGATACACCCACGAAATGAAATATTTAACACTCGCTTTATTAACTGTCGCTTTTACAAGTGCAAATGCTTTTTCTGAGCCGAGTAATAAAACACGATTTATACCGCTTTTAAAGTCAAAATTGGGAGCCTACGAAGTTGTGTCGAGCAACTCAGGGTTATGCGTTAACAGCAATTTGAGTTTGACAGATGAAAGTGATTTAAGTGCTGGTTTTAAACTTGGTGAGCAAATTGTATTTGGATCGCTCCACAATGGTACCCGAACCATTAAAAAACCAAACTTTTGCTTTATAACCAGCACGCTTAAATATAAAAGTGATGGCCTTGAAAACGGCTTAAGAATGAGCCGTTGTGAAAGCCCTGCAAACGAAAAAACAATCAGTCAAAGTATCAAATTTTTAGCTGATAACACACTAAAATACACGTTAAGCGAACCTAGTGTAGAGTGCACATTTAAAAAAGCAGACGAGAGCAAATAAAGTATCTACTAAGTAGTAAATCACTCGCAGTATATTTTAGGAATATCGCGCCAACGTGTAGTGTACTGCGGCGATAAAAAGTCACGGTTCATGTGCCATCGGTCATTTAATTTACTGCTTGCAAGGCTGAGCATCCCTTTCCCGTATCGATTGTTTATTGTATCTAGGCATTGCATAAGCTTTGGATTATCAGGGCTTTTATTAAACAAGTCACTTTGCTGAAACTGTTCTGATATTAGCTCTACAGCACCCACACCACACTTATAAAATCGGATCCCCGGTTTATAAATCTCATTAAATACCTCAGATACAGCATTAGCCATTACACAGGTGTCGTTAGTGGGTGAGGGGAACTTATACACAAACGACTTTTTATAATATCTGTTTTCGTGCGCGCCACTGGCTGCAAAAATATAAAGCTGGTGAGTGAGAGAGCGTTGCGCTCTTAGTTTATTAGCCACTGTGGTTACATGGTTAATTAGCGCCGTTTTAAGGGCTATTGGCTCGCATATGCGCTCTCCAAAACTACGGGTCGAATAAATCTCCCGCTTGTCTTGTCGTACATCATCCCAGTTTAAACATGTTATTCCGTTAAGCTCGCTTACTGTACGTTCAACCACCACACTAAATGCACGGCGCATTGCTCTAGGGTTTTGCTGAGCAAGCTCCCAGGCGGTGTGTATATTCATTATTTTAAGCTTTTTAGCTAGCCGCCGACCTATTCCCCAGACATCTTCGCAGCTCATTCTTTGTAAAATAGCTTGGCGAGTTTGCTCGTTATTTATTACAGCTACACCATTAAAACCACTGAGCTTTTTAGCGGCATGGTTAGCGGCTTTTGCTAAAGTAGGGGTCGGGCCAAAACCTACACCTACAGGAAGCTTTGTTTCGCGCCATACTGTGCGCCTTATTGTATGACCGTATTCATGCCAGTCTTTAATTAATGATGTGTAGCCATCAAAGTGCAAAAACGATTCATCAATACTGTATATGTGCTGTGTATCGCAAAAGCGAGCGATGATATTCATCATTTTGTCGCTTAAATCAGCATAAAGCTCGTAATTGCTAGAGCGAATAACAACGTTGTTTTGCTCAAGTAAATGCTTAACTTTAAAGTACGGGCCAAATTTAGGAATATTTAAGCGCCGAGCAATAGGGCAAATAGCGCATACACAGCCATCGTTATTGGTAAGTACAACCACGGGTTTTGATCGAATAGCAGGGTCAAATACTTTTTCGGCACTGGCATAAAACGACACAGCATCAACTAAGGCATACATTTTAGTAACTCTGGGCTTTGCCTGTGCATTCTTATTGATAGCGTTACTACGCCTTCGAGCTGAAACTCGTCTGCAGAGGTGAGTTGTACAGGCTTATGTAAAGAAGACGCTGAAAGCAGCCGCGCATTGGTTTTATCAAGCAGTTTGCATACAAAAAGACCATTTAAGTTAGCAACAATAACGTCACCATTTTCTGCAGGCTCTGCACGGTCGATAACTAATAAGTCCCCTTCAAAAATTCCGACTTCTTGCATAGAGTTACCCGATGCTAGGCCAATAAAGGTAGCATTTGGGTGCTTTATTAAAAGCTCATCAAGGGTTACACCTAGCTCGGTGTACTGCGCTGCGGGCGATTCAAAACCACACACGCCTGCTTCTATATAAATGGGAATGACAAACATAACACAACCTAAAACGCATATACTGTATAAGTGTACAGTATATGCGTTTTGTGTAAGTTATGCCAAGAAATGTATAACCGATCAATCCATATTTTTGATCATTTGCTGTGCGATATCTAAAAAGTCTTTGATTTGCTGAGGGTTTAAGTTTTTACACATTTGATTATTTATTTTCTGCTCTGAGGCTAATAACTTATCAAAAAGAACTTTACCTTGCTCTGTGAGCGACAAAATAAAGCAGCGCTTATCGTGCTCACTTGCCTGTTTATTTATTAAATTTAAGCCAATAAGATCTTTAATTAAACGTGCTATTTGCGCTTTGTCGCGCTGCGTTTTAGTAACAATATCGTTAGCCGTACAGTTATTTACGCTCGCAATAATATGTATGCAGCGTACGTGCATAGCATTAATACCAAGTTCGCCTGCGTTAATTGCTTCACGAATTGTAACGCGGTAATTTTGCATCAATTCAAATAGCGTATTTGATAAAGGTGTATTCATAAAACTCTCAATATAGTTGACAAAGTCAATTAATTTGTTATAGTTGATTTTATCAACCAATGGGGCGTTGTGCAATGTCTGCTTTTATAGCAGCCAATTATTATACCAATCTGCTTATATATGGGGTCTATTTAACGTTAAGAAAATTACGCTAGAACTAGGCTAAAATTTTTGTATCTAGTTGTTCTAAATAAAAAATTTTTAACAACGTTATAGTGCAATTTAATTCGTTAAATTGATCAAAGATTTATGCAAGTTGGTATTAAAGTCCAAGTTTTGTAAAACGAGGTAATGCATGGGTAAACAAATTCGCAAAGCTAACATATTAAGTACGCAGCAAATCACACCACACCTACAACGCATTGTTGTAGGCTCTGATGATTTTAACGACTTAACCTCACAGCACATTGGTAACTATGTAAAAGTACTGATCCCAAAAAATGGTGAAGTAGATTTTAACTTAAAAACAGCGTGTATGCGATCTTACACAATAAGGCATGTAGATGCACAAACAGGCGCGTTAACACTTGATTTTGTTATAAATATGCACCAAGGTCCGGCAACTGACTGGGCTAAAATTGCAAAAGTAGGTGATGAGGTAGGTATTGCAGGCCCAGGCCCTAAAAAGCTAGATAATTATGGGCATTCGCATTATGTGTTGCTAGGGGATTTAACATCGGTAAATGCAATAAAGGGGTATATACAGCAATTACCTTTATTTTCAAAAATTGATGCCTTTGTACATGTACCCACCGAAAAAGACATTATTGATTTAGAAACAAGCCGCGATGTTAATTGGCTTGTTACCGACAATGCTGACGAAGCGCTACTTAGCGCGCTTCAAAATTTGCACATTACAGCAGAGCCTCCCATTGTATTTATGGCATTGGAAGCTGGGCTTGTTCGTAAAGCAAAGACATTGTTAACAGAGCAATTTAATATACCACGCGGTAGTATTGTTTCCTCAGGGTATTGGAAAAAAGGCGTGGATTCAGAAGGCTATAAAGAGCTGCGCCAACGTGATGCACAGCTTGCTTGAATACCTTAGAGCAAAATAACATATACCTATTTTGCTTTAATACCACTGCGTAACTTGAATTGACCTAATAGCAGACCCATTTAAGTGTTTTATGCTAATGATGTAATACATTGTTAGCATGCATTTTTAGGAGCTACTATTTTGTTGAATTCCATTCCTTTTTCGTTATTAGAACTTGCCCCCATGATTAAAGGGGACAGCGTTACTAACACTCTTCATAAAAGTACTAAATACGCCCAACGTGCAGATGATCTTGGCTTTAACCGTTTTTGGCTTGCTGAGCATCATAATATGCCAGGTATAATTTGTGCGGCCACTTCAATTTTGGTTGGTCACATTGCAGGTAATACCAAAAAGATACGCGTTGGGTCAGGCGGTATTATGCTGCCAAACCACTCCCCATTAGTTGTTGCTGAACAATTTGGTACATTAGAGAGCTTATATCCTGGGCGAATAGATTTAGGACTAGGGCGTGCCCCAGGTAGCGACCCCGTAACGAGTCGTGCACTAAATAACGATATGAGCCGTGCAGAAAACTTCCCAGGTGAAGTAACTGAGCTGCAAACATTGTTAGGTCCTTACAATGGTACGCATCCTATACGTGCTATACCGGGGGAGGACACAAACGTTCCGATTTGGTTATTAGGCTCGAGTTTATTTAGCGCGCAACTAGCGGCGCAAAAAGGGTTACCGTACGTATTTGCAGGGCATTTTGCACCGCGCTTTGTACACGATGCAATAGCGCTGTATAAGCGCGAATTTAAAGCATCAAGCGTACTTGATAAGCCATACGTAATGCTTGCACTGCCTTTAGTGGCTGCAGATACCGACGATGAAGCGCAATACTTGTCGACTACTTCTAAGCAACGTGTACTCGAACTTATACGCGGTAATGAGCTGTGGCTAAAACCACCTGTTGAAAGCATGGACGGGTTATGGAGCGAACAAGAGCGCGCTCATGTAGAGAACTTTTTAAGCCTAAGCGTAGTAGGCGGACATGTAAGTATTAAACACAAGTTAGAGATGATAGCTAAACAGCTAGAAGTTGATGAGTTTATATTTACGAATGATGTGTTTGATAGTGAAAAACGCCACCGTGCACTCGAAATTTTAATGGAAATAAAACACTAAAATATAGTTAGTTAAGCAAGCGTACACTCTGGGCTTGTTAATATACAGACATCATCAAAAGTTAAACTTTTTTAACTCATTTTATTAACTTTAAGTGATGTCTGTATTTGTTATTTAAATATTCAAAGTAAATTTTATTTCTATTTTTAGTACATATTTTGCTTTATATGCCGTTCTGTTTTTTCAATTGAACTGATTTAAACAATCAATTTTAAGATATCACTTTTGTTTTTTATAATGTAGCTATAAACCAGACATCATAAAATTAAAGGCAGGTACACCGTGAACTCTCTAAACACCGCAACAGCTAATTCAGTTAACAAAACAGCGCAGCCAAAAGTTGCTCTGATTGCTGAAGGTGGCGGACAGCGAGGGATATTTACAGCCGGTGTACTTGATGCGTGGTTAGAGCAAAGCTATGACCCTTTTGATTTATTCATTGGTACTTCAGCGGGTTCACAAAACTTAACTAGCTACTTAGCGCGTCAAAAAGGCTATGCTAAACGCCTAATTAGAGGGCTTTCGCGTAACAAGCGTTTTTTTCAGCTTGGTCGTGGGTTAATGGGTAAGCACATAGTTGACCTAGATTGGTACTTTGACAAAACGACTGAAGTAAAAAGAGCCATAGATTTTAAAACGGCAAAAACCAGTTTAGGTGAGCGTGAACTGCTTATTACAGCAACAAATGCACGAGACAGAAAGCCGTATTATTTATCACCAACAGGTGAAGATAATCAATGGCGTGATCTTTTAAAGGCGTCAAGCGCACTGCCATTTTTGTACAAACAAGGTGTAAAGTTAACACCTTGGTTAAACGCAAAAGCAGCGAATGAAACACATCTTGTTGAAGAACAAGCACAGAGCGATTTTTATCTAGACGGCGGTTTAGCCGCTCCACTCCCCGTGCGTGAGGCTTACAACCGAGGTGCTCGTAAAATTGTTGTAATAAGAACGGTTGACGCTAATTTTCAAGCGCAATCTGCATGGGTACAAAAGCTAAGAACATTTGCTATAGCATCAGGCTATTGTCCAAAAACATTGGACTACTTGATACAGCACGAAAAAGCGTATTTAGATGAGCTTGAGTTTATTGCAAATCCACCAAGTGATGTGGAAATAATACAAATTTTTGCAGACGAAAAACTGCATAGCAAATTATTAGGTAGTTCAAATAACGATTTACGTTTTGATCATAAATTAGGCTTAGCTGCAGGTCGATCTTATTTAGCGCAGCAAAGCCAATTTGAGATCAGCAATACGCATAACTATACGCAAAGCGAATATAGTTACAATTAAACCAAATTCTTATACCTAGATTGCAAATAGTACTGCAACTTAAAATTGCAGTACTATTCTTCATTTAAATGACACCCACTTAAATTTGTATGTTTATTAACCCCTAGATTCTGGCGCTTCAATTCTTTAAAACTATAAATGGGTGTCATTCTAAATTTTTAAATTAGCTAAAATTATTGTGAACACTTAAATAATATAAATGGGTGTCATTTTAAACCTAAAAATAAACCTAAGTTGATGAGAGTAATATGCTCGTTTCACTATTTAAAATACCGTCTATTTCTCTTACTTGCCTAAGTACTCCATCAAACTCACTTAAATTCGCGGCCTGTATCTCTGCTACCAAATCCCAAGCACCATTGGTAGTGTGCAATTTTGTAAGTTCGGGTATACCACGCATAGTTTTAATAACTTGAGAAGTTGATTTACCAATCACTTCCACCATCATAATTGCACGAACGGCTTCGGTTTCTATGTGTTCATGCACTCTTATAGTAAACCCCAAAATAGCGCCTGAACTCACTAATCGATCTAATCTATTTTGCACTGTCCCGCGTGACACATTTAAAGAACTTGCTAAAGCAGAGATAGAGGCGCGACCGTCTTTTCGTAATTCAGCAATTAAAGCGTTATCAAGGGAATCGTAAATATAAGGAGTCATAAATCAAACCTTTTAGAGCATGGCCTACTAAAATACACAATTTGTATATACCTGCATAGCAAAGTGATAAAAATTAATAAAATTTGTATAACTAATTGCCATATTAAATAGCATGCGGCCTCGCTAAACTTGTTTTAAATTAACTAATACATTTATTTAAGAGGTTTCAACATGAGTCATTTTATAGCACAGCCAAAAAAAGGCGTTCCGTTTGTTAGCGTTCAGGCAATGGCTAAGCTTATAAATAGCTTAGGTATCGAAAACGTTTTGTTAGAGCTAACACATAAATTAGAAACCGACTTTGCCCGTTGGAAAGAGTTTGATAAATCACCTCGCTATGCAGCACACTCACCAGAGGGTGTAATAGAGCTAATGCCTGTGAGTGATGGCCAGATGTTCAGCTGTAAATATGTAAACGGTCACCCAAAAAACACCTTTCGAGAACTTCAAACAGTCGCTGCATTTGGTATTTTAGCCGATGTAGATAGTGGTTATCCGGTAATGATCAGCGAAATGTGCCTACTAACAGCGCTACGTACAGCGGCTACATCGGCGCTGGTGGCTAAGTATTTAGCACCAAAAAACTCAACAACACTTACATTAATTGGTAATGGGGCACAGTCTGAGTTTCAGGCACTGGCATTTAAAGCTGTATTGGGCATAACACATATTCGTTTATACGATATAGATGCAAACGCGTCTAAAAAAGCATTTACTAATTTAAGTGCTTACGGGTTAAACGTAACTATTTGTAATAGCGCACAGGAAGCTGTGCAAGGTGCGCACGTTATTACAACCTGCACTGCCGATAAAACCAATGCTACAATTTTAACAAACGACATGATCCCACAAGGTGTGCACATTAATGCCATAGGTGGCGATTGCCCAGGTAAAACAGAGTTAGATGCTAAATTACTCGAGCGCGCTAATGTATTTGTAGAGTACGAGCCACAAACTCGAATAGAGGGCGAAATACAACAAATGAGTGAAAGCTTTGTTGTAACTGAGTTTCATAAAGTCGTTAATAAGCAATCGCTTGGCCGTACTAGCCAAGACGAATTAACTATTTTTGATGGTGTAGGCTTTGCGAGCGAAGACTTTACAGCGCTTGTATTTATACGCGATCAACTTATTAAAAGCGGTGAATTTACATTGCTCGATTTAATTACACAGCAAGCCGATCCGCGCAACTTGTTTTCGGTACTTAATACAGAGCAAACATCAGCACAAGAGCACGTAGCATGAGCCACGTAAATCAAGCTCCGAGTGCGGTTGTTATGGTACGTCCGCATCACTTTACGTCTAACCCACAAACAATGCTCGATAACGCATTTCAAAGTGAATGCTTAGCACAAAATCAAAGTGAACAAGCATTTAAAGAAGTGACTAATGCCGTACAAATATTAAAAAATGAAGGGGTAACAGTTCACCTTTTTGAAGATGAGCAAACACACACTCCCGATTCAGTTTTTCCTAACAATTGGTTTTCAACTCATCAAAGTGGGGAATTAATAATCTATCCAATGTTTGTAGAAAACAGAAGATTAGAATATCGAAAAGATATTATTGATTTTTTAACGGATCACTATAAAGTGTCTTCAGTGACTGATTATTCATTTTTATCGAAAGAAAATTCATTTCTTGAAGGCACTGGTTCACTGGTTATCGATCATCAAAATAAACTCGCTTACGCGGTAGAATCAAAAAGAACTACCAAGTCGGTGGTTAATACAATATGTGAGCAATTAAAACTATCACCCATAGTGTTTAACGCATATGACGAGCAAGGAACTGCGGTTTATCACACTAATGTTTTAATGTGTATTGCTACAAAATTTGTAATGATCAGTTTAAATATGGTGCCAATTGAACAACGTGCACAGTTAGCTAAACATTTTTTGAAAAGCCATCATCAAGTTATCGATTTAACGCTTGAGCAAATTAATAACTTTTGTGGCAATGCTATTGAACTACAAGGTAAAAATGGTCGTATTTTAGCCTTATCGCAAACTGCGTTTAATGCACTTACACCGGCACAAATAACAGTTATACAAAAAACGGCTAAGCTTGTGCCATTACCTATACCTACTATTGAGTCGGCTGGTGGCTCAGTTAGGTGCATGATTGCAGGAGTTCATTTGCAAAATAAATAATGTATAGTTTTAAGGCAGCTTAGCTGCCTTATTTACATTAAATTTTTAGTCGATGTCGCAAGCAAAAGCCGTTATACCCAAAAAAGGGTATTAATATAAAAAATATAAGAAGGAATTAGCAATGTTCGATACCGTCGTCAAAAGCGTAAACAACCTTTTGTGGGGAGAAGGCCAGGTGCTTATTTATATACTCTTGTTTACGGGGGTATGGTTTTCAGTACGACTAAAAGCAATTCAAATACTTAAATTTAAACATATGTTTAGCCTCTTAAAAGGCAGTAGCAAATGTAAAAAAGACGACATTTCATCATTTCAAGCGTTGTGTACAGGGCTTTGCGCACGAGTAGGCACTGGTAATTTAGCCGGTGTGGCTGTGGCAATTTCACTTGGCGGCAGCGGTGCAATATTTTGGATGTGGGTAATAGCCATATTGGGTATGGCTACAGGCTTTGCCGAAAGTGTACTTGGGCAAGTATATAAAGTGCGCGATAGTGGCGGCGAGTTTAGAGGGGGCCCTGCGTATTATATTCAACAAGGTTTGGGTAGCCGGGCGTTTGCAATTGTGTTTGCTGCGTGTTTGTTTTTAGGTTACGGCTTTACGTTTAGCGCAATGCAAACGAACACAATTACCGACGCACTTAATTACGCGTTTGAAGTTCCTACATTTTATTCAGGCCTGGTTATTACCGTGCTAGCCGGCTCAATTATACTCGGTGGCTTTAAAGCAATTGCCCGGTTTGCAGAGCGTGTTGTGCCAATAATGGGCATTGTGTTTGTACTTGCGGCGGTAATTATTACGATTATAAATTTCACGCAAGTACCCGCCATGCTTAAAGATATATTTTTATCAGCGTTTGGTTTACAAGAAGCAGGCGCCGGTGCAATGGGCGCTGCGATTAAAAACGGTATTCAACGTGGTTTATATTCTAATGAGGCCGGTGCAGGTAGTGTGCCGCATGCTTCAGCAAGTGCCAGCCCAATTCCTAATCACCCTGTAACGCAAGGTTACATACAAATGCTAGGCGTATTTTTCGATACAATCGTACTGTGTAGCTGTACCGCTGTGATCATTTTATTGGCCGATATAGACATAAGCGGTGAAATGGAAGGCATTCGTTTAACACAAAGCGCGATGACTGCTCACTTAGCACAAGGTGGTGTTTACTTTGTAGCAGCCGCTATAACCTTATTTGCTTTTACATCGGTGGTGGCAAACTACGCCTATGCAGAGAGCAACTTGCACTTATTTAAGCTCGACAACAAAGTAGGGCGCGGCATTTACACTTTGCTTTATTTATCAATGATGTTGTGGGGCGCGTCGGCCACATTAAAAGAAGTCTGGGATTTAGCCGATATTGCCTTAGGATTAATGACAGTGGTTAACGTTATCGCTATTATACTGTTAACGCCGACTATTTTGTCTGTTACGAGCGATTACCACGCACAAAGAGACAAAGGTTTAGAGCCCGAATTTAAAGTAAAAGATGTAAAAGTACAGGGCAAATGCGAAGACGGCATTTGGGATTAATTCACGTACTTTAAGCACACTTAACTATAAAAAGCGGTTTTATGGCAACATAAAATCGCTTTTTGTTTGCATAAGTATTCACTTTCAGTGTTGTAGAAATAACAGAAGCAACCAAAATAAAAGGCACAATTTTTTAGATGATCGAGATTAACGCAGGGAAAACAGCGGCTAAAATTATTAACGAACAGGGCTTTAAACCTGAACTTTTCACCTCTTTTTTAGGTGCAAGTGGTGGGCCAAAGTGGTTTACCTTATTTGGGTTGGATAAGTATATT
This sequence comes from Pseudoalteromonas sp. Z1A2, assembly GCF_011378755.1. Classification (NCBI taxonomy): domain Bacteria; kingdom Pseudomonadati; phylum Pseudomonadota; class Gammaproteobacteria; order Alteromonadales; family Pseudoalteromonadaceae; genus Pseudoalteromonas; species Pseudoalteromonas sp. Z1A2. The sequence goes on along the minus strand of NZ_WTKX01000017.1, from coordinate 9,520 downwards.
TTTGGTGAATTTTTTAAAAACCGAACCCGGCCACTTAATTTAATTGGCTCATCTGCCGGCGCTTTTCGCTCTGCGTGTTTTGCACAAAACGATCCCGTTGCTGCCATTGAGCGCTTAGCAAAATCGTATTCGCAAACCCGATACTCAAGTAATAAACCAACACCAAGTGAAATAACAATAAAAGCGCGCGCATTACTTGAAGATGTTTTTGGCGATAACGGCGTAACCGAAATTATAAATAACCCAATATTTAAAGCGCACTTTATAGTAGCAAAATCGAATGGCTTTATTGCCAGCGAAAATAAAATAATACAACTACTGGGTTTATCAAAAAGTTATATGCTAAACCGCGTTAACCGAAAATTATTAGGCTCACAGTATGAGCGTTTTATATTTGGCCCAGCAACAAGTGACTTATCAATTACCGACAGCTACAATTTTAAAACGCAAAACATAGCGCTTACTCAAAATAATTTAAAAGATGCATTACTTGCATCGGGTTCAATACCACTTGTTATGCAAGGCATAAAAAATATTGTAGGCTCGCCGCAAGGAATATATCGCGACGGCGGAATTATCGATTACCACTTTGATTTAAAAATTAATAACCCAGGCTTAATTTTATATCCGCATTTTAATAGCGATCCGAAAGCAGGGTGGTTCGATAAAAATTTAAAACGTAAAGTGTCACCACTTAATTATGACAATGTAGTGATGATCACCCCATCAAAAGAATTTGTAGCGAGCTTACCCTACGGAAAAATTCCAGATAGAAACGATTTTACCGATCTTGATGCAGACACGCGTATTAAATATTGGAATATAGTTTTTAGTGAAACAGAAAGGCTAGCTGAAGCGTTTGATAAAAAGTTAAAAATGTTATTAATTTTTAAAAATAAAACTATATTTTATTAGTTGCTATAAGAAGTCAGTTAACATAATTAATTTTAATCGTGTTAACAGACTTCTTCTATAACATTTAACCCAAGCTTTTAAAGTCGTAAGAATAGATGTAAATGGTTATTTAGATATCTCTTCAATGTACTCCTGAAGTTTATTTTCAGCATTATCCTTACCAAATAGAATTTGGCAGACTTCATGTAAACCAGGATCTGAAAGAATATCTTCTTTTCTTACAACCAGTGAAATTTTAGAACGTCGACGTAAAAAATCACTGAGTTTAGTTATCATTTCCCGCTCAGCAGCGTGTTCAATTTCCACACGTAAGTACTCCGAATTCTTAATAAGGAGTTCGCCTTTTTCAGGTGCTTCACGAATTTTTTCTAGCATGTTAATCGCATTTCTGCCGTAACGTCTCCAAAACCGCTTACTAAGTACCTCTGTAGATGTTTTAGGTGTTAAACCATCCAAATTCATTAATTTTGCACGATGCATGAACTCATTTTTAACGGTGTCGTCAGGTTCACCGTACCATTTGTAATCTTCATAAGGTAACTTAATACCTAATCCAGTGACTAAATCAGCCACTTCATCGCCTACATTAATACAATCTGTTAGTTTTCCGCCAAAGATAGAAAGATATTTTTGATCACTATTTGTATCTATAGCGTGCTTGCGCGATAACTGCACCCAGTCAGCCTTACCATTACCGTCTTTTTTAATTGCTAATGGTCTAACTCCACAGCGCTCGGCTATAATATCATTTTTTGTAATTGGCTTTTCTAACTCTAATAATTTGTTAGCATTATCAAGCACAAAGTTTCGATCCTCATCAGTCACTTGTGAGTGCGGACTATGAACTTGTGTATCGGTTGTACCAATACACGTTTTTGGGCCCATGGGGATCACAAAAAACAACCGACCATCATCTGCAAAAAACGTCAGTACTTTGTTACTGTTAGTTATCTTATAAACAATAAGGTGAATACCTTTTGAAAATACATGGTGATGTGCTGTGGTTTGACTATTTGTATTGTTAATAGGATCAACAAATGGGCCTGCTGCGTTAATAATAACTTTAGAGCGGATAGTAAACTTCTCTTTAGACATCTCGTCTACTGCATTTGTAGTCCAAATATCATTAGAGCGAGTAGAGCCCTGCGAACTTACATAGTTAGCGGCAATACACCCATGGCTCATACTAGAGCGAATAAAATTGAAAACAAAACGAGCATCGTTATCCAATAAAAAACTGTCTGAATATTCAAATCCAGCCTCTACATTTTTTGTGTTAATGACTGGCTCTGATGATTTTATTTTTTTTGCATTGAGGTATCTAGGAGATTTAGTAAAAAAACGGCCCATAAACCAATAGAGAATAGTACCTAAATAAACAAAGAATGCCGGAAATCTAAAGCCTTTTTGGATACTTGTAAAAAAGCGAATTTCTTTAACAGTAGAAGGATAGCTACGCATTAAATGGTTTCTACTTTTACAAAGTTTATTAACCAAATTATATTCATGACTTTCTAAATATTTTATGCCACCCCAAGCTAAATTTGATGAGTTTGAACTAGTGAAACCAGCAAAATCACCTTTGTCTATCAAGGCAACTCTAGCGCCCTTAGCGGCTAAAGCAGCAGCAGATACAGCACCGTTAATACCCCCTCCAATAATCAAAACATCATAAATATCTTGAGGAAGTTTTTTAATATTGTTGTCTCTAAGTTGACTCATTTGTTGAATTACCTATTTTAATATCAAGCTATTTAGACCAGCTCAATTAAATTTAAAGTATTAATGTCCTAAACGGTATTTATCGTGCTATCAAAATTTATACTAGGCATGCAGGTAAGTAAGTATACGAGTAATAATAAAAATACTTTCGATATTTTTATTATTTAACTCAAGATTTGTTACCTAACATTTAAGTACTTGACACAAGTAAGCCTTCAAACGAAATAAAAAATTAATTGATCTGATTAACAAGGATGACCAAGCTACTGCAGATAACTATTGTATTTTAAGACTCTGAATAGCTATAACAGTACGAAGTTATTATTTACTTCGATTTTCTTTTTATTAAAAATAACATTTAATAACGAACATTTGCAAACATTAAAGTACATAAATGAAAATTAGTCTAGCTATATCAAACCCACCGTAAAGCAATAAAAAACTTAGGAGTTTAATTTTTTCCGCTATAGTTTTTTGACACCCCATTGAATCAATAGTTACTACGGCGTTTTGATATCCGATAAATCAAGCTAGGCTGAGCCAGTTGGAGGTTTATTGTTAGCTATCGTTATTTTTCTTGATACAACAGCTATTGTCGGCTGAAAAGCGCTTGTTATATCGATTGTATGTCTCTTTGGCTTCTTATCATTAAAGCCACAAATAGTTTTACCATCTATGGCTATAACGCCAACGTTTGTTGCTATATGTGCAGCCTGTGTCCAACGTATAAAGTTTTGTTGTAATATCTATCCTATTAAAAGCATGATCATTTTATCTTCTTAAATAACTCTCTACGTTAAAAATTATTAATAGCTGGCAGCATAGGGGCAGGAGGGAGAGCAATACAGGAAAATGCAGAGAGTAATTGGAGATAACAACTCTATGTCATAATTTTGCTTTGTTATCGCGCTATTTCCTCAGCGCTATAATAGATCACTAATTTAATACAATAGGTATGACTTTTCAGATGATATAGGTGAATAGTACCATCTATAGTGTTGTGAACTGGAAGACTACTTTCAAATAAGACATATTTTTCAAGCAAATCAATCTCATTATGAGCAACGTATTCAATGCTTTTCATCCATCTTCGGTGCAGAACACACCTACAACGAGAGTGAATAAAATAGCATGAAGATTATATTCGACTCTAGATTGCAGTTGTTCGTCGGATATTATTGAAAAATGTTCATCAAAAATTAATTGTATGGGACTTCTGCTTATCAGAAGCCTATTCGATCATGCTGTAGCTAAAATGGAAAGCTCATGATTTCCCCATGATGAGGGAAAATCTATTTAACTGTTATGTTAAGCTTTTACTGAGCTATATGCAGTTCGACATCGTGCTCATTGAGTAAAGTAAGTATACTTTCGGGTGGCTGAGCATCGGTAATAAAGTTATCTGCCTGCGAGATATTACCTAATTTTACCATCGCATACCGACCGAATTTAGAGTGATCTGCAGCAAGTAAAACTTTACGTGAATTTTCAATGATTGCCTGGGCTACGCGCACCTCACGATAGTCAAAATCAAGTAACGCACCATTTTCTTCTATGCCACTAATACCTATAATGCCAAAATCCATACGAAATTGTTTAATAAAATCCTCTGTGGTCTCACCAATAATCCCGCCATCTCTGTGCCTAACTTCTCCACCTGCGATAAGTACAGAAAAATCTTTCTTAACACCTAATATAGCCGCAACATTAAGATTATTAGTTACAACTTTCAAATTTTCATGACCAAGAAGTGCTTTCGCGATTGTTTCTGTTGTAGTGCCTATGTTTATAAATAAGGAAGAGCCATTAGGTATCATACGAACTACATGCTGTGCTATTTTTTGTTTAGCTTCTAAGTCCATGATTTTTCTAGTTTGATATGCTGTATTCTGAATGCTTGAAATGGCACTAGCGCCGCCATGATGACGTCTCAATTTATTTAAATTAGCAAGATAAGCCAGATCTCGTCTTATTGTTTGTGGTGTAACTTCATAATGACTTACTAGTACTTCAATAGAAATTGAATCTCTTTCTTTTAATAATTTTAGTATGGATTCGTGTCTTTGGTCTTGAGTCATTTTTTTCGCATTTTAAATTTAGTTAATAGTAAATTATAGGTTAAGAGCTAACAAATGAAAATCACATATAAATAATTATATATTAAAGTTGTATTTTTGTTGTATGTAGCAATTAATCCATGTAATAGTACAAAAACGAAAATAACCGAAAGTAAAAGTGAAAAAATAATGAATAACTATATCCTTTCAATTGATCAAGGTACGACTAGTTCTAGAAGTGTGCTATTTGATTTAAATGGTAATATTGCATACCTAGAACAACAAGAATTTGACCAGCACTTTCCAAAAGATGGTTATGTAGAACATAAACCAGAAGATATTTGGGCTTCTGTACAGCAAACAATGACAGCTGTAATGAAACACCTAGACCCTCAACACGATAAGGTTATTGCCATTGGTATTACTAACCAACGTGAAACGACAATAGTATGGGATAAAATTACTGGTGAGCCCGTTTATAACGCGATTGTATGGCAAGATAGACGTACGTCAGAGTTATGTAATGATTTAAGGGCCGCAGAAAAAGAAGAGTTAATTAGAAAAAAAACCGGCCTTTTAATAGACCCATATTTTTCTGCAACTAAAATAAATTGGATTTTAGAAAATTGTCCCGATGCTAGAGAAAAAGCAGAAAAAGGCGATTTAATCTTCGGTACTGTCGACACTTATTTATTGTGGAAATTGACAGGTGGAAAAGAGCACCGCACAGACGCAACGAATGCTTCGCGAACTATGCTCTTTAATATTCATACCCAAGAATGGGACGCGGAATTACTTGAACTTCTGAATGTGCCAATAGAGATGTTACCAGAAGTAATGGATTCATCAGATGATTTTGGCGTAACAGATGAACGCTATTTAGGTTACGAAGTACCTATTCTTGCAATGGCAGGAGACCAACAGGCAGCGTTATTTGGGCAAACTTGTTTTCAACCAGGAATGGCTAAAAGTACCTATGGTACAGGATGCTTTATGATGGTTAACACTGGCGATAAAGTACTTGAATCTGAAAATAGACTTCTCAGTACAGTAGCTTATAGATTAAATGGGAAACCAACTTATGCGCTAGAGGGGAGTATTTTTATTGCAGGTGCTGCAATTCAATGGCTTAGAGACGGTCTACAATTAATCCAAAAAGCTGAAGAAACAGAGTCACTTGCATGCAATACCTCGCTAGATCACGGTATATATATGGTACCCGCTTTTACAGGATTAGGTGCTCCTTATTGGGATTCTAATGCGCGAGGTGCAATTTTTGGCTTAACCCGAGATACGGGTATAAAAGAGATCGTAACAGCTGGATTACAGTCAGTTTGTTTTCAAACTAAAGACCTTCAAAAGTCAATGGAAGCTGATGGCGTAAGACCACAGGTACTAAGAGTTGATGGCGGTATGGTAATAAATGGCTGGCTTATGCAATTTTTGTCTGATGTTTTAGGAGCCGAAGTTGACCGTTCGACCATAAGTGAAACTACTGCTTTGGGTGTAGCTTACTTAGCAGGTCTAAAAGCGGGTGTATTCCCATCACTTGAATCATTAGCGACTAACTGGAATTGCGATAAACGATTTGTTCCTAACATGACTAAATCAAAACGTGATGAATTATATGCCGGATGGTGTAATGCGGTAAAAAAAGTACAAAGCGAATAATAAGCCACTTAACTATAAAACCATAGCAACATATCTATTAAGGTTTATTAGTGGAGACTATTTTTATGATATCACTACATACTCCAAGCGTAAAAATAAATAAGTTGATACTTATTTTATGGTAATTTTCAGCTGTAAAAAAGTTTCAAAATATTCATGGCTTATACTTATGCAATAGATATCATTATTGAGGGTGGTTTTATGTTTATAATTAATAAGGAATATTAAAATGTCACCTTTCTTAGCAGAAATACTAGGAACTGCACTGCTTATTTTAATTGGGGGCGGAGTTGTAGCCAATGACATACTAAAGAAAACACTAGGCCATGGCGGCGGTTGGATGACAATTACCACTGCTTGGGGACTTGGTGTTTTTATCGGTGTGGTTGTTGCCGGTCCCTATAGTGGAGCACACCTTAACCCTGCAGTAACAATAGGCTTAGCCGTAGCTGGATCATTTCCATGGTCCGAAGTTCCAAGTTATATTTTAGCGGAATTTATTGGCGCGATGGTTGGCGCTTCGTTAGTTTATGCAGTTTATAAAGATCATTTCGATGCCACTGACGATCCCACCTTAAAACGAGCTGTTTTCTGTACATCTCCAGCTATACCAAATACGTTTAGAAATATACTTAGTGAAATAATAGGGACCTTCGTTTTATTAATTTGTGTTTTTTACTTCTCTTCAGCTGAAATTGACGATGGCTCTGGCGTAAAAATAGGCTTAGGTTCAATAGGCGCTATACCTGTTGCTTTTGTTGTTTGGGGTATTGGACTTTCTCTGGGCGGGACTACTGGATATGCAATAAATCCAGCTCGAGATTTAGGCCCGCGAATTGTACATTCTTTATTACCAATAAAAGGTAAAACTGATAGTAACTGGAGTTATTCATGGATCCCGGTAGTTGGTCCAATAATAGGGAGTGTTTTAGCAGCTTTATTATATATACTAGTTAAATAATTGAAATATAGTTATTTAATTTGACTAAAAAATGATTATACACAGACTACTTTTCTGAACACACAAAAGAAAAATATAATTTATATAAGCAATATAGTTAAATAAAAAAGGGCGTGTAGCCCTTTTTTATTTAAAGCTAAAGCTATTACCAATACAAAAATATAAATAAAAAGTATAAAAATTTATATATCGGAAGGCGGGATTATCGATTACCACTTTGACTTAAAAATTAATAACCCAGGACTTATTTTATATCCGCATTTTAATAGTGAGCCAAAAGCAGGGTGGTTCGATAAAAATTTAAAACGTAAAGTATCACCACTTAATTACGATAATGTGGTAATGATCACTCCATCAAAAGAATTTATAGTAAGCTTACCTTACGGAAAAATCCCAGACAGAAACGACTTTACCGATCTTGATGCAGATACACGCATTAAATATTGGAATACCGTTTTTAGTGAAACTGAGAAATTGGCCGAAGCTTTCAACAAAAGAATAAATAATAGCATTAAACTAAGTCCTCCCAAATAGGTTAAACTTCCGCCATTAAATTTATTATGTCATTATTTCAACTATCATAGAGTGAATAATCTATGACAGTTTTACACCGATTACTAAATTAGATATGTGAAGATATAAATATACTATACAATATTATTTAAGATTAGTTTACCAGCTTCAGCTGTTAAATGAATATTAAAATCTGATATGGCAGTATTACTTTCATCTAAAAAGAAACCACCTTGAACCCAAAAGTTCTGACCTTTAAAGCTATCTAGAGTTTCAATGTTAACTATTCTAAAAAGGCTGTGTATGTCTATATTTAGTTGATCTGAAGTACGTTTAGCAAAAAAAACTTGAGTCATGTTAGCTAAGCTATATAAAGATAGTTCATCATTATCATCAAGATTATTAACTAGATTAAATAATATTGATGGTTCATTTAAGATCTCAAAAGCAATATATATTTCTTCCTTATTTTTTGTTTTTAAAACATAAGGCTGTAAAAGATAAGCTTCGTCTGTTATGAACTTCTTTATCTTTGATATATGGTCAGTAATAAGCCAACCAGATATTTTCTTACTTATAACTCTTTCATTTAAAGCGATTCTAAGTTCAAGCTCTACGTTATCATTTTGTGAATGAAGAATATTATGGCATTCAGCGCATAATAGTACGCATTTATCTAATTCTTTAAGTTGCTTTGTGGAAGTTTTTTGCTTTTATTAAATTTGAGTAGTTGGGATCTTTTAACTCCGGTTTTATATGATGGAATTCAAAAATCCTTTTAATTACTCCGTAGCGGCTTAAAACCTCTGAAATAGACTTCTCACAGTGTTGACATTTATCACCCTTGTACTTGTAAAGGTGTAATTTTGACATGTAATCTCCATTATTAAAATTTAGTTGTCGAATAAACTAAGCATCATTATTTTTGCCGACTAAACTACAATATCCAGCAATTGTTCTTGAAGGTCAAATAAACATTGAATTTGAAGCTTTATTTAGTTCCTTAAGTTCTTAAACATGCTCTCATGTACTTTTAAGTTGTTAAAAGTGGATTTAACTGTCCCATGATGTGTTGATCTTATCTTGTCGTGATAGGAATAACTTCTATAATTTTCCGATATTTTAATCGGGGGCGAGTAAACGTGAAGCTTTTTAGAACTATTTAAAGATATGGTTTGATCATGGTTTTGATATCTTTACTAGCAAGTTACGTTGACGATGTATAGAATAAAAAAGCCCATAAATTTAAGCCGCGTTATGTTTAGACAGCGCCCCGCCAAAATATCTAAAAGGCGGGGCGCTTGTGGTTTTTCGTGTGGAAAATGGCGCAGCCCCCACACGAACTAGAACAAAAGCCCTTTTAAGCGTAGCGGTTCTAGCCCGTAACATAATGGGATTTATGGGGGGTATTTATACTCGGTAATTATTTTCACATGGCGACAGCCGATAGCGAAGCGGAAACCCAAACCAGCTAACAGACATTGATAATCTAATGGCTGCACATAGTTAATTAATAAAACCTAAATTAAATCGCCCCTCTGATAAACCTTTCCGAAAATTGAAATAAAAAACATGTTTCCGTATTGGTACACGTTGAGAGTCCACATACTTTAATAGTGGACTCTTGTCCCATTTTGGCACTCGCAATATCTCAGTAGATATATAAAACATGCCTAAAGCA